>JAOTUR010000257.1 GCA_029863805.1 Candidatus Krumholzibacteriia bacterium | reverse complement strand
CCTGAGCACCTTCCACCGTGCCGCCGGCCGAGCTGTACACCGTTCCCTCGAGGGTCCCCAGACCCACCAGCGCACCGCTCACCGCGCCAAATGCATCGACGCGACCCCATCCGTAGTTGTTATCCATGCCCGCGCTACCGAGATCGAGCGCCGTCTGTGAGAGCAAGAGCTTCACGTCGTCGACGGTTAGCGTGGGGTTTGCCTGCAGCATGAGGGCCACGCTGCCGGAGAGGTGGGGTGCGGCCATCGAGGTACCGCTCCAGTCCAAACCACCGCCGGTCCATTCCCAACCACCGCCCGGTACCGATGAGTAAATCTTGACACCGGGTGCAGACATGTCGGGTTTGGTGTACGTGCCCACGTAGGGTGGATTGTTCCACGTCACCGGACCGCGGCTGGAGAAAGACGCAATGACATCCGAGCTATCGGTCGCTCCCACGCCAAAGGCGCTGGGCACGTTGCCCGGGCTGCCCGTGGTGGACGATCCGGGACCGCTATTGCCGATGGAAAAGCTCGGGAACACACCCGCCGCCGCCATATTGTCGGTGGGCGTGACCATTGCGGTGTGCACACCGGTCGCGCCCAGCGACATGTTGACCACTTGCGCTCCGTCATCGGTCACCGCATTGTCATCGGGATCGATGATCCATTCCATGCCACCGATGACCTGCGCAAATGATCCGCTGCCACCCGGGATCACCAGGCCGTGCATCAGGCTCGCGTCGGGCGCGACACCGATATCGTAGCCGCTGGCGTTGCCACCGATCATGGTTCCCGTGGTGTGCGTGCCGTGTTCATCGGTGTCGTGGGGTACCGAACCCGCCACCATATTGCCGTTACCATCGAACTCCGCCCAACCCCCGGGATAGGTGGGATCGGCACCGTTATTGGTGATCATCTTGCCGGCGATATCGGGGTGCGAGATGTCCACACCGGTATCGAGTCCGCCGACTCGTACACCGTTGCCGGTCAAGCCAAAGTTGGTCCACACCTGTTTTGCTCCGATGTGGTCGATCGAGTCCCATAATTGCCCCTGTTGCTGCTGCCCCGTCGAGGAGCGCTGCGGGCCAGCGATCTCCGGCCTGGGGGGCAACGTGACGACGAAGTTCTCGAATACTCTTTGCACATCCTGCCGTGCGGCGATGTCGGTAATGACGTCCTTGGTCGCCCTCACCAACACCAGGTTGTCGAGCCAGAACGAACGATACAGCTCGACCCTGGGCTTAACCGTCGACAAATTCAAATAATTGATTAGATCCGCTTGCGATACGCTGGCCGTTCGCCGTAGCTCCGAAAACACGGCGCTTCGTCTTCCGTAGATGCCGTCGACTTTGGGTGTCTCGCGCATCTTGACGATGGCCGTCACGGGCTCATCCGGTCGTGCGGCAGCGAGCTGTTCTGTCAGTTCCGCGGAGATCTTGGCCTGGGCATCGTCTCTGCCGCCGGCCAAAAAGGGTCGCGGGATGACCAGGAGTAAGCCCATGAATACCGCTGCGGAAACGAGCAAGAACTTATTGCGATTCATGACATTTCCTCTCTTTACGAATTGTGGAGCCAAAGTCGAAGCCTGTCGCTCCAGCATCTGGTTCCTTCTTGGGCTCATCCTCCGAATGGATCACGTTTGGTCCTGGGCCGAGGCGTCATCATGTACCTCACCCGGTAATCCTCGACATCGCCGAACAGCTGCTCGCCATCCGGACTCATATCGGAATCGTCATAGGCAAGGACACCCCGCACCCACAGATCCAGCACGTCGCGGTTGTTGTCGCCCTTCTTTAGCATCGACAACCATGCGTCGAGGTCGGGCACGCGAAAGGCCGTTAAATAGTAGACGTGCACGGTCTGGTCCTGGAAAGGGACGTACTCTTGGAGGTTTATGTGCCGACGGATCATGACTTCGTTCTTGTTCCACAATTGATCCTGATTCCAGTCGACCCACAGAGCCACCGTGAGATCCTCGCCGAATTCGCCCGCTAGGCGCGCCGAGGCTTGGGGGATGTCGATACGCCACAGCACCAGCGCCAGGCGATTCTTGACCCAGTGGGTCCCGTGGTTCACGAACACGATACCGTCGGTCTCGGCGCCCGAGGCGCCGAGTTGCTCGATGCCTGGTTCCCACAAGAGAATCTGTGGATACGGCGCGGGAGCGGGTCCGCGAACGACGTTCTTCTCCGATCCTGGGCCCGTCAACACCACAACCTCTCCGCTGACCAGATACTCTTCCACGTCGATCAACGCGGCAACTTCCGCGCTGTACAGGTAGACATTCTGGTCGGCGTAAACGGCAGTGCTGGAGAAGAACAAGATGCTGAGAAACACGGATAAAACTTTCATCGTTGCACTCAACTCCTTCCACCCTTTGTGTTAGAGAATCGCTCGATTTATCCGGCCGCCTCCCAGAGGAGGCTAAGCGACACATTGCCCGCGGGCGTGATCTGGCACACAATGAAACGTTGAGTTGTGAGCGGAAGCGCCCACGCAAGAGAAGCTGTCACCACCGACAGGCCACCCATAACCCCACTCCTGACAACACCCGGTTGGGCAAATGTGTTGTTGGTGCCCTTGACAACACTCGGTTAGGCAGACGTGGTATGAAACGCGCTACGAGCGAGGCGTGGTGATATTCATGCCTCGCGACCGGTTACCTGAGAACCATAGTCCGGGAAAGAGGGCGAAAACACAATGATGCGAATGCATCATTTTTGCGGTATTCCGCTCACCAGCGGAGGGTGATGCCACCGATGGGAAAGAACCGCGTGCCGCCGTAAGGCACTGTCGTGAACTGCCCGGGGCTCAGCTCCAGGGCGTAGGTCGTTGCAATGTTGCGCCGGTTGAAAAAATTAACGATGTCCACGAAGAAGGTGGCCCCATAGGCCTCGTTGACAATGTCGAAGGTGAGCTTGACGTCGAGCCGCCGGAAGCGATCCAGACGAACCGAGTTGATCTGTTCGGTCGTCGGCGGTGTGGTCTGCTCATCGTACGGGGTGTACGGCCGGCCCTCGACATCCGTCCAGCGCATCGACAGGCGGACGCTTTTCGACAGGCGCACGCTGCCGCCCACCTGCCATGCATCGGGCTTATCGAAATCTCCTGTCCGTTCTTCGGTGAGCGTGCCCTCCGTTTTCCACACCCGTGCCCGTGATACCGAGGCTACAACCGACAGAAAATCCGGGTCGTGCCGAGCGATGGTGATCTCGTAGCCATGGCCCCGGCCGCTGCCCCCGTTGGCCACGTTGCCTGGCACCGGAAAATCACTCCAGTCCCACAACAGCAGGTCGTCGTAGCGGCGCCAGAAACCGTTACCCTCGATAGACGTGCGAAAGGGCAGGCTGACCCGCGCTTCGACCGACGTCTGGTCCATGCGCACGGCCCGCGCATCCTCGCCCGCCGTAAAACTGCGCCATAAGTCCCCCGCGTCGATGGGAATCGATGCAAAGTCGCGGCGCTCCGCAAAGAGGAACGGCGATTGATGCGACCGGCGGTAGGCGCCCGATACTGTCAGCCACTGAACCGGACCGATCCGTAACGATCCGTATGCCTCGGGTTCCAGGGTCGATGTCCACTCCTCGCGCGAGCCGCCGCCACCGAGCACCAAAGCCACCGCATCGCGGTAAATAAACCGTAACTCGCTTGACGCGGAGAAGGGCGCGTCGCTCAGGTCACCTCCATGACCCTCATGCCGGATCGCGCCCAACTCTCCAGAGATGCCAACACCGATGACCGTACCCTGTCGACCGATCTCGCCAAACAGGTGGGCTTCCGACAGTCGGTGTTCGCGGGCGCTACCGGACCAGGTCAGCGCGTCGCGCGATCTATAGTAGGAGTAGTACGGCCGCAGCGTGAACTCCCAATCGGAAGGGCGATAGGATAGTTCGACACCCGCCAGTACGGATGATGTCTTACGCTCGCGCCCCACGCCGCTGAACTGGACGCCGGTTTCGGAGTCTCTCGCCAGGAGTAGTGTTGGGGTCAGCGTCAGCGCTTCCCGTGGGGAGACGATCGCGCGCGCCAGCAGGTCCTTGAACCCCCGCGTTTGGACACCCACCTGCTGATAGACGGGCAGGTTAAAAAAGTCAGACTTCGCCGACGCCTGCCACTTTAGCGACGGACTCACGACACGGGTGAGGGCACCCGCAAGAGAGGTGATGTCGTAGCGCAAGGATAGCGAACTGGTATCCGGATTCTCTGGCATGAACATCACCACCCCCGACAGGGCGCCCTTGTAGCGGATGGGCGCGGCGCCGGGAACAAGCACCGTGCTCGCCAGTATGTCGTCGTAGACGACGGATGAAAACCCGCCGACGTGCGTGTAGTGTCGCAACGGCAGTTCATCGAAGTAAACCCGGTGTTCCTCGGTGTTGCCGCCGCGCACGGCCATGGTCGAGAGAAAATCGATACCGGCCGTGGCGGCGCTGGGGTGTGACTGCACCGTCCGCAACGGGTCGTTTGCGATATTGCCCGGCGTCAGTGTCGCCGCGGCGCGGTCGAAGGAGACCGCGCTGACGGGTAGCGAGGGCAACGGGCGCTCTGCCGTCACGTCGATGGGCTCGATCACGAAGTGCGTGGGTTGCAGCTGAACCACCAGCGGCAAGTCGGCGTGCGGCCACCGGAAGCGGATCGCATGACGACTATAAGCGATGTGTTCAAAGGCGAGGATGTGGTTGCCCGCCGCGAGCGATCCGAAGTCGAATGACCCGTCAGGTGCGGATATCCGAATCACAAGACTGTCTAGAATGATGCGGACTCCGGCGACGGGCTCTCGATTCCCCGCGTCAACGACCGTTCCTTGCAACGTCGAGTCCGCCACTGTAGTTAGGGCCGGACGAGATGTGGTGAGGGCAATGGCCCCCGTCAATCCGATGAGCAAAACCAGCCGTGCCCATACGCCTGCGGGGTGGCAGCGATGTGCGAGGGGTTCAAGAGCGTGCCGAGCAGCGTCTGCCATTGAATGAGAATGCCATAAAACCCGCACTCCCGTCTAAGCCGTTCATGATACCCGGCTGCACCTTGACTTTTACCCGTTCTTATGCCAACATCCACGTCGGCACTGGCGCTGCACCGACGACTGAATCCAACCCACATTTCCTGCACCCGCACGCGCGCCGGTATGCCGATGCGAACGACCGTGGCATCGGCGTCGCCACGTCAGAGGGACTGGTCGTAACGGTGACCTTTCTCTCCGAGCAACCCGAGCAAGGCACCTGGGTGGCGACCGCGT
>JAOTUR010000313.1 GCA_029863805.1 Candidatus Krumholzibacteriia bacterium | reverse complement strand
GGATGAGTAGCTGCGGCCGTTTGGAAGTGACGAGGCGCGCCAAAAAGAGCACCACCTTTGCCTGCTTGGGGATCGACAATTCTTCGCGCACGCGCGTGCGCTCATATGTTTGTGCCGCCCATTCAATATTGATCCCGTTGGGCAAAAAACGGATCTTATCGGAGGGAACGCCATGGCGTATAGCCGCTTCGCGTCCGCTGGTGCCGTCGTCGAGTATAATCCACACGTCCTGTGGCACCTTCATAGCAAGAATATGTTCAAGGTTCTTGTAGTAGTACTTGAGTCGCGACCATTCGGTGTGGACGAGATCCATGACTCCAAAGAGCTTGACCCCCGACGGCACTCGTAGCAACTCTCGGCACATGTAAGCAGGCACGGTCGCATAATGTGAGTGGCCAAGCACGAAATGGGGTTGCAAGCGGCGTCCCACCACCAGGGCGCGCACCGAGACCAAGGTCCAAAATGCGAGGGGCCAGATAATTCTTTTGAGCGCGGTCGGCCAACCGCTCATGGCATCGAAGAAGTTTGGATAGGTGTGAAAGAACAGGTTTTCGAAACCCAGTTCTTTCTGTTCGCCACCCTTGGGAACGATAAAATGGAGCTCGAAACCTTTTTTTGTCAGGTTTTCGATAAAGTGATAGTCGTCGGATACGCCGGCTCCCTCGCCGAGGGACCAGCGCTCCTTCCACGGTGAGATCACGAGGATTTTTGTCTTCGGGTTTGCTGGAGTGGGCGTGTCCACGGAGGGTTTAGGGTAAACTCACCAATTCAGACAATCGGGTTAGCTAGTGTGCCAAGTGACTCGATAGTCGCTTTTAGTGCATCGCCTTGTTTCAAGAAACGCGGAGGAATTGCAAAAACTCCAACGCCGGCGGGCGTGCCCGTCGCGATTATGTCGCCGGCTTCGAGCGTCATACTGTGAGACAGATAGTGAACGAGGTAAAAAACCTTGAACGTCATGCTACCGGTGTTGCTCGACTGAAACTGCCGACCGTTTACTTCCAGCGAGATGGCGAGATCGTGCGGATCAGCAACCTCATCCGTCGTCACCAGACACGGCCCCAACGGGCCGAAACCATCAAAACTCTTTGCCCGGAAGAACTGTTTTTCACGATACTGCACGTCTCTGGCACTGATGTCCATAAAGACGGAATAGCCCGCGACGTGCTGCGGCGCCTGCGCAAGTGATACGTTTTTGCCACGCCTGCCGACAAAAACTGCGAGTTCCACTTCGTGATCAAGCTGGGTTACACCCGGGGGAAGCGGTATCGGGTCACCGTCTCCTATGAGCGCACTCGGCGCCTTGGCAAAGGTAAGTGGCCAGTCCGGCACCTGCTTGCCCTGCTCCTCGGCATGATCTTTGTAGTTGAGGCCGATACAGATAATTTTTGAGGGGTCGGTCACGGGGGGTCCCAAGCGCACGTTGTTAATGCGCTTGAAGCATTTCGTGGGCAGAGTACTGGCCTTGTGCACGATGGCCTCGACTCGTCCCAAGGCTCCCACCTCGAGTATCCTTCTTACGGTGGTGGGTACCGAGGCGTTGGCCGCGACCAGGTCGATCACCTGGTCGCCGTGAATCACGCCGGGTTTTTCCTGCCCCTTGGGTCCGAAGCTAACCAGTTTCATTGCTACGAGTATAAAATAAGAAGGCTTGCAGCCGTCAACGCAAAAGTGGTCGAATCCTACGTTCCAGCCTTTAGCTTGTTTACACGTTCGATAAACTCGGTCTTATCGACAAAACCAAAGACCCGCAGGTCCTTTCGTTCGGCGCCATTCTTGTCTAGGAAGACGACCGTTGGCACACCCCGGATCCGATAGCGTTCTCGCAACCGCCGAACCTCATCGGAGGCCGTGTTGGTCAAGTCCGCCTTCAGCGTAACGAACTCAGAGGTCGCCGTCACGACCTCCTGTCTGGAGAATGTCTTATGGTCGAGTTCCTTGCACGGCAGGCACCAATCCGCCGCGAAATCGATGAGGACGTATCTCTCGCCCTTTTTTGCCTGTACCAGAAGTTTGTCGTCGTATTCGTTCCACACAATGCCCCCTTTGGGGCTCCCACTCGCGATGATATGTCCGGGTGTAAGGATAAGGTACAAACCGAAGAGGGGTGCGGCGATACCCACGAATCGTCTAAAGACGAGGAATAAGAGAGCATTGCTCTCCATCTTCTTGAAAAAGCCAAGGAAGATACCGGCGATAATGAAGAGGGCGCCCATCGATGTCCAATATATGACGTTCCCGTAGGTCAGGTCCTCGATGTGCGGTTGCAGAAAAAAGATCGCCATCGCGATGAGGATCACTCCAAAAAGCTTCTTGACCCACTCCATCCATTCGCCGGACTTGGGTAGCCGGGTGATGCTACCCGACAACACGGCGAGAAAGAGAAATGGAAAACCAAGCCCGAGGGCAAGCGTGAAAAACAGCGTAAAACCGAGCACAGGGTTACCGCTCTCGCCAACAAATGTCAACAAAGCCAGTACAAACGGCCCGATGCAGGGCGCCGCGACGATACCCACGGTCAGTCCCATCAGTAGCGCCCCGACCGACCCCTGCTTGCCCGAGGACGCACCGGCCAGGTTGCTCAAGCGCGCCGGCACACGGATCTCGTATAGTCCAAACATCGACATGGCCAAAGCAACGAGCACCAGCGCCACAAACCCGACCACCAGTTCATTCTGCAGTAGATTGCCAAGTATGCTACCGGTGAGGGCTGCGATGAGACCTAGCGTCGAGTACATCAGCGCCATCCCCAGCACATAAACCGCCGCCAACAAAAACGTGCGTGATGTTTGTCCACGGGCTTGGCCCCCAAAGTAGCTCACCGTAATGGGGATGATCGGATAGACACAGGGGGTGAGATTCAACGCGAGTCCCCAAACAAAAACCAGCAGAAAGGCAACGATGTAACCCCGGCGGCTTATGATAGCTCCGAGGCGGCTACCCTGCCCATCCGCTCCGTCATTTGCCAACCCGGTCACCGAGGCAAAATCGATTCTCGAGAAGATGTCGGCGTGTGTTGCATCGATCGCTTCCGTGGGCGCGGATACCCGAATGGGAAGCTCGATCCGCTTTGTCTCGGGGGCGAGACACTTTTCACTGTCGCAAGCCTGATACGTTACTACCGCGGTGATCTTTGTATCACCCGGTTCGACATCGGGGGCGACCTCAAGAAGAACGCCGATCGACGCTTCCTTCTCGAATAGCAGGAGCGGCTTGTCGGAGAAGGGAAATTTCTTCTCGATCGCCTTGGGGTAGACCGTACCCTTGACTTCGAACCCCACCGGCGTCTCGAGGCTAACCGTTGTCGGAATCAGAAACTCATCGTTAATCTCGTTGGCATTGACGTGCCATTGCTCGGCCAGTTCGAGCACGACGGCGATTTGCACCTGGCCTCCCGCTGGCACGCTGCTAAGAGAGGAATAGGCGCGAGGTGTGACCGGTTTGGAAAACAGGTCGATTTCAATGGCGTGACCCAACCCCACCATGGCCACCACAAGCCACGCCGTCGCAATCGCCGCCAAAGTAATAAGATACCGTTTGTCGATCCCGGGCATATCAGTCCTTTTTGTTTGCTTAGAATAAGTTACGTGTCCCATATGTCTTTGTCAAGCTTCCCGCAGGTCTTTGTACACCGGGGTGCGGCGAAAGAATCCGCTCGAAACCAACGCCACCGACCGACCCGGGTGTTCTCTGCATCGCTCTGGGATCCGGGTGTCGGATCAGATCCGCGTCGCCAATGTGATGCCATCTCGTATCGGAAGCATGACGGATTCCACACGAGTGTCGCTTGTCACGTGCCCATTGAACGCGGCGAGGGCGTGGTCGTCCGGCTCGCTGGGCTTCAGCACTCGACCGCTCCACAAAACATTGTCGGCGATCAGGATACCGCCGGTTCTCACCTTCGGCACACACGCCTCCCAATAATGCACGTAGTTCTTCTTGTCAGCATCGATAAAGACCATGTCGATCGGCTCGGGCACATCGCGAACCGTGTCCAGC
>JAOTUR010000256.1 GCA_029863805.1 Candidatus Krumholzibacteriia bacterium | reverse complement strand
GGCCTGGGACTCGATTACGTTCTCGCGGGACATTTTCATCGCAATTTTGAGGTCCGCCGGTACGCCAATGGGTACTTTGTCTATCCCGGCTCACCGGTTTCGGTGACCAAGAAAGAGAACGGAGTGCGCAGAGCAAACCTTTTCGAAGTAGGCAAACAGCCGATGCCGATCGAGTTGGGGACTTCTCATTTCGAAGAGGTCTTGGTAAGGCTCGATCCTACATCGCAAGAAGACCCGATTGCTACCATCGCCAAGAGACTTGATTCGTACGACGATAATGCCAGAGTGCTCCTCACCGTGTCCGGTTTTGTCGATCTGCGCTCCATGGGTAAGGGTGAAGCTGAATTCGCCAAGGAAATCGGAGCGTTGATGACTCCGCAAGTGGAGAAGATCGATCAGCACTGGAACGATGTCAGCGCTGTTGTTCAAAGCGACCTGTTCGAGCGCTGCATGGACAAGCTGGCCGGCGAGGACATGCCACAGGAGCAACGTAGCCGCGTAAGAGAGTTGGTCATGACAAGCATGATGGAGACACAGGATGCACGTTAAGGCTTTGCGTGTGGATCGTTATGGTCCTTTGCGACAGTTCTCTGATGCTGAGATAAAGGCGTTTAACCTCATCTACGGGGCAAACGAACTGGGTAAGACCCTTTTGATCGATGCCATACTGCGGTTACTCTTTAAGAAATACATTGGCTCGCGAGCCAAGGTCTTCGATAACATCACTCGTGTAGATGAACTTCCCGAGGGTTACATCGTATTGGACCTGGATGGGCAAGAGATCAAGATCGATCGAAGCGATTCTGTCACCAAGCACATAACTATTACACCCACGGATTTTCGGAATATATTCGTGGTACGCGATAGCGATCTGAGCATGGTGAATCAAGACAAGTATTTTACAGACGTCACCGAGAAGCTGGCCGGGTTGCGAACCTCCGAAATTAGCAAGATCAAAAAAGCGTTGCAAGAAAAGGGCTGGTTGACCAGCCCGGCTTCAGAGAGTGACCTGGCCAACAGTATCGAGTCGGGTCACGCCCGTGGCAAGGTCGAAGCGGCCCGCGGCTTCATCGAGGAGATCGAACAGCTTAGCAACGAACTAGACGCCAGAGACTTCGAACGGCTCGAACAAACTCTGGCAGGAACCCGAGACACACTGGCCGAACACCGCCACGAGCTGAGTCTGCTGATAAATTCACAACTCCGTGCAAGATACCTGGAAGCGCGATCGCAGCTCGATGAGCTGAAGCGTATCGCGGCGTCCGTTCGTCGACTAACCGGTTTCAACGACAACGATCTAGAGACGTGGTCTCACCACGCGCGTGATCTCAGCCGTCTGCAGGATGAACTCGATGAAGCGAAGCAAGAACTCGCGCAGTATAAAGCGCAATTGGGCGCACTCGAGGCGGCGCTCACGGATAAGCGAGCTCGCGCTGTGGCGATGCAGGAACGGCAACGTCGAATCGAAGATCTCCTCGAGCCTAAGATACTCTCGTACGAGAGCTTGCGGCGGGCGCGAGCGCATGACCGACCCCGGGACGGCTTGTGGAAGTGGGGAAGTGCGTTGGCGAGCGGGGCGCTCTTGCTGTCGTTGGTCGGTGTGATTATTTATCCAACGATTTTTTTGTCCATTGTGACCACGGCCCTGTTGCTGTCATCGGGCGGGTTCGTGTGGCGGTTCTTATCTTTGCGAAGTGGCGAGGCGCAGCTGGCAAGAGCGTGGGACGAGTTGAGCGTACAGGCTGCGCGGCTTGGGTTTGATGCGTCATCGCTCGAGACTCTTCTGCGGTTAAAAGGCGAGTTCGATAGAGAGTTCGACCAGGCAATAAGGGCTGCCGACGAAGTTGTGGTCAACCTCGAAGCACACAAGAAGCACATCGATTCCTTGGACAGGCGAGTCCACGATGGCCGGGGCAAGGTCGACGACATCGAGCGGGCCACCGCTTCTTTCAAGAGACTCTCTGGCGTCGGTGATCCACGCGAATATCAGCGAGCTTTGCAGGAAAAGAAAGAATACCTTTACCAAATAAGATCTCTCGAGGCCTTGCTAAAACAAGCATTGGGCACGGGTGGAGACGACGATACTTCGTTTTGGGAACGCGACCTCGACCACCTTTTGGCTGACCTCGGGGAGGATACCGGCATCACCTACGACGCCGGCCGTGAGGAACACTTGCGGGAAGAGATAGACAACCTGGAGAAGAGGCTCGCCGACACCGAGCAAGCGCTGAGCACGGGTCGACAGGCGCTGCGCGACCTCGAGTCGAAAGTCGCCGGCGCGGGAATCATCAGGGACGTCGTGTGCCGCACATCGGGTGAGCTCAATCGACTCGGCCAACAGCTGGGCGAGTACATTGAGACGATCCTCGAGCGAAGAGACGACGTGCGGCGGGCGCTGGCGATTTTCGAGGCGATCGAGTCTGAAGAAAAGGCCAAGGTTGTCGAACTCTTTGGCGAAGGTACATCGGTGGCGGCTTATTTCAAGCGTATAACCGGGGGACAGTACTTTGAAGTACGATTCGACCCGGCAACGGTCGAGATTAGCGTCGTAACAAAAGACGGCGTGACCCTGACTGCGGAGAAGCTGTCGGGCGGGGCGTTCGATCAACTATACCTTGCGATTCGGCTTTCCATCGCCGAGAGCATCATGGGGGACCGCCGGGGCTTTTTCATCTTCGATGATCCGTTTGTTAAATCCGACATAAGCCGTCTGAAGAATCAGCTGGAGCTGCTCCGAACCATCGCCGCCTCGGGGTGGCAGATTCTGTATTTTTCCGCCAAGAAGGAAGTCTACGACCTAATGAAAGCCGATATCTCGGCCGGGCGTGTCAAACTCATCACGCTGGATATAGTCGGCACCGAGCCCAGCGCGCGCCCTCCCACACGGCCTGTCGCGCGCTCTCCAGCCGACTTGTTTTCCGATGGCTACAGCTATTGACAATTCACAACTTGGCGCCTATCTTGGTGTAAGCGAGGCCGTTCTGCTCAGAAAGCCTGATCGACCAACCCCCTGGAGTCGTATAAGTTAGCCAGATCGGATTCCCGGATCCACACAAACCTTTCACACTAGATGCGCAAACGACACGCTCACCTGTTCATTGGTCTGTTCCTGCTCGCCATTCCCGCGCGGGCCACAGCGTACAACAATCCATCTCTCAATTGGGAAACCATCAAGACGCCACACTTCGAGGTCCACTATCACCAGGGGGCGGAGTGGACCGCGAGGCAGGTCGCCCAGGTCGCCGAGGAGGTCAACGGCGCGCTGACCGATTTGTACCAGTACGAGCCTGATTACCCCGTTCACTTCGTCATCAGAGATACACACGACTACGCGAACGGTGCGGCGTATTTCTATGAGAATAAGGTGGAAATCTGGGCGACCAATCTCGAGTTCGGATTCAGAGGGACCACGAACTGGATCCGCAACGTCGTCACTCATGAATACGCACACATCATCTCGATTCAGGCCGCGACCAGACTACCAAAGCGGATACCCGCTCTTTACTTTCAGCTGATCGGGTTTGAAGAAGAGAAGCGTCCCGATGTACTGCAAGGCTATCCGAATAACATCATTTCTTACCCATTCGCTGGTGTCATGATTCCGCCTTGGTTTGCCGAGGGAGTTGCGCAGTATCAGTCGCCCGATGTCCAGTATGACTGCTGGGATACCCACCGAGATATGATCCTGCGATGTGGGGTACTCGATGGCAACATGCTCACCTACGATGAGATGAGCTTCTTTGGCAAGAACGGTCATCAGTCGGAGCAGGTATACGACCACGGCTACGGCTTGGTCAGCTATATCGCCTCGCAGTATGGCACGAACGCGGTCGCGGAGATTGCCAAGGGCCTGAAAAGCCTGCACCGGCTCAACATGGATGGCGCGCTCAAGCAAGTGACCGGCAAGTCTGGCAAGGATCTTTATAAGGACTGGCGGACACACCTCAAAGCGCGTTATGGGGACCAAATAGCCGCCCTGGGCGCGCATCGCGTGGGCCGCCAGCTTGCCTCCGATGGGTACATGACCATCGCTCCGGTCTTTAGCCCCGACGGGGGGAAGATTGCGTATCTGTCCAACCGAGGGAGTGACTTCTCCACCACGTCTCTCTATATCATGGATGTGGAAGGAGGCGAGCCAACGGCCCTCAAGGGTGCTGCGTCTTCGCCACCGAGGTTCTCGCCGGATGGCACCAAGATAGTCTATTCGAAAAAGGGAAAAGTGAACCGTTATGGCTCCGAAGTAAATGACCTCTTCATCTATGACATCGATTCCAAGAAGCATGGGCGCCTGACTTACAAAGCGCGTGCAGCTGATCCCAGCTTCTCGCCTGATAGCCGACGGATCGTATGTGTTGTCAATTCCGACGGTACGCATCGAATGGTGGAGATGGATCGCGATGGGGGCAACCAAAAAGTGATCTTTGAGCCAGAGATGGGAACACAGCTGTATAATCCGCATTACTCGCCCGATGGGGAGCAGATTGTCTTTGGCATCTTTGATGGTGGCACTCGTGACATCGCGGCAATATCGGCCCAGGGTGGTGATTTCCGTTATGTCGTGCGCTCTCCCAACGACGAACGTAATGCAAGCTGGATATCGGATGAGCGGATTGTTTTTGCGTCGGATCGAACCGGGATTTTCAATATTTACGAGCTGGACCTCGGGTCCGGTTGGATTGCGCGAAGGTCTAATGTTGTGGGTGGCGCGTTCTTGCCGGATGTTTCCGTCGACGCGAGTCTCATAGTTTATACCGGCTACGGTGCCGACGGTTATGGCATCTACCGTCTGGACAGAGCAACGGATCCGGTGGAGACGATCGATCTATTGACCTACGGTCAGCGCGCCACCGGGAGATCCGACGAATGCGAAGGACTACGACGTGCCACGGCAGTCCGAGAAGGCAGTGGAACGGCACTAGTTCTAGCAGCGGACGCGCCACATACACCGGCCGCCATCGATGCGCCCGAGTCTGGCGCAGAGGTGACGGAGTCCCTCACCAGCTCGAAATACAAATCCGCTTTCACACCCTTTCACCTCTATCCACGGATTGTGATTTGGGACGGCAGCCCCCGTTTCGGTCTCTTGGCCTCCAGCTTTGAGATCCTGGACAAGCAGTCGTTGTTCTTTGGCGGCTCTTACGGCACGGACAAAGAGTTCGATAGTTTCGTGAGTCTCGAGATCCGCAATTTGTGGCCAACGCTTTTTGCAGAAGTGGTATACGTTCGCGAG
>JAOTUR010000255.1 GCA_029863805.1 Candidatus Krumholzibacteriia bacterium | reverse complement strand
TCGGTGGACCCCCTGGTCGACGATTTTACTCGATGTCTCCTCAATCACAGGCTGGTAGCCCAACACGGACGAATGCGTGGTAGCCACTACGATAACCAACATGGGCACAACCCAGAACGATCGTTTCATGGACCCTCCTCGGATACTTACCGCCATGCGACTGTTCTATACCTATACCACTTATCGACCTCTGGTGGTTCAAAAATTGCACGCTGCCAACTAGTTTCTACACGAAGGAGGCCAGGATGAAGAGACTAGCGGCGATAACAGTCTTAATAACAATGATTTGCCCGGTGACATCGCGAGCGATCATTGGCGTATCCATCGGTGGCAAGGTCGGATATGCGAACTACAAGGGAGACATATTGCCATCGAGCGGTGATGTGGGTGATGCGGTGACATACGGCGCCGTCCTGGAAATCGGTACTCTGCCGGTAGTGGACGTCGAGCTCCACGCCAACTATTTTGCTAAAGACTTCCTCTACGCATACGACGTCGCGGGTGTGCCGGTGAGTGGAGAATTCGAGTTTCGTGATATCAGTCTGCATGCGCTCGTCAAAAAAAATCTGATTGCACTCCCCGCCTCGCCGATCAGTCTTTACGTGGGTGGCGGCATTGGCTGGCATTTGATAAACACAGAGGTGGCCAAGGGTGCCGCAAGTGTCAACCCGTCACAGGCGGATAATCCATTTTCGCTCTTCTCCAATAACGCAAAGGTCGGAGCAGACGGCATGGTCGGTGTGAAGATCGCTCCGCCGGTGTTTCCGCTGGCCATATATGGGGAAGGCCGTTTCGGACGAATCTTCACTGACGAACCGATTAACACGACAACGATCGGAGCCGGTTTGATGCTCAGGTTCTGAGAGGCTTCTCTCGCCGGCAACGTCGAGGGTGTCGCGCGGCGATGGGTTGCAGCAACCGGTGTGCGGGGCATACCGGTTGCTTTTTTTTCGGAAATTCTCCGGGAGGTGCAGTACCTGTTTGCTAAGAACCAAGGCCCCGTCCTCACCATGGCAATTTTTTGCTTTGACCGTCGTTCGATTTGGCCTACGCTAACGAATCGAGCGAGCCACACGTTTGTGCCGGCTCAGCCACCTTTGACCAACCGCGATATGGGGGAAAACGTTGACCAGTAGACTGCTTCCCGTGGGACTTGCGCTCAGTGGAGGGACGGCGAAAGCTATCGCCCACGTAGGGGTCATTCAGGCGTTGGCCGAAGCAAAGATTCCCATCGACTACATCGCGGCGACAAGCGGCGGCAGCATCGTGGGTACTTTCTATGCCTCGGGAATGCCCCTGTCTAGCATACTCCACATCGCCAACAATCTAAGTTGGAGTAAGCTTATAAGCATTCGACTTTCTCGTCTGGGGTTTGTCTCGAGTAAGCGCATCGAAGATTTCGTCAAAGACATTATCGGCGACATCACTTTTGACGATCTCAAGATTCCGTGCCACGTCATAGCGACTGATTTGGAGACAGGCCGCAAGCACGTGTTCAACTCGGGCCCGGTTGCGCGAGCCGTCAGAGCAAGCTGCAGCATTCCACAAATTTTCCTGCCGGTCGAGATCGACGGACACTACTATGTGGACGGCGGGTTTTCGGAGTACCTGCCAGTAGGCACCCTCCACGAGATCGAGCACATGTTTGTCATCGGAGTGCACCTCGCTCAGGATAAAGGCATATACAGAAGACCACGGAATTACTTACAACTGGCGATCCATATCATGGGTCTGGTCGCGAAGACCAATTACGTCATCTCAAGGGAGAAAGCCGACGTCCTCATCCACCCACATATGGACCCTTTTAGCCCCTTCGATTTTGATACTTCCGAAGAACTGATCGAGCTTGGCTACCAAACGACGAAAGATCTCATACCCAAGATCCAAAAGAGGTGGAAGCGAAAGAGTAGCAAGGTGCACCAGTTCCTCCACAAACTCTCCTTACGCAGAGCTTGGTGACACAGATGTCACCCGTTGATCCACAAGCGAATCGAAGAGCCATCGCGATTCTAACTGATTTTGGCGTCGACAGCTTCTACGTGGGGGCGATAAAAGGCGCGATCCTCGGCGTCGATCCCAACGCCGTCATGGTGGACGTAAGCCACAGCGTAGCTCCACGGTCCATCGACGAGGGGAGCTTCCTGCTGGCAAGAGCGCTTGAGGTTTTCCATGAGGGCACTGTATTCCTGGCCGTCGTGGATCCCGGGGTCGGCGGTCGGCGCAGGAATCTGATCGCCAAGATCAAAGATCGCTACTTTGTTGGGCCAGACAATGGTCTAATCAGCGATGTCGTGGACGAATGGGGTGCTGGTACATGCTACTCGATTCGCTCGACGGCGGTGAACGGGATAAGAACACACCAGGGTTTTGGCAAGACGTTTCTCGGGCGGGATGTCTTCGCGCCCGTCGCAGCGGCGATAGCCGCAGGCGAGTCGGTACGAGCTTTGGGCAGGCGGGTAAAAGGGGCCGCAAGAATTAATCTACCCGAGGTCGAACTTAGCGAAGGCCAGGTCGCGGGATCCAACAGATATGTTGATTCGTTCGGCAACATCTTCACCAACATCTCCGGCCATCACCTCAGAAAGGCCTTTGCAGATCACCCGCTTGAACGAATCCGCGTGACGGTTGATAATAGGGTGGAGGTCGAGGGGATTCACCACTACTTCGCACAGGGGCGCGAGGGTAATCTGATGGCGCTGCTCAACAGCTGGAATCTCATCGAGCTCTCGGTAAACGGGGGTAGGGCGATCGACCGCTTCGCCGACTTGGCGACCATCCATGTCAGGTTGGAAGCGTTTTGAGAAGGCAGGTAAGGCCATGAAGCTGGTTCGCAAGAGCGATTGTTTGTGGGAGATTCCCCGAGAAGGTGGCATGCGGGTGGCTGGCCGCGTCTATGCCGATGACCGCCTCATGGAAGATCTGCGAAACGATCGGTCGCTCGAACAGGTGGCAAACGTTGCCCACTTGCCAGGCATTGTGGGCTACTCGTGGGCGATGCCAGATATTCATTTGGGATACGGATTCCCCATTGGGGGGGTGGCGGCTACGGCGTACGACCGAGGTGGTGTGATCTCTCCGGGCGGAGTGGGATACGACATAAACTGTGGTGTTCGACTTATGGCGAGCAATCTGAAGGTCGACGACGTTCGTGGCAAGCTGGACACCCTGGTCCAAGGCCTTTTTCGGTCGATTCCGTGTGGCCCCTCGCCACGCGATACAGGTTTTGGAAAGCTCAGCCCCCAGGAACTCGAAAAAGTGACGACGAAAGGGTCCGCCTATGTGGTCGAGCACGGGTTGGGGAATGAGGACGACCTCGAGTTTTGCGAGGAGGAGGGGTGCCTTGAAGGCGCCGACCCCGATGCCGTGAGTGATCGCGCCGTCGAGCGTGGACGTCATCAGCTGGGGTCGATCGGGTCGGGTAATCATTTCCTCGAGATGGGTTATGTGAAGCGCGTATTTGATACCCAGGCTGCGAGTGTCTTGGGTCTCGAACAGGACGATGTGACCATCATGATTCACTGCGGGTCGAGAGGGTTCGGTCATCAGGTCTGCACCGACTACCTCCGTTTGATGGCGTCAAAAAGGGGAGAGTTTGACTTTGAACTGCCCGATCGCCAACTTGCCGCCGCGCCACTCGATTCTGATATCGGCAAGTCGTACGCGGCTGCGATGGCGGCGGCGGCAAACTATGCGTGGGCCAACCGCCAAACGTTGATGGTCCTTGCCCAACGAGCGCTTGCCCGGACGCTCGGCGTTAGCCAAAACAGCCTTGGCTTTCGACTGGTGTACGATGTCTGTCACAACATCGCGAAGACAGAAACGCACGCCGTAAGCGAAGGGTGGATGAAGGTGTGCGTGCACAGAAAAGGTGCCACGCGAGCCCTGCCGCCGGGAGACTCCCGTGTGCCGAGCGCTTATCGTTCGGTCGGCCAACCGGTCTTGGTGCCGGGCGACATGGGGAGGGCGTCATACGTTCTGGTCGGTCGGGCCCAGAGCGACAGCGCTTTTTCCAGTTCGTGTCATGGGGCCGGCCGGCGCTTGAGCCGGCGGGCGGCCCTGCGACAGGGCCGGGGCAGGTCGCTGCTCGACGAACTCAAGGAAAGGGGCGTGGTGGTTATGGCCAAGGACCGGCGCACGCTGGCAGAGGAGATGCCCGAAGCCTATAAAGACGCTTTGCAGGTGGTCGACGTCCTACAAAACGCGGGCGTCACGCGTAAGGTAATCGAACTAAAGCCTATCGGAGTCATCAAGGGCTAGTCAGGCGCCAGGCAATTTGCACGATTCTTGCTGACGTAATTCGAAGTTGCCTCGAACCACGCAAGTCTCAAGCCTGGAGGTGCTTAAATGACAAGGACTTTGGTGCTCGCGCTTTGTCTGGTCGCCGTGACGGCCGCGGCGGTTACGACACCGGCAATGGCAGGGGTTTATCCGCAGAGCCGGACGGGTTTCTTTATTGGTTTCGGGCTCGGCTGGGGAAATGCGGCTGCCAAACTGGGGCAGTCGCCGGACCCCGACCGGGCGAATAGTGTGTCCGGCAACCTTCGCTTTGGCTGGTCAGTTGCGCAAACCGTCGCCATAGGTCTCGAAGCCTCCTCGTGGGCAAAGAATTATGACGTCGAAGGAACCAATCTGGATCTCAACCTCACGGGTACCGTGACGACGTTTGCGGTCACCTACTTTCCTGGCAACATGGGTCTGTTTTTGCGCGGAGGGCTCGGTTTTTCAACGGCCAGCGTGAAGCTGCAAGGCGGAGGTGCTTCATTTGAGGAAGTGGAAACCGGCGCCGGATTCCTGGCGGCGGCTGGCTATGAGTGGCGTCTCACCGAAAAATTCGCCCTCGGCCCCCAGGCTCAGTGGGCCTACTTGAAAATCGATCAGGAAGGGCTCGACAGCGTGGATTTTGTTTCTATAACCGCTCAGGCGACCTGGTATTGGTAGAGACACGCAATGACCTGGCGCCGCTACGGTGCGGCGAGACAACCAAGATTACCACCCCTTGTGCCGTCGACCGCTTCGCCGGTATGGCTGACGTTCGGCACAGCACGGTTGCCTTTCCCCTTGAAATCTGACGGCAAAGAGTAGATGCTCTTGCCGTCAGCTGTCTTATACGGTGGGGCCATCTGTTCATACCGAAAACTCCACTCATGAGACCTGTGCTGGCGAGAACTCACACCGGTCGTATGGGAGGCATGTATTGAGGGCGGTCCTTCTGGTTTTCGTGTTGACGTCGGTTCTTGCAGCCAACGCAAGAGCGCGACCCATTCGATCGACGGT
>JAOTUR010000027.1 GCA_029863805.1 Candidatus Krumholzibacteriia bacterium | reverse complement strand
CAAGTACGAAATGATATCATTCCTATAATTAATCGATTGCAGTTAAGTATAAGGAGCCTCAGATGGATGTCTGTTTGTTGATCCGACAGCGGCTGGAAGAGCTGGGTCTCCAGCAGAAGGATCTCGCGGCGGCGGCGAACGTTACGGAGTCCTATATCTCGCAGCTTTTGACGCGCAAAAAAATGCCCCCGGCGCCCGATCACACCGATATCTATGAGAGGATGGCAACGTTTTTGAAGCTCCCGGGCGATCGGCTGTCAACGCTCGCTGGCCTCCAGCACAAGGAGGAGTTGTTAAAAAAACTGAGGGACCCACCCACCCCGTTGTTCAAGGAGATTCGAGAGTTGATTCTCCAAAAGTGTCCACCCGAGGAAGAAAAGGAGATACGAGCGATTTTTGAGAAGCAGCCCTTCGGCGAACTCGAACGGCTCGTCACACAAAAGCTGTTGGATGTCGTCAAACAGCTCGTCAAAGAAGAATTGGAAAACGAAAACTGGCTCCGCCTGGCGGCTAGACTCAGCGGACACAATTATAAAAAGTTTCGCGTTGTAATCCTCGAGTTCCTGGATACGGATGTCTTCAACTTGTCGCCGAAAGACTGTGTTTCGTTCCTGGATCCTCTGCTCGAGTCCTGGCATATCGATCTGACGACTTTTGGGATGGACATCGTGTTGAACCGGAGACTGGCCCCGGGGTATACCAAGAGACTCGAGTTTGTGGCGAGCGAATCCGACGAGCCTTCTGAGCAAGAGCCGGGGCTCAAAGAATTCCTTCGTGACCCTTCCCTGAGCGGCGATGCGACCGAGGAGGAGATCCAGTTTCTAAAGAGGCTGCAGTTCAGGGGAAAACGACCCACCGCCCTATATTACTACCGGGAATTACAGAACCTCCGAGACCCGGTGCATTTTCGCGAGGCATGAAGTTGCCTTCCCCACACGCTGCTCCGCTGCGAAGCGCCATCATGCCACAGCTGATCCTGGAGGATCTTGTGAGAATTCCGCTTCGATCCGCATGGCTGTTTCCTGTCTGCTGAGTCATTCTTGCTTCCATAGGCGCGGTCGTCTCCGGGGCGTACGCCGCCAACGAATAATGCGGTTAATACTTCCTCCCCTCCGGCAAGCGCGTTTCAGCTCTGAAGGAGGGTGTAGAATTGCCGAGATTTCGCTTTGAATTCCAGTGTCCAGCTGTTATGCTTCAGCAACTCAGAGAATAGCCCTGCCACGTTCGTTTCCGCACAATCCACCCCTGCTGTTTCGACAGTTCAGAGCAAACTCCCCGAGCCTAAAGAGAGTGGGCACTTTGCCCCTCCCATAAGATAACAACCGCGATCCGTTGTTGACCATTCAAACGTGCGGTCGCATCACAGAAGCAGGGTGGAAAAAGGGAGTTATCCCATGTCCAACAAGAGACTTTATGTCGGCAATCTTCCATTCGACGCGACCACCGAGGACGTACGTACCGCTTTCGAGGCGTACGGAACCGTTCACGACGTGTCCCTCGTGACCGACCGCGACACCGGTCGTGCGAGAGGGTTCGGTTTCGTCGAAATGGATCTCCAGTCAGCCAGCGCCGCGATCGAGGGCCTCAACAACAAGGACTTCGGCGGCCGCGACCTTAACGTCAACGAGGCGCGCGAGCGGACCTCGGGTGGTGGCAGGAACAGCCGGTACGGCGGGGACTCGTAGAGTTTCTGAATCGAACCGAGCGTAAGAATGGGGCCGCTGTGGCGGCCCCATTCGTTTGCCCTAAGCCCAAGGAACGGTGGACAGTGGTCTCGACGAAACCCGAACGATGAGCGGTATCGAGGATGCCGCGGCGGCTGGCAAAACGAACGAGGTAGACAACCGTTAGAGTTGACCCGGGTGGTTATCCAATGACAAAATGCCTTGGTATCTGCGGCTCATCGCGCAGATCACGTCCGCAAGACAATAGCCCTATGCCATAGCCCATGGAGGGTGCATGCGCCTGCTTCTCATCAACCCCCGCAATCCGCTGGTGAATATCACCGACAAGAAAAACTACTGGAACAAGTACCGTGTGTGGAAGCCACTTGGTCTCCTGGTGCTGGCTGGCTTTACCCCACCGAACTGGGACATCACGGTGGTTGATGAAAATGTGGCCACGCCCGACTATTCGCAAATGCCTCGTCCGGACCTGGTGGGTGTGACAGCGTTCACGTCTCAGGCGCCGCGCGCGTATGAGGTGGCC
Organism: Candidatus Krumholzibacteriia bacterium; assembly: GCA_029863805.1. Taxonomy (GTDB): domain Bacteria; phylum Krumholzibacteriota; class Krumholzibacteriia; order WVZY01; family WVZY01; genus JAOTUR01. Next base: position 19,842 of record JAOTUR010000027.1, on the reverse strand, counting down.
GCGGTGTTTCGTGACCGGGGAGTGCCCGTTGTGATGGGTGGGATCCATGCCACGATGCGCCAGAAGGAAGCCGCGAGACGAGTGGATGTCGTGGTGACGGGCGAGGCCGAGAGCGTCTGGGCGGAGGTGTTGAAAGACGCCGCGCGCGGAGCTTTGAGGCCGTTGTACGCCGGCGTTCAAGCGGATATGGGGAAGACGGCGCTGGCTCGTCACGATCTCCTGCCAACCGGCTATCAGTTTGGGGCCATTCAGACCACGCGTGGATGTCCGCTCAACTGCAGTTTCTGCAGCGTCAGCGCGTTCAACGGCAGGAAGTACCGGCGCCGCTCGGTCGAGGATGTCGTCGCCGAGTTCAAACTGATTAGGGAGAAACACGTGCTCGTCGTGGACGACAATCTCATTGGCACGCGTCGGGATCATATCGCTCGGGCCAAAGATCTGTTCCGGGCGATGATCGAGGCAGACCTCGGCAAGCAGTGGATCTGCCAGGCGACCATCAACATGGCGGATGACGAGGAACTGCTCCGATTGGCCCGGCGGGCCGGTTGTGCAGGCGTTTTCATCGGCTTCGAATCGACCAGCGACGAGGGGCTCGTCGAGGTGCACAAGAAGTACAACATTCAGAAAGACCGCGACTTCAGGGCCTCGGTAAGCCGGATCCAGCGGCACAAAATAAGCGTTGCCGGCTCGTTCATCATGGGGTTGGACGTCGATCGGCCGGGCGTCGGCCTGCGGATCGCCGGTACGGCCAATCGGTATGGCGTGGATATCCTCAACGCGATGTTTCTAACGCCACTTCCTGGGACCGACCTTTGGAAAAAAATGGAGGCGGAAGGACGCATTGCCGCAGACCATTTCCCCGAAGACTGGAAATACTACACGCTGACAATTCCCGTTGGGCGTTACCAACATCTCAGCCGGGACGAAATCATCGACGAGATGAACTCGTGTAACCGTAAGTTCTATTCGCTGCGAGGAATTCTGCGCCGCGTGGGACGCAATCTCTGGAAGACGCAGCATCCCATTCTTGTCCTGGCAGGCAACTTCTCCTATCGCAGTAACGATCGCTTGAGCCGGAACGTGTGCCACGAATTCAAGCTGACCTGCGACCGGCTGCAACCCGCTGGTCTGCTGCCCGCGGCGGGCGACAATCTACACGCCCTCGCACCGCGCCCCAGTGTGCACGAAACGAATCGTCGATTTCCCGATGCTAGTTAGACCCACTGAATCGGGCAGGGAGGATCCCATGTAATGATCGACTAGCCGGAGAGCAGGGCCTGTAGGAGCGGTTCAAAAGTTCGAGGTTCGTATCGTCGGCCTCGCCATAGCTTATAACGTATTGTCCTGCAATGAATTATATTGCAGGGCAATTTTGTTTATCCGCCATTTCTACTTCCGGGCAGGCCTGCGTCCTGGTCCAACGGAAAGATCGGCCGTGGCACGTTCCGGTATGGCAGGCGTTCATAGTGCGGCGTGCAAAGGGCACCGCTATCGCAGACGATAACCTGCCCGGCGATGGGTTCAAAAGCGGCGCGAAAATGCTGCATCGACTTGAGCGCGATGACGCGTTTGCTTTCGGGCTCGATGCCGAACGATTTGAACTGTTGCAGGTCGAGCATCTGCTTGGCAATCGTGACGACCAGGATGTCGATGCCGTCAATGCGCAGAACGGCGCTCGGGCCATAAGAGCGGGACAAGCCGCCGAGGATCGGCCCGTCCCCCACGTAGTTGCCGTCGCTGATCGAGACCAACTCACCTTCCACCGTCAGCGGGCCACCGCCAAATGCGGCGTCGGTCTTACCGCCGAGAACAACACGAATGTGTTCACCAACTTCAGCGTTGTGAAGCGCCTGAGCTGCCTCGCCGTCCACCATCGGCCCAAAGCAGGTGTTGCGTACGCCCGCCGCGAGGAGCGCGCCAAGCAAGGCGGTTGAGTCGCCGTAGGCGCCTGCGCCAGGGTTGTCGGCATAGTCAGCGATCACCAGTGGGCCATGTCGGGGATCGAACCCGGCGGCGACGGCGGCTGCGGCCTCAACTGTGAGGTAGTCATTCAGCACCTCATGGCGCCGATCCCAAATGTCGTCGGCCATCGTTTCGGCGAAGGCAATGTGCGGGTCGAAATTGCCCTGGCCGGTGACCAGAACGGTCGGTCCGACATCGGCGACATCCGTGCTGGCAAAGCCTGCGTTGATACTGACGGCGAAAACGTCGGCTTGCTCCTCGTACTTCCTGGCTGCCGCCAGGCGCGCGACCATCGGGCCGGCATCGGTGCGCCCCCCATTTGTTTCTTCGAGCATCGGGCGGCTCACACGGATGGTGCGCGGAGTGATCTCGCCTGCCATGGTTCTGTGCAGGATCTCGCCTGCCCGGTGGCCGGTTTCGCGCATGTCGATGTGTGGGTATGTTCGGAAGGACACCATAATGTCGGCGAGCAAACACATCTGCTGACCGACATTTGCATGGGGGTCGAGGGTGATGGCGATCGGGGTCTCGCTGCCGCAAGAGGCGCGAACGCGACGCAAAATTTCGCCGTCGCCGTCCTCGCAGAAATCAAGGACCATCGCACCATGCAGGGCGAGGAGAATACCATCGAACCGACCTCGCTCGACCGCGGCGACGATCGGGTCGCAAAGCCACTCGAACGCTGCGCGCTTTACTTTGCCGCTCGGCCCCGCGGCCGCGCTGAGGACATGTTCGATTTGCCAGCCATGCGCCCGGCCAGCATCGAGGAAGCCAGCCAATTCGGTATTGGCCTCCCGTCGCGCCGCGATGGCCTCCTGGCCAAGCCGAACGAATCGATCCTTGAACGCCTGTTTGCCGGTCGCAACGCGACTGAAGGTGTTGGTCTCATGTGCTAATTCTGCGGTGAGAACTCGAAATGTCATCGTCGGCTCCGGGGAGGGTACAGGTTTGAAATTGGCGTTCGTAAACGCGGGCAGCGGGATCCGTTTGCCCTCATTATAGTCTTTACGTGATTGAGACACAGTAGACATTTGCGAAGAAGCCGGGGATACCGTACTACGGTGTCAAAAGTGGGGCAGGACTGCGGCCGGTTTGGGACTTTACGACCTTCGTGACGAAGGGTGAGGTCATGGCGCGGACCAACGCGCTGTAATTGAGCTGGAACATGATCTCGGCGCCGACGGACGGGGAGTGGCGGCCGGAGTCCACGATGAGGTGGTCGCTGCTCGCCCCGAGAATCTCGATCCCGGGGGGTGGGAGGAGACCATCCGGATCGGTGTCCTGGCGCCCGATGGCAAGGATCGTTTGCGAGATATCGCCCCGGTCTGTGGCCGAGGGCTTCTCCCCAAATGCGGTTTGTGCGATCTCGCCCCATGGCTGCGATGGCTTAAGCTTCGACTCGATCACTTCCGCGATGAGCGTGATGGCGTCGGTGTGCAGCCCGTCGATTGGTTGGCGATGGAGAGTTTCTCGACCGAGTAGAATCGATTCACCCAAACGGAGATCGTTGATTCGCCCCGTGTCTGCTCCGCTGAGCGCCCACTGGAGATTGCCGGAGTTACCACCGGAGACGATCTTTAGCACGGGGCCGAAGGTCGCGTCGATTGAATCGGCCAGCGCAGACAGCTCGGCCATGTTCTTGGCGTCGGGTGACACTCCGTTTTGGCATGCCAGGTTGGTGCCGATGCCTGTGAGCGCGATGTTCGGGAAGCGAAGCGTCTCGCGCACGGTGTTCTCGAGGTCGCCGGGCATGATGCCCTCGCGGAGGTCTCCAAGTTCGACCATGAGCACGATCCCGTGTGTCCGTTTCGCTTCCTGTGCGGCGGACGAGAGCTTGCAGATGACGTCCAGCTCGGTGTTGAAGCTCACGTCGGCGTGCATGACGACCCGGTCCGCCTGGCTGAGCATCGGCGAGCGGATGAGCGTCATCGACGCCGGTACCCGCGCACGACGCATCGCTTCGATATTCTCGATGCGGGAGTCACCGAGCGTATTCACGTCGGCTCGGAGCAACGCGCCGGCGATCTCGGGTGAGCCGAGGGTCGCCTTCGTAACGCCCGTTACTGAGATGCCGCGATTGGCCAGCAATCCGACCAGTGTGCGGGCGTTGTGGTGGATCTTGTCGAGGTCGATCTCAAGTCGTGGGGCGGTCATGATACAACAGCGGTCAGCTTTTCCTCGAGCTCCGGGAACGCCGCGAGAACCATTTCCACAAGGCGCTCGCATGGCCGGGTCAGCGCATCGGTGACGGGGATGCCGAGTTCGCTCTCATACAGTGTGATGGCCGCGCTGACCTCGACGTCGGTCATGTTCTCGTGGTTGATGGTCAGGCCGATGACTGTCGTGTCGGCGAAGGTCTCGATGAGGTTGATCTCAGTGGCCGGCATCGGCATCGCCATTTGTTCGAAGTCGCAACGATGTGGCCTTCTTGGTGCGTGCTGCAGTACGACGCCGTCGGGGCAGCTGCCTCGAAGGATGAAGGACGAGGTCGAGTATGCGGGATGACTCAGCGCGCCTTGTCCCTCGATGATGATCACGTCGGGGTTCTCGCACTCGAACGCTTCGATGATGGCGGCTTCCAATTCACCCGCGCAGAATTGAGACGGCACCGCATCGAGCGCTACGCCATATCGGGCTCCCTGGATCAAGCCGGTCTGGCCGGTGCTAACCATTACTGCGTTCAGGCCGCGGGCGTTGAGGGTACGGATGAGGATGGTGGCGGTGGTGCGTTTGCCAATGGCGCAGTCCGTGCCGAGTACAGAGATACGCGGGCACGTGACATCGGCGATACGACCGCTGAACAACCGTAGATCCTTCTTTGCGCGTGGTTTTCGGATGTCGAGGATCTCCACGTTCTTCGCTGCGCTTGCCGCAGCGAACACCGGGTCGTCGTTCAAGAACTCATGGAGACCGTTCACGATGTTCATCCCGAGATCTATGGCCTCGAGCACGAGTCCGCGCTCGTGTGACGACAACATGCCACTCGCCGGTGCCATCCCAAAGATGAAGTAGTCGGGTATGCGTCCGGCGTGCGCCAGGGCGTCGGCGAGGTTACGGCAGATGGGGATGGCATTCGGTTCATCGCTGAGCACGACGCCGGAATCGAGACCCGCCTTGTCGCTGTCGATGACAGAGAGAATGTCGTACTTCTCCGAGTGACGGACGAGCCCGTTGGCGGTCTTGCCATCGATGGCGCCGAAGTTTCCTTCGCAATAGACGACCGCGGTTGCGACTCGTTCTTGCTCACCACGGGTTCGTGGGTGAGCAGGCATCGCCGCAGAGTTCCCGGCGGCATGGCGGTCAGAGAAAGGTGCGTACGGCGACTTGGAGAACGGGGTTCCGGACATTGCCACTCCTCGAGTTGACTCAGAGGAGGCGACGGGATCGTGCCGGCCGGATTTGGCCGAATGTCAACGAGTAGTCCCCGCTAAGTTGGGTTGGTAGGTTCAACATACTACGTCTGCAATATCTGCACCAGCTATTCCGTCCGAACGTACAGGTCCAGCGTCCCGGGACAGCCTAACGATTCTGCAATCGACTATCGGGGTTCGGGTTATGCTCATTCCAACCAGATCCCTTACGGATTTGCAGGTGCGCAAGATGGCCGCGTTCAAGTCGAGCGCCAAAGTCGACATCTCACCGGATTCTCCCACGTTATGCGACTATAAGTGCTTTAACGGCATCAGAAGCGATTCGAATACGTACCCGTTGGGGACGCCATTTCTTTTTACTTAATTGTGACATAAAAGAACACACAACCAAGAGCACAATTGCGGTTGGATTCGAGTCCTATCCGGGAGTCAGGTCATATTGCCGTTCAGACCGCGGTTCAAACGCGCGTGGCACCACTTCCTAAGCGATTAGTACCTGCACGAACGTCTCTCCGGTTCGACTTTTGTCCTGTCCAGGGGAAGGGCTTTGCCATAAGGGGCAGCGTCCGTATTGCGAGTGCGGCCTTGTTCACTGCAACTCTATATCCAGTGCGCGGCCGATCAGAAGAGACAGCTTGAGGAAGAAGGTTCTGGCTTCGTGGACGACGTCATCCTCGTTACTCATCATTTCCAGCAACCTGGACATATCGGCCAAATGGACTTGGACATTTCGCCTCAAATCTTCGATATTATCTGGCAACTTCATGTTTCACCTCCCGGGCGATCTATCAAACCGCATCAACACGGCCATCCGTACGAAGCCCCACGCCTCTCCGCAACTCGCTAAAGGAGGTTCAAATCCCGTTGGGGACGCCATTTTATCTCGCATCTGCAAACATATTTGACTGTTCGAGTTACGCGTTCAAACAACCTGTCGGCCCAGCACCAAGTTTTCGTCGTCGTCCACAAGCCGTTGCGATACCATAGGTAGCGAGTTCAAATCCCGTTGGGCCCTTGCGTTGGAGTGAGGTTTGATGGGAAAGACCGTATCCCATTACAAGATTCTCTCCAAACTCGGCGAGGGCGGCATGGGCGTCGTCTACAAAGCCGAGGACACCCGGCTCGACCGCCACGTCGCCATCAAGTTTCTTCCCCCATCGCTCGCAACCCAGGACGCCGCCAAGAAGCGGTTCATTAACGAAGCTAAGGAAGCATCGTCTCTCGAACATCCGAATATCTGCGCCGCATATGACATCGGCGAGACCGGCGACGGTCAGATGTTCATTGCCATGCCGCACTACGAAGGGGAAACGCTCCAGGAAAGGATCGCACGGGGGGGGCTGGAAATCGGCGAAGTCTTAGACATTGTTACGCAGCTGGCCTCCGGCCTGGCCAAGGCGCACGAGCAGGGGATCATCCACCGCGACATCAAGCCGGGCAACATCTTCATCACCAGAGACGGCCACGTGAAGATCCTGGATTTCGGTCTGGCCAAGCTAGCCACCGAAACCCGGCTGACGAAGAGCGGGATGACGCTGGGGACAATTGCATACATGTCGCCCGAGCAGGCGAGTGGCGGTGATGTGGACGCAAGGACTCAATCGGTTGCCGTCTGACCACCCTGATCCCTCGGGGCCAGGAACCTTCCGTATCGCATGCCGGTCACGGCTCTTCCGTCTTCGCGTACGAAATGAACGCGGATCCAGTGTTGCCGGTGGATGAACTCGCCGTTGCCGACCTTCAACAGCGCGCCCGGCGGCTCGCCCTCGACGAAGAGCCGGCCGCCATGATCGCTGATCTTCATGACCGCATCGGGAACATAGAAGTCCTGGCCGAAGCGATAGCTGCCGACGATTGCTGTCGCTTCCTGGGGATCGACCGGTTCGACAGACGTATGCCATTCCTCGGCCTCCTCACCGATCGCGAGCGCAGCAAGATTCTTGGCAGCGTTTTCGGCAATGGAACTGATATTGAGATTGCTCAGAACGATGACTGTGAGATCCTCATCTGTCAGGTTGAGCATACAGCCTGCGAATCCCACGCCATCCCAACCGTTCACCCGTAGGCATTCGTGGCCATTCCACTCTTCACGGTGCCAAGCGTAACTGGTCGCGTCTTCAGCGGTCCCGAGCATCAGTGCGATCGATTCTGCGGACAGCAACTTGCCAGCCCTTATCGCCTCGAACCAGCGCCAGAGATCCGACGTGGTGGAATACATCGAGCCGGACCCAAGGTCGATGGAGTAATCGTAGTACCGGGACGGCGCCAGATCCGTGAACCCCACCGGGGCCAGTCCCGCGGCTCCAGGCGAAGGGAGGGGTGAAGAGTCGCCCTGATGATCCGTGTCTTCAAGCTGAAGGGGCTCGAGAATGGCTACCTGCAGGAACTCGCCGAATCCCATTCCAGATACCTGCTCGACGATATGGGCAAGCAGGGCAAAGTTGGCGTTACTGTAGGCATACTGCGTTCCCGGGTCGGCACTCTGTGGGACTTCACGGGCCCAGTCGACCAGTTCCACTGTTGAATGATGCCGCGTCGACCGCTCTGTGTAGTTCTCCATGAAAACGAATCGTCCCAGTCCCGATGTGTGGGAAAGGAGGTTGAGGATGGTGATCTCGTCTCCCCGTGGGAATCCTGGAATGTACGTGTCGATGGGGTCCCGTAGATCCAGTTGCCCCCGGTCGCGAAGAAGGAGAACCGCTGCACTGGTGAAGGACTTTGAGATCGAACCGATGCGGAATCTCGTGTCCGGCGCGTTCGAGCGTTCCGGGGCCACGCTCGCCGGGCCGAAGGCTCTGCGGAATAGGATCTCATGGCCGCGAACGACCAGGACCGAACCGCTGAAATTGCGCGCCTCGACCAGAGGCAGCAGATGCCTGGTGGCCGCTTCCTCGAATTCGCGTGCCCCCAGGGAGTCGGTGCCGGCATGAGACGACCCAACGAAGATCAGAAGCGAGACCATTACACACGAGATGGTTCGGAAATCGAAGCGGGGGTCCCTTGGACTGCGGGGAGCGGAGATGTTCCACGTTACCATAAACACGTCCCTTCTTGAACGTCGTCCGGTGCCCCTGGACCTTAGGTTGCGGGGTATGTTTGTCACGACCCGATCTTGCCTGCGCGTAGTGTCAAAGATCCTCACTCTCGAGACGTACCTTTGGTCTCATCGCTTTTCGCCGCCGAGGCTTTTCTCTTCTAGAGCCTTTCTCAGTTCGGTCAGCGACTTCTCGTTCACGTCGATTGCTCCATGTGTTGGACGACGAATCCCCCACAAAGGTTGCAAAAATCTGGCCCCGTGGCAAGTGACGTCGACGGTTCGCAACGCATTGCGATTACGTGACTACCCAGCCCTTGAACCAGAATTGCTGATGTCCCAGGAGATTCTGGTTACAATGGTGGTACGGTCTCCGTTGCTGAGTGCTATACCGCAAGAAGCGCCTTGGCGATCTCCCGAGCGGTTCGATTAACGTGTATTTGGGGACGCCATTTTTGCCTCGCCCTTGCAAGCTTTTTTGATTATTCGACTTACTCGTTCAAACGATCTGTCGGCCAAGTGTAGAATTTTCATCGTCGCCGACAACCTATTGCGATACTGTAAATAATGAGTTCAAAACCCGTTGGGGCAGATCTTGATCGGCGAGTTCGACGGTTTTAGTACAAACAGTAATCCCGGCAGAGTCCACGACGGGAGTGCGGAGTAAGAAGAGCCAGGCTGCCCGCGCTTACTCGTGGGGTCAAAAAAGAGAGGCGAAGAAAAGGAACCATGAAGCTTGATCCTAAGCTCGGCAGAACCGATCGCATCACAAACGTTGCGATCGGGGCTGCATTGGTCGTGTACGCATTCTTGGGACTCGAAAAGCTGCCGCTACAGGTCGTCGTCGTTGGCATTGGCTTGGTGTTTGTCGTCGGCGGATTCGGTGGTACATGACTGTTTCGAAAACTGCTCAGTCTGGGCAGAAAGGGCGCCTAGCGCACTTCCAAGTCATAAACGCCGGCAGGGACTTCATCGATACAAAACTCGCCGATGGCATCGGTCGCACCGTATAGACCGGTGTACTCGCCGGATGTCGTGCGGACGAAAATCCCCGCCTTGTTCACCCGTGACCCGGTCACGGCATCGGTTACCGTGCCGCAGATGGTTCCCGCAAAGATAGCCGTGGCGTGGAAAAGAAGAGATAATGCAGACAACGCTGTGGCGACGCCGCGTACCCAAGCGTGATCCGGGATCGTCCACACCCAACGAATGCGCTTCGCGAAGCGCCAGGACACGTTCGATCGACGGTCTGAATATCGGAACACGGTTGGTTTTGGAAGCATCAGGGTCCTCCAAGTGCAAAGCGGCTTTGTCGGGGCGTCAGGAACAGCTTACGAATCACTTGCCCCAAAACCCCCGCGGCCCTCGAGTCATCCCCGACGGACCATGTCTAGTTGGTAAGTGACTATTATACACGTAGGGGGACCCGAGTAAGGCCTACTTCCTGAACTCCGGATGGGGTTGAAACAGAGAGGGGTCGGGAGGATGATTGCTGCCCTTGAGCGAGATCATTTCATACAACGTAAAGCCGTTTCCGTATACACCCCAGGCCGGCACTCGGAGGTTTCCAAATCGCTTCATCGGTCCGAACGTATACCGATATGCCGTGGTTGCCTTGACCAGAGGCTCCTTTCGGGCATTCAGTATAATCCAGCCACGCATAACCCCATCCGGACCATAGAATTCAAGTCGCCGAGTCTGTGGAATGTCTCCCTCCCCAAATCGAACTTCATAAAATGAGTCGCCGACTGCGATGGCACGTACCAGCCGGTAGAAGTTAAAAGGGGCCCTCTTCATTGCACTCTCGAAGACGTCATCGCTGGCGTACTCAAATTCTCCATTGGTGACGGACCAACGCTTACCCTCAGGGCTATAGACTCTCAACCTGTGGTAGATTTCGCTTTTCCTTTCCACCCAGGATCGTGGACCCGTAAGGTCAAGAATCTCATTCTCTACGTAGGAATCGACCCTGTAGTTGGGATACCATCGATGAACAAAATGGACGCGCTTCAATTGCGCCCACAGTTCCATCCCGCCCATGGTTTCCACCATGGCCACGGCTTCAGCAATCGCTGTTGGGTCGCCACGCATCCCCTTTGTCCCATCTTGGGCAAAACTGTATTGCCAAGTGAACAAGACTAGACAAAACGATATCAATAGGTGTTTCATCACACTCGATCCTCTCGGTTACTCCTCGCGAAATTCCACCGGTGGAGTGAACAGGGTTGAATCTGGTTGTTGATTGCTGCCCGTGAGCGACACCATTTCGTAACGGACGCGCCCCCCGCCGGTCACCGCCCAATTCGGGACGCGGAGGTTTCCGAACTGTTTCAGTGGTCCGAAGCTATAGCTGTACTGCGTTGTGGCCCATACCACCGGTTCTTTCCTTGTGTTCAGTAGTATCCAACCGTGGATTTCGTTGTCTGCGCCGCGGAATTCGAGTGCCTGGGTCTCCGGCATGCCCCTCATGGGGCCGAACCCGACATGGTAGTAGTCATCCCCTCGGGCAATGGCTCTAGCCAGCCTATATACGCTGTATGGTGCGCGCTCCATCGCTTTCTCGAAAGCATCATCGCTCGCATATGAGAACACACCGTTCACTATGTTCCAGTACCGATGCTCCGGGCTGTATGCTCGAACTCTCCGATATGTCTCACTCTCCATCGTGACATAGGAGCGGGGTCCCGTGAGGTCCAGTATTTCGTTCTCCAGATAGATATCGGGACGGCTGAAAATGTCCCATTCGTGAACGAAGTGAACACTCCGGAGCTCTCGCCAGACGGCCAGCCCACCCATAGCGTCGACCATCGCCTCGGCATCGGAAATGGCCGCCGGATCGCCGCGCAGTCCCGTCGCTTCCTGCGCGAGTACGCACTTCACCGAGGAAAACAAGATGAGCAGGGCCAGGGCGAAGGCAGTAGCAAGAGACTGTTGCTTTCTGTTCATCGACCCAAAGGGATTCATAAGGACCTTCATCACCATCTCCGTTTCACTCTGGGCTCGCTTTGGTTCCACGCTCGGAGGGCGGTTCGAATGAAACCGACGGGGGGGATGTCGTCAGCGCAACATCAATGTGCTCGTAGCGCCAGACCGCCGAGATAGATCCGCCCCATTTCGGCATGTGGAGCCCACCGTACGACTGAAGAGGGCCAAAGAAATGCTCAAACTCTTGCTCACCGATAGACGAGCCCCACTTGATGGGCTCGCCTTTCATGTTCACTGCGAACTGAGCGAGCAATGTTCCGCTCTCTGCGTCGAAGACATCGAAACGGAATTCGTTGTCACCCTTCTCGACTCGCGTCGCGGGCACGCCTCGCGCCAGGCGGTGAAAGATGACGACGGGCTGACGCTTCCAATACTCGATTTCGAATGCGTGCCGATCCGAACTGAACGTCTCGAGAGTTCCGCCGTCGAGTTCCCAACCTCCGTCAGTCGTCCAGGCGATCACCCGATCGACGGCGCCGCCTTTCAGCTCGAACCTTCCCCGTGGGGCTTCCAGGTCCATCCAGAAGATCTCCCGCCAGGGCTCTTGCTCCCGCGCGTAGTACCCCGTCAGCTCCACTGAAATGGTGCGACCGCCGGCCCATTCAGCCTTACCGCCGAGGGTCTGGAGCATTCGCTCTGCCAGCGCGATGGCCTCCTTGTCTCCCCGAAGCGGCTCCGCCGAAACGTGGGATAGCGGGGTGAGTATCGATAGGAGCAGAGTTACGATGAGAGTAGTTCTACACATGACTCGAACCTCCGTTAGAGTTTGTGCAGCGCGGCGGGTTGCGCCGATAACAATTCGCATTAAAGTGTGATCGGGCGTTCATCGCGACGGTCCTTTCGCGTCGAGCTGGTCTATTCTGGCAAGCCATCGCAGAACATCATCAACGCTTGCCAGCCACACGTGTCGCAGCGTACGGACCGCGGCCTCAAGGTCGCCACCGCGCAAGGAAACGACAATCCCGCGGTGGTGATTCGACGAGGCGCAAAGGAGGTCGCGTTCGCCCATGTATGCATATTCATAACGGTAGGTCGCCCTGCGAGTTTGGCCCACAAGACGAAGCAGGTACGTGTTGGGGCAGCCGGACAAAAGACAAGTATGGAATTGGTCGTCCACATCGATGGCGCGGTCGGGCCGTCCAGCAGCACGATCAAGCTCTGCGTTGATGCGGTCCAATCGGTCGAGGGTCTGAGAAGGGGGAATGCCCGCAGCCTCGAGCGCCAGCGCTTCCAGATCTGCCAGAACTGGATAGATGTCGCGTACCTCTCTCTCCGAGAATTCCTTTACAAAGAAACCTCTCGCGGGTTGTGCGACAACGAATCCCTGACCTTCTAGTCCTAGAAGCGCCTCCCTGACCGGCGTCTGGCTGACGTCCAAACTCTTCGCAAGCTGGGATTCATTGATCCGGGAGCCCGGTGGAAGAGACCCGGAGAGAATGCCACCGATGATGACATCTTGGATCCGACCCCGGAGGCTTTCCCTGCCAATCGGCTGGATCCGGCCTGTTTCTGGGGGTGTCTGCGCCATAGTAATGACCTCTATATTCTATAGAATATAGAGGTCATCGTCCGATGTCAAGGCTTTAGCAGCAGGAAACACAAATCGTTTTCATTGATTATCGGTTTCTTCCTTCTTTCGACCGGGGGCTGCCAATCGGACGAAGCTGAGGATCGCCGTGGCGAGGCCCCATCATCGCTTGTGGATCGGGCGCAGAATTTTCGTAAACTCATCGCGCAAGGGGAGCACGAAGCCGCGCGAGCGCTCATGGCACCGGACCCCGTCGCTGGTGGGAGAAACGAGACGGTGCGGGGCGACCATGGGTGATCGGGCCGGGCACTCCCGGTCCGTGGGAGGCTTGGGAAGAACATTTTCAAGCGATCAAGGAAGTCGTTGAGTGGAAGGGGGAGGGAGCCCGATCCTCCTCAATGTTCGTCCGCGAGACGAACGACTATTTCCGCCTCTTGGAAAGAGGATGGGTCACCTATTTCTTTGACGAGTCTGGGAGAATTGCCGGCTTGCTGATCCGAGCCGTGGGGGATCGACCGCAAGGAAAGACGGATGAATTCCTGACCTGGGCGAGAGAGCATGACCCGGAAGAACTGGCTCTATTGATGCCCGGCGGGAAATCGATCCTTCGGGGGATCATCCCGTTTTCGGCGCCACTTCTATGATCCATTGCAAATATCGGTGTTAGGCCGCCCGTCGGCAAGGGGTCCCTCCCCCGCGACATCAAATGCGCCACTCTTGACTTGAATCAATTAGACCGCCAAGTCACGATACGTTAATATAAAGTAAGAGTGCGCTGAAAAAGCAGGTTCCCCGGGGTCGAGCGGTCGAGTGACGTCGGGGAAGTATCTTACCCCTCCGGTGAGTTGGGTCTAAACCCCTCGCAGGCGAAGTGACGTCACGGTTCGACGCTTGCACTCGTTGCAGCGTGATCCCATCGCGGCCCCGAGTTGGCTCTCGTCCCAGAACTTTGGGGAGCACGGCCTTATATTGTCGTTTCTCAAACCATGATTGACCACCCGGACGGCATCAAGCGCGACGTGGCGGAGACCAAGTTCCTCATCCATGACCTGCGCGTGGAAAGCTTCATTAACGAGGTAATCCACTTCCACGTAACGGTCAACACGGATCTCGAGATCTATAATGTCGAGCAGGCTCAGTCTTTCCACAGCGAAGATCTACAGGAGCTCAAGGCAAAGGCGGTTGATCAGCGTAAGACCCTCCAAAAATACAGCAATGCGGTGAAGAGTTTCTCTCCGGACGAGGCGATTCTGGCGGCGGGCAAGGATTATGTTAAGAAGGTGTACGACATCTGTGAACTGATCCTGGATCCGCGATGGGGTCGCGCCGACAAGGTGTTGTCGTTTCTGCCGCGAGATTCGCGTAGCGTTCGATCCAAACCTCACTACATGAACTGCATTCGTTGGATATGTGGAGTGTATTATCGAATACACTACTTCATGGAAGAGAAGAACAACAAGAATCTCGACGAGGAATTCGACATCGCGGAGGAGCTTCAGGATTTTGTGCGCAACGTTGTCTATGGCTACGTAACCGAGAAAAGCGCCGCTCGCGTGGAGATCCGGCTCGACACGCTCGATTCTGCCATCTTGCAGGGCAACAGATACCGCTTCCGTCGGATGTTTTTCAACTTGGTCATGAATGCGGTGGACGCAATGAGCCACAAGAAGTTGGGCGTCCTTACCATCAGTGATGAGCTTGACGGCGACCACGTGGTCTTGCGCGCGCGGGACAACGGATCGGGAATGACCGAGGAGAAGATCCGGCAGCTTCTAACGGATAAGAAGAGTCTCGACGGCGAGCTCCATTCCCTGGGCTTCGTTTTTGTGAGACAGACCATCGCCGAATTCGCGGGCACGCTGTCGATCGACAGCCAGGTGGACAAGGGAACGGAGGTGGCGATTTCGCTGCCCCACCGCGTGGGGGGCAAAGCCACGCCCAGGAAACCCGTGGAATGCGAGAAGCTCGATTTGCTACGCAAGTTCGACAACGTGCGTGGGCAGGGTAGGATGGAGTATGCAAAAAAAACCGCGAAGCCCCTCGATGACAAACATAGCACGTGTGGCGAAGTGATTTACGCGGACTACATGGTCTCCGATGCGCAGTTCCCTGGTAGTATTTTTGCGATCGGCATAGACGGCGATAACAAGATCGACTTTTTTACGCATCGCCCCTACGACCGGTATTGGAACATCACGCACGAAGATCTATCGCCCATGTTTTTTGAAGCTACCGTTCGTGGACGTTTGGAAGAGGAGGAGGATAAGACCACGGCGTTGATTCTCAAGGCGCCACAGAACGTCAGGGAGTATTTCGAGTTCAGAGGCGTGGCGGACGCGGATCGAAATCCGGAAAAGTACGTCGAGTTGGTTCACGACGAGTTTATCCGCATCGCCCGCACGCTCATCGGCACCGGCATGTCACCAGATATCGGAGTTCGCCTGACCGACCTGGGTAAGTTTTTCCCTCAACAGGAGGAGCTGGCAAAGCTCGACCCTCTCCCACTCGAAATACTGGCGAAACAACACTTGAGTGCCGAAAAAAAGCCGTGATGTCGACGACGGGATTGAATAGCCAATTTACGTGTCCATCGAGTAAAAGGCCATGGCGGCCGACTCTGGCGGACCGGTGAACTCAAGCGGAAGGAGATGAAGATGTCCACTCTAAAGAAAGCCCTGCAGCGCAAGATTGAAGAGCATCGACCTCGCACCACAAGACTGCTCAAAGAACACGCAGACGTGAAGGTGGGTGAGGTGACTATAGCGCAGGCCATCGGTGGTGCCCGCGGAGTCAGATGCCTGGTGACCGACACCTCGTATCTGGACCCGATGGAAGGAATTCGTTTTCGAGGCAAGACGATTCCCGAGGTCTTCGAGGCCTTGCCCAAAGTGCCGGGAGCAGAGTATCCGTACGTGGAGGGGTTCTGGCATTTCATTCTAACGGGGGACGTACCGACGGTTGAGCAAGCGAAAGAAGTGGTGGAAGATTTCAAGGCCCGCTCCCAAGTGCCGAAGTACGTCTTCGATGTTATTCGCGCGATGCCCTCCGACACGCATCCGATGACCATGTTCTCGGCGGCGATCCTGTCGATGCAGCGCGAGTCTCATTTCGTGAAGGCCTACCGCGAGGGACTCAGCAAGATGGATTTCTGGGAGCCGACGTACGAGGATTGCTGCCACCTTCTGGCCAAGCTGCCCACCATAGGGGCTTACATATATCGCCTGAAGTTCAAGAACGGAGACATCATCGCCCCGGACCCGGAACTGGACTTCGGTGGCAATTTCGCACACATGATGGGAATCGAACGCCCATACGATGATGTGGCTCGCATGTATTTCATACTGCACTCGGACCACGAGTCGGGTAATGTGTCGGCGCACACCGTCCACCTGGTGGGGTCGGCGTTGTCCGATTGCTACTACGCGTTGTCAGCGGGAATAAACGGATTGGCCGGACCTCTGCACGGTCTTGCGAACGAAAACGTGTTGCGCTGGACACAGGACTTTATCGCGAAGCTCGGGGACAAGGACCCGACTGAGGATGTGATCAGAGAGGCGCTGTGGACCACACTGAACAGCGGACAGGTGATCCCCGGCTACGGCCACGCGGTACTGCGCAAGACGGATCCACGCTACACGTCGCAGCGCGAGTTCTGTTTGAAAAATCTCCCCGACTACCCACTGTTCAAAGTGATCAACATGATCTACAAGGTGGCGCCGGATGTGCTCATGGAGCATGGTAAAGCAAAGAATCCATGGCCCAACGTGGACGCGCATTCGGGTGTGATCCAGTGGTTTTATGGCGTTACCGAGTACTCGTTCTACACCGTGCTGTTTGGCATTGGTCGCGCCATCGGGACCCTGGCCAACCTGGTTTGGGACCGCGCCCTTGGCTATCCCATCGAGCGGCCAAAGTCATTGACCACCGCTATGCTGGAGGAGATCGCAAGCAAGAAATGATGGCGAGATACGCACACAGGGCACAAGGCGCCTCATCGTCGGATGCTCGTTTGCGGGGGCCCTCGATTGACACTGGGCCGGGGTCGCGCCCGAGCATGTTCAAAAGTGCTCAAACTTGACTAATGTCAATCGTGCGATGAATGGTTGACGTTGGGGCGGGTTGCCCGTATGATGGCGCAGCCAGAGATGACAAGCCCGACAGCGTTGTTTGCCGGAATGAATGGGGGATTAGGACGGAGGGCCCGCGTTGTCGACTTCCTTGCTGCGGCGGATCAGCCATGCGTCTTGTGTTCGGAGATTGTACTGTGCTCGCGAATAGCGGGTTGCCGAGACGTAACGCGTTGCGTATGTTTCACGCATCCAGCCTTCTCACTTGTCCCCCTAGAAGGGCTCCGTCCACGTGCGACCACTTGCAGTAGCCCGGCAGCGGTCTATCCTTGTCGCTTTGACCCTCGTGCTGCCGGCAACGCCGCTCGCCGCGGCCTTGCCAACCGATTCACCTGTTCCACCAACCCATCTAACTCCAATCGCTCAGCAGTCGAACGGAACCTCCCCGCGCCAGCAGGTGAGGCCACGCCCCGGGTGGCTCACGCCGGATCATATCCAACCAGGTTTGACAGAGACCACGATGGAACGGCTCGCCCTTGGCGTAGACCGACACGCCTGGCGGCTGGTCAGTCGCTTGCGCAACGATTATCAGGTCCAGCTGCAATTCCCGTTTCGATATGCGAAGCAGAAACCCACGCGTTTCTTGTTGAGTGGGGCCGGAGTCCTGGCGCTGATTTTTACCGATCACCGGACGCACGAGATTCTTGTTCCCGGGTCGGGCACGGGAGACAATCAGCTCATCGATCCGGCTGAGACGTTGTCGAAGTGGGGAAACGCGTCTTCCGCCTTGCCGTTGGTGCTGGGTTTTGGTGCGGTCGGCATATTGGCGAACTCCTCGCGCGAGCGCGAGACCAGTGTCATGCTGTTCGAAGCGCTTCTGACATCGGCCACGTGGACCGAGCTGATCAAGAAGATGAGCGGACGGGAGCGTCCCCGTGAGATGGAAGAAGACGTGAGCGACTGGGAGGGTCCGGGCATCTTTATCGACGATGACGATGACAAAGGCCTGCAGGCGTTCCCATCGGGACACTCCACCGGAATATGGGCGGCGGCGACCATCCTTGCTAATCAGTATCCCAAATACAATATCGTGCCCATTGTGGGTTATGGCACCGCGATGGCGATGAGCTACTCACGCATGGTTCTCGGCGCACACTGGCTCTCCGATGTCGTCGTGGGTGGTCTGATCGGATACGGCAGCGCCAAGCAGGTGCTCTCCGCGCATGATTCAAAACCCACGCCAATCGATAACCCCAGATTCCGGATCGGCGCCGATGCGTGGGGTAATTACAAGGGCCTCAGCGTACGGTATGATTTCTGATCCTGTGCTAAGCTCGCGGCACGAGTGCCGTTGACTCACTCAAATATATCCGGCCACAGGAATCGCCCGAGAAGTTCTATTAAGTAGATGTTGAGTGGCAAGCCTAGACATCCGTAGCGGCTGGCGTGCCGTGCTGTTGTGAGCCCCGGTGGGAAATGCGGAGCGGCGAATATCTAACCCGCGTCATCATCGAGCTGGAACAGTTCCTCGACGGTTACGCCGAAAGCTCTTGCGATCTTTAGGGCCAGATACGTCGAGGGCACGTACTTTCCTTTCTCCACCGTGTTTATCGTTTTCCGGGTCACGGCTACCCTTCGCGCCAGCTCTTCCTGCGTCCAGTCGCGCATGGCCCGGTATATCTTTAGCTTATTCCGCAGTGGCCTCTCGGTCATGATGATCTGTACATTAAATAAAAGGCCAGACGGTATGATCCGGCACCCACGATAATGGCGGTCAGCGCCACAAAAACCAGATCGGTGATTGGATAGACCAATGAGACCAGAGCAAAGAAGACAGTCGACGCGACAGCGCTCAAGAACGCTGCCTTCCATGATCTGGCTTCATAGAGCACGACCAGCTCATTATTGAGTGCGGACCTCAGTGCCGGATCACGTTGAATTCTGCGTCCCAGTCCGGCAAGTCTGATCATAAAGATCGCCTGCACGGCGACCGCGACAATAAGCCCGGTCAGCACCACTAGCCCAACGGGTCGGGAGTTGAGGTCGCTCGCACGGAAGAAAAACCTCGTCGTCCATAAGACCATGAAGACCCAGAAGCCAATGAGGTATCCCTCGAGATACCGGAGCCTGCGGCGATCGATGGCTTCGATTTCGGCACCCATGACACACCCCCCTCGTGATCCGCAGCGTCTCGAGACGCCTGGGACGGGTGATAAAGGTTATTTTAAATAACTTATACTACTCATAATGTAACCTATAAGTTACAATTTTTCAACTACTTTTTTTGGCTTTTCCCATCGACGGCTTGCGCCCGCGTGCCCAATGCAGTGAAAGACGGGTGTGCCGGCGCCGGTAGCTCGGAGCGATCTTGGCCACGGGCGTGCCCGCTCGAGGTTAGGCGCGCGCTATCTCTTCGAGGTAATTCAGCTGGCGGTTCGACTGCAGGTGATTGGTGCACTGCGTGTGATGGCGACCGTTCTGGTTGAGTTGCGCACAGCAAAGCGGCCGTTGCCGGGATGACACGATGACAAGCTGCGGTGGGTGCTCACCCGCCGGTCTCGTTATCCTTTATGAAACCGTGCTCGCGCATCCACTCGTCACTCACGAACTTGCTGAGGTAGTTGCGGATGGAATCGGGGAGGATGGTGAGTGCCCGGCGCACACCGTTCGTGCGCTTTATAGCCTCGAGCATACCCCACACCGCCGAGCCCGAGCTACCGCCCACGAGCAGTCCTTCCTCGCGGATGAGACGCCGCGCCATGAGGAAGCTGTCGCGGTCGTTGCAATAGATCCATTCGTCGATGTCTTGATATTCGAGGACGCCAGGAATGAAATCGTAACCGATGCCCTCGACGTCGTATGTGAACACCTCGTCGCACCCGCCCAGGATGGATC
>JAOTUR010000253.1 GCA_029863805.1 Candidatus Krumholzibacteriia bacterium | reverse complement strand
GTTTGTCTCGGTAACCGAGCGCACCCGCGAGATTGGCATCCGCAAGGCCATCGGTGCCAAGCGGCGCAGTATCCTCTTTCAGTTTCTCTTTGAATCCGCCGCCATCTGCCTGCTGGGTGGTGTGATCGGCATCGTGTTGGCGTCGATGTTGACGGCTGTGATTAACGCTGTGTTGATGCCCGCGAGCGTGTCTTTGCCTATCTTGATCGTCGCCGTCGTCGTTTCCATAAGCGTTGGCATATTGGCTGGCTTGGTGCCGGCTTTTAGAGGTGCCAAGCTCGATCCGGTGGAGGCGCTCCGCTATGAGTAGGTCAGCGCGCAGTAGGGGTTGCCATGCATGTTATTGATGTACTCTTGATGTCCCTTAGGGCGATTCTCAGCAATAAGCTGAGATCCACTCTGACCCTGGTGGGGATTGTCGCGGGGGTGGCATCGATCATTGCCGTCATGACCGCTATATCCGTCGTGCAAGGGACCATGGAGAAAGAAATGAGCGTGCTGGGCGCGCAGGTCTTCCAGGTTCAGAAATGGCCGGCGGGATTCAATTCGGACGAGGAGCGGCGCAAGGCGATGCGCAGACCTCCGGTCACCGTCGACAATGCCAACGCCATCCGAGAACAGGTTGAAACGGTGGACCTGGTGGGAGCCGAAATTTGGGACTTCGGTTTCGTCGTGGCATACAAGGGAGAGGCCACCAACCCGAACGTCACGATTTGCGGAGGCACGCCTGAGTATCCGCCGAACAATACCCATTACGTCGGGCTGGGGCGAAACATCTCCCCGATGGACGTCAAGAGCGCTCGCAGCGTGGCGGTTATTGGCTACGCCATTGGTCAGAAGCTGTTTCCTTTTGTCAACCCCATCGATAAGGAGATTCGCGTGGATGGGCGAAAATATCGGGTTGTCGGTGTCTTCGATGAGAAAAAGTCGGCATTCGGTTCGGCTTACGACAACTATGTATTGATCCCGGTCACGACGTATCTGAATACATACGGCATGATAGATCGAAACGGCTTTTCCCGCTCTGTCAACATCACTGTTCGAGCGAAGACACCAGAGCTCATTGATGACGCGATCGAAGAAACACGCCAGGTAATGCGCCGGGAGCGGGGTGTGCAGGCAAACGAAGAGGACAACTTCGATTTCTTCAACAGCCAGAGCCTGATTACCGAGTTCAATCAGATGACCATGGGTGTCAAGATTGCGGCGTTTGTTATCGGGATTATCGCATTGGTTGTGGCCGGCATCGGCATTATGAACATCATGCTCGTTTCAGTGACCGAACGGACCAAGGAGATCGGTATTCGAAAGTCACTCGGTGCAAAGCCCAAGAACATTCTGGCGCAGTTCCTGCTGGAGGCCGTCATTCTCTGTAACTTGGGGGGTGTTGTCGGCGTTTTGGTGGGCTTTGGCTTGGGAAACGTCGTTACCGCTTTCACTTCTTTTGACATCAGTGTGCCCCTGGAATGGGCTGTCATCGGGCTTGTGTTCTGCTCCGCAGTCGGGATTATCTTTGGCCTGCTTCCCGCGATACGGGCATCAAGACTTCATCCCGTCGACGCGCTGGGCTACGAATAACCGCTAATAGCGTTGGACTCGCCGGAGGCGCCGCCGGCCATCTTTTTGTCTTAGCCTCTTGACTACTGAGTTGCGAACCGAGGAAACGACCTCGTGATTTTTGGACGCGGAAGTTTACCGTCCCACTGAACGTCGTGTAAGTGATCCTGACGGTCCAGGCTCCCGCCGTGCCCGATTGAGTGACAACCGATCCACTATCGCTAAGTACGTCGGAGTACACTTCTGTTCCATCTGCATCTAATACGACAAGGGTGCCGACTCCGGCCGATACAACGGACGAGTGATCCACGGCGGCGGCCGCGCCAGAGTTTTGCCACGTATACGAAGCCGTCCCCGAGTAGCCTGTAATACCCTGAATCTGATATTCGAAACTGTCTGTAATGTTAACTATCTCCGGTTGGATACCAGGAGGCGGGGGTGGTGTCGACGAGTCGCTGCAGCTTGCCAACCACACCATGGAAATTAGAAAAACAACTCTAGTTGTATGTTCGAGAAGTGAGCGCATAGATTCTTGTTCTCCTGTTTGAAGGTCTAAATATCCGGCGGAGGGGTGTCAGGGCAGTCTACGGGAGTCGAGCAACATCCGTGCCGGCCCGATGTTCACGTGGAACTCATCGCCGTCTCGCAAAAGGTCTTTGTCCCCGACGAGCGCGCCCATGCTCGTCTTTGCGTATGTGTGTTACAGGTGGCGTCGATGTTTTTGCAGCTGTTTGTATCGCCACGACACCTTTGTTTGCTGTCCCCGCCTTAGCATGCTAGCCTTGAGTCTATGCGGATTGCTTATGTCGATATGCGAACGTATCGTCGCTTGGTTGTCATCTTGCTCTCTTTGGTGGTCGTGTCTGCGTGTTCAGGCGGCTCAGACGACAACGAGACTCTGACACAATTCGACGAGCATCTCAAGACCGGTGACCTTTCGATCGCGATTGTCGGTGACTACTTCCACCACAGCTATGTGCTCGAGCTCGTTCATGTCGCCCGTGCCTTGTCGCCGCATGCCCGGCAATTCTATGTGTGCACCGAGAAATACGAACGCGCACTGGATCCTTTTCTGGCGGCCAATGACGTCCAGAACGTCGAATACCGCACGCTGGAGCCTTCATCCCCGATCTTGACACAATGGGCACGTGACATCGCCATCGCTGGAACGGCAGACGGCAAGACAACGATAGTTGTGTCACCGGACAAGCATGCAAACTCAAAGAGAGATGCTGAGGCCATTGGCGATTTACTGAGGGACATTTTCCCAGAATACGCCGTACACATCGCACCATTCGTCTTCGAGAGCGGCAATATGGTCTTTGTTCGATCGGGTGGGGACCGCGTCCTGATCGTCGGTCGCAAGATCCTATTTGATAACAGCACCTATCAGCGGCAGGCGTGGACACGTGGTTACACTGAAGCGTCTCTCTTAGGCGCGATGGCGGAAACCTTTGCTGTGGATCGGGTACTTGTTGTCGGTCGAGCACTGGCGCCGCCCGATACGCGTATGTATTTCGAATACCACATCGACATGGGCATGGCGGTTCTCGGCGGCGGTCGAGCCGTCGTGTCCAGGCTGGAGTTTGGAGAGAACGAGCGCACAGCCCTCGCTAGCGCCATTGATGCGCGGCACCCCGTTGTCACACCGTTTGTCGGGCTCGACCCGGAACGACTGCTGGCCACGCTATCCACGCGGCTCGGAACCGTGGCCATGGAATACGAGGACTACGCAACGCTACTGGACAGCCTCGGCGTTGAGGTGTACCGCTCGCCGGTTGGCTGGCAGCACGTTTTGGGTTCGATGTCGTGGACCAACGTCGTGCAGGTGGGCGAGAGGATTCTGATGCCGCTCTATCCCGATTCCCTCCTCGGCATCACGAAGTTCGTGGCGAGCGCTGGGGGGCAGATGCGGATCACGCTCGATGTGTCCGACATCGGTGAGGAAAAATTCGAGCTACGGGATTTGAATCAGCGCAACCGGCAGCTTTACCAGAGCCTTGGCTACGAGGTCGTAACGGTGCCCGAGTACTTGCACTACATGATGGGTGGAATTCACTGCTTTGTGAATGTGTTGGAGTAGCCTTGGTGTTGCAATGAAGGTTCGCCGGAATGGAACTCGAACGCTGCTTGGGTGTTCATGTGGATTATACTGTGCCTGCCTGGGAGGAACGCCTGGACCCCTGTGGTGACACCCACGGATCTGGTGTGCAAACCCAACGCATTAATTGGGAAGTAATTAGACCATCCTAACTAACGGAGGCGAATATGAATTTGCGCTCGAAGATATGGCTGTTGACGGCGATCTTTGCCCTGCTCGGTTTTGCTAACCAGGCGGCCGCTGACCCGTCCGGTCCCGTCTACAAGACGCCCGACGCCCGGAAGATCGTCGAAAAGATGATCAATGCCCATGGAGGTATGGACCGGTGGCGATCGGCACCCACGATCAGCTATGAACACGCGATGATCGATCCCAGCGCGCCGGACGACCCATGGGTGACAATAGAGGTCACCGAGCAAGGCAGCCGTCGCTGCTATCAGACTTGGCCGCGGGACGAGGCGAAACTTGGCTTTGACGGGGAGAACACGTGGACGGTGGGGTGGATGCGCGGGAATCCACCGAAGATGATGGCTGGTATCTCGTATTTCTTCTTGAATCTGCCCTGGATCACCCAGGACGACGGCGTGATACTCGAGAAGGTCGGGACCGGGAAGTTGCCGAAGCAGACGAAGGATTACAACATCGTCAAGATGACGTATGACCCTGGCACAGGCGTATCGCCACATGAGTATTATCTGCTACACATCGACCCTGACACGCACCTTCTCAAAGGCGTCGAATACACCGTGACGTGGGCTGCGCTGCTCGACGCGTTCGAAATGCCCCCCGATGTCGAGTACCTTGGACCCAGCATAAAGGTGTACAACGAGTATGCGGACGTCGCGGGTCTGAAGATCACAACGGATTACACAACGTTCGGCAAGGACGGCAACGTCTACGGTCTGCACACCGTCAAGGACCTATCCGTAAGCAAACCATTCGAGGAGTCCCGAGTGAAGGTGCCAGAGGGCGCAAAGATCGACAAGAGCTCGCGCTCTCGCCGGTCCAAGGCTCAGTAACAGACCGAGTGGCTTGTGTGATTAGGGTTCGAGTCCTGTTAACCGTAGTTCTTATGCCCTCGGACGGTTTTTCAAGGGGGATGTAGTCCCAAGAGTCTGGTGGACGATCTCGTCCCGAAGGCGGCGGGTATCCACACTCCGGCTCCGTAGTCGACGCGCGATAGTTTTGACCGACCGATTTCCTACAGGACACAGGGGTCGCAAAGGCGACCCCTGTGTCTTTTCGCGGGTCGCGTCACCCCGCGGACGCGGCGGCGCCCGTTTGACCCCTTCTATCCTTCGTTGATCAAACCGCATATATGCTTTTTGACGGATCAAAAAGCCAGAGTCTCCGAGAGCGGTTACCGATACCATCGCAACTCCCTTGAAGGGGGACAACGGCGTTAGTTCATATCTATTATCGCTTTACAGGGAAACCTGCGGCTATTATTTTACCAGGACTCCCCTCCGGCAACCGTAGTCCCAGACCCGGGTAAGAGAATGTTCCACAACTCATGCTTTGGCAAATCGATCCTGGCGCTGACCCTGATGGGAGCGGCTTTGGCCGTATCCTGTGCTCCTGGGCTGGCGGCCACCCTGACGGGGCAAGTGACCGATGCGGACACCGGGACACCGCTGCCATTCGCCAATGTTCTCCTGAA
>JAOTUR010000026.1 GCA_029863805.1 Candidatus Krumholzibacteriia bacterium | reverse complement strand
ACTGGCGGATTTCGCCAGGTTCGGTTCGGATTTGGACAAGTCAACGGTCGCGCAGCTCACTCGGGGCGAAAAGATGGTCGAGATTCTGAAACAAGACGAACGGATCCCTATGCCCATCGAGAAACAGGTCATGATCATTTTTGTCGCCAACAAGGGCTACCTGGATGATATCCCGACCGAATATCTGCAGCGCTTCGAATCCGAATTCCACGAGTTCATGGCAGAAAAATACCCCGATGTTGTGCGTGAACTGGCGTCGGAACTGACGATCGCCGAGCAAACCGAGGCGGATCTGTCCCGGGCTGCCGCGGAGTTCAAGAAACGTTTTATGGAAGCGGTTACTACTCAGGCTTAGTGGGTGGGAGAAAGTGCCATCGTTACTCGACATAAGAGCGCGGATCAAGGCCGTCGAGAATATCAAGAAGATCACCCGCGCCATGCAGCTGGTGGCTGCGGCAAAATTTAACCGCGCGCAGAACCGGGCCCGTTCGGCACGGCCCTATGCGCGAGAACTCGATGAGATCCTTGGTGTTCTGGCAGCGATATCGGAAGACGAGTTTGATACAGGGGCAGGCTCGGATGTCCTCGATTTGTCGTTTGTTGAGGGTGAGACGCCGCTCCGCGTCCATCGGGCCGGACTCTTCGAACAGTCCGAGGTAAAGCGCCCCGGCGTCATTCTGGTAACGGCTGATCGAGGGCTGGCCGGCGCCTTTAACACCAGACTGATCAGAGCGGCAGACCGTTTTATCAGAGATCATCCCCAGATGGACAGCCGTCTTATCACCATTGGCAAGAAGGGCAATGCCTATTTCAAACGCAGGGATGTGTCCATTATTCATCATGTGGAGGGGCTGAGCGACCGTCTGCAACTAGACGAGCTCAAGAGGGTCACACAAACGTTGGTCGGACTCTTCGCGAGTGGTGAAGTCGACGGTCTCTACCTCATCTACTCGCAATTCAAGTCCGCCATGCGGTCTGATGTTACGATTGAGAAGTTCCTTAGCATACCGCCGGTCCACAAGAAAGACGATGAGAGAAAGTCGGTTTACATCCTCGAGCCGGACCGCGAAGCCGTTTACGAAACCTTGATTCCACTTTATGCAACGACCAAAATTTTTGCCACCATGGCGGACTCCTTTGCCTCCGAGTATGGAGCGAGGATGGTGGCGATGCAGCTTGCCACCAGTAACGCAGAAGAGATGCTCGAGTCACAGATCATCCTTCGCAACCGCATGCGGCAGGCGATGATCACAAAAGAGTTGGCCGAGATAGTCGGTGGATCCGCCGCTCAAGTGTCATAAGAGCCGAATGATAAGGAGCATTTACCCATGTCGAGCCAGAAAAACATTGGAAAAATCGTTCAAGTTATCGGACCGACCGTAGACGTCGAGTTTCCATCCGATAGTCTGCCCCCGATTCTCAACGCCATCCGCATCCAGAATGATGACAGAAATATCGATGTCACCGGCGAGGTCGCCCTGCACGTGGGCGACAACGTCGTGCGCTGCATCGCCATGAGCTCGACCGACGGGCTGGTGCGAGGCATGGAAGCCGAGGACCTGGGTGGCCCGATCTCGGTACCGGTGGGCACCCAGTCTCTGGGCCGTATTTTCAACCTGCTGGGACAGACGATCGATGGCAAGGGTGATGTACCTGACCCCGACAAGCGGTACCCCATTCACCGTAAGCCTCCCAGTTTGGAAGAGCAGGCTACGGAAACAGCCCAGTTGGAAACCGGCATCAAGGTCGTCGATCTGCTCGCTCCCTACGCAAAAGGCGGCAAGATTGGCCTGTTTGGCGGTGCCGGCGTGGGCAAGACGGTCATCATCATGGAGCTCATCCGCAACATCGCGACCGAGCACGGTGGATTCTCGGTTTTTGCCGGCGTTGGCGAGAGGACCCGTGAGGGAAACGATCTGTATCTCGAGATGAACGAGTCGGGTGTGATCAACAAGGCCAGCCTGGTTTTTGGACAGATGAACGAGCCGCCCGGTGCACGGTTGCGCGTGGGTTTGACGGGGGTAACCGTCGCCGAGTATTTCCGAGACGAGGAGCACCAGGACGTTCTGTTATTCATCGACAATATTTTCCGTTTTGTGCAAGCGGGCTCGGAGGTGTCCGCTCTTCTGGGCCGTATGCCTTCGGCGGTCGGCTACCAGCCGACTCTGGGTACCGAAATGGGCGGTTTACAAGAGCGTATTTGCTCGACCCGGCAGGGATCGATCACCTCGGTGCAGGCCATCTACGTGCCTGCGGACGACATTACCGATCCAGCACCCGCCACGACATTTACCCACCTCGATGCCACGACGGTGCTGTCGCGGTCTATCGCCGAGCTGGGCATTTACCCCGCCGTGGACCCTCTGGCATCTACCTCACGGATCCTGAGTCCGCACGTTGTAGGCACCGAACATTTTCAGGTCGCGCGCGAGGCTCAGGAGATTCTGCAGCGTAACAAGGAACTTCAGGATATTATTGCGATCCTGGGTATGGACGAGCTATCCGAAGATGACAAATTGATCGTGCGTAGAGCGCGTCGCATCCAGAAGTTTCTATCCCAACCCTTCTTTGTCGCCGAAGTGTTTACCGGCAAAGCCGGAAAGTACGTCAAGATACAGGACACGATCAAGGGTTTCCAAGAGATCATCGAGGGCCGTCACGACGACATTCCAGAACAGGCTTTCTACATGGTGGGTACTATTGAAGAGGTTCTGGAAAAGGCGAAGACCGTCGCCGCAGCTTAGCAAGGAGTATCCCCTTGACCGTCACGTATCGATTCAGGATTCTAACACCGAGCAGGCAAGTTCTAGACGAGGACATCGTGTCCATGGTGGCCCCGGGGGCAGCGGGTTACCTCGGTGTGCTCGCCAATCATGCCCCGCTTCTTACCACGCTGATGCGTGGGATCCTCACGGTCAAAACAGACCAGACCGAGAAGTCTTACCGAATCGACGGCGGAATACTGCGTGTGGCGGGCAATTCGGCTGTCTTGTTGAGCGAAGAAGTAGAAGAAGTTACACCTGAGCCCCGGTAGGTAGCCACTGCGGCAATCACTTGCTCTCATCACGTGGGGGTGTGAGTCGCAGTGCCGCCCTTCAGAAAAACCTCCTCCGTATCGAGCGGTAGTGACACGGTAAACGTGCTCCCGATCCCCAGCTCGCTCTCCACCCAGAGTCTGCCCTTGTGAAGCTCGACGATATGTCTGGCGAGTGCCAGGCCAATCCCCATACCACCCTTCTTACGCGAGCTCGAGCCGTCAACCTGATGGAACGTCTCAAAGACATCATCGAGCTCGTCCGCGTGAATCCCCACCCCTGTATCTGTGATCTGGACCCAAACCTCTTTGGCCCGGCGCGTCGTGCACAACTTGACACATCCACCCCTGTCTGTGAACTTGATTGCGTTCTGGACCAGACAGTGAATAACACGAACGATCTGATTGTTATCGATGTAGATCACGGGGATGTCCCCCAAGGGTTCGAAGGACAAGACGATACCTTTTTCCGCCGCGAGTCTTTCCATTTGAGGCCAAATCGATTTGATGACATCGTGAATGTGTGACAACGACATACTTAGCATTTGTCCAGATATTTCCAGTTTTGAGAGGTCTAGTAGATTATTGATCAACTTCAGAAGATTGCTGCTGTTTTCCGCAACTACCTCGACGAACTTCAGACGCTCTTCCTCTGGCAGCCCTGGGTCCCGCAGAGAGTCTGAGTAGGCTATGATTATGCTGAGCGGTGTCCTCAACTCGTGGCTGATATTGGCGAGAAATTCGGTCTTCATTCGGTCGACTTGTCTTAGTTTTCTGTTTACCTCCTGAAGATTCTGGTTCTTATGAATGATCTGCTGCTCCAACATTCTCCGTTGCGAGACGTTATGCACGATCATCTGAATAAACAGGTCTTCCTTGACTTTGATGAGGTTGGCGTTGATATCTACGTAGATGACATTGCCATCGCGGTTGATCATCCGTCTATCCACAAACCCCAAAGATTTTTGGCTTAGGATATTGATGAAGTCCCGCCGGGCTTGATACTGGTCCTCTCGTGCAAACAAATCAAAATACGATAGCCCAACCAGCTGCTCATTGGAATATCCCAAAACACTCTCACACTTACGATTTACCTCCACGAGTTTACCCGTATTCTTGTTTATGATCATAATTATGTCGTTGGCATTATCCTGCAAGGTCTTGTAGCGCCTGCTCAGTTCCTGAGCTTCCAGCCTCAACATCGTGTGCTCGATAGCAAGGCTGGCAAACTTGCCGCAGTTTTCCATCACTTCAAGGTCGGTATCTGTAAACGCATTCGGGTTATGACTTCCCACGTTCAAGGTTCCGATCAAACCTCCACGCGCCGTTAGTGGCACGATAATGTCGCTCTTTAGGCTTTCTTCCTCCACAACCTCGTCGAAGTCTCCGCTATCTTCGATGCTGCAGCGAAGCATGGGCTTGCCGTGCGTTGCTACCCACCCAATGACGGAGCTCTCGTCGATGGGTATTACTCGTCCCTCACCGATCTTGTCGGGGTCTGCGCCCTTGTGTATGTTGCGAAGAACTAGCGACTCTTTGTCCGGAGAGAGAAACGCGACGCTTGAGCGATCAAAATCGATGACCCGTGACACCTCGCGTGTGATGGCGGATAAGATCTGATCGAGATCTGTCGCCTCCAGCATCGCATTTGCAATTCTCAGGAAGGCAAGCAGCTGCTCGTTGAGGTTTGTGAGGGGGAATAAGGCCTCTTGGCTCCCTATCGTTTCATCCGACATGACTTAACCTTGCATCACTTTCCGTCGGTAATTAGTTATTTTGCACAGAATACTGCAGTCGCGGGTTTTCTAATTCCCTCATTCTCAACGTGTTGCTTGTTCAAATGTAAGGACACAGCACAATTTGTTCCAATTTGAACTATTTGACGTCTTCCGCTAAACTACGCGGTGACATGGGCAAGAAACAGAACAGATCTCGGGCCAAAACGAAACAACCGGTTCGGACCGCTCAACACAAACGCATCGAAACCCTCATGGCACCCCAGCCACTGGACATGCGGAGAAATCTAACTTATGCCCTGGCTGTCTTCGTCGTCGCCTTGGTCATTCGTGCCGTCTACTTTCACATAAACAGAACCCAGAATCCGCTTTTCTATGACCCGATTCTCGATTCCCGTTTTCATCATGAATGGGCTAGCGAGATTTTGGCCGGTAATTTTTGGGGAGACGACGTGTTTTTTCGGGCGCCGCTCTATCCATACTTTCTGGCGCTTCTCCACAAGATTAGTGGCTCGAGCATTGCGTTTGCCGTTTTTGTACAGCACGTATTGGGCTCTCTTAGTTGTGTTTTCGTGTACTTTCTCTGCCGTCAGTTCTTTGCTTGGTCAGTATCGCTGGCGGCCGGATTGCTCGCCGCTCTGTACTGGCCGTTTATCTATTTTGAAGGTGATTTGCTTATTGTAAGCTTGGTGGTGTTCCTCGATACCTTGCTGCTCTTGAGCTTGGTATTGGCCGTACGACAGGACAAATGGGTTATGTTCTTTGTGTCGGGTCTAATACTGGGATTATCGGCGATCGCGCGCCCCAGCATTCTCATTTTCTTACCGGTCATCCCTGTGGCATTCCTGCTTTCTCCTCACTGGACATCACACGAGCACACGGGGCCGTCGCGGGCGTGGCGTCGTCGGACGATATGGGTGTTTGCGGGGCTTGTGGTCGTCGTCTCGCCCGTCGTCATCAGAAACTACATCGTTGGGCGCGACCTTGTGCCCATAGCGTCGCAAGGGGGAGTGAATTTCTATATTGGCAACAATCCACACGCCAACGGCAGCCAGGCGCGAGTGCCTGGTCTACGTCCCGACCTGCATGGGACATTTCGCGGTGCCATCGAACTTGCGGAAAAGGACTTGGGCAGAGAACTCAAGCCTTCCCAGGCTTCGAACTATTTTTTCAAGAAGGGACTGGAGTTCATCGCTGACTCCCCGGGCCAGGCGGCGCGTCTGACGCTCAAGAAGCTCTACCTTTTCTGGGCCGGGGTCGAGCGATCGAATAACAAGTATATCCAGTTTTTCTGGCGCAACTTCGGGCTGGGGCGAGTTCCCTTGCCGGGATTTTGGCTGGTGGGACCTCTGGGGTTGCTCGGCGGCGTCTTGCTGTGGAGTCGTCGTCGAGAGCTTGCGTTACTGTATCTCTTCACGGTGAGCTACATGATCGGTGTAGTCGTATTTTTTGTAAACGCACGCTTTCGACTACCCGTGGTTCCCGTCCTGATCGTTTTTTCGGCATACTCGCTATGTTATTTGTACGCATTAGCGCGATACAAGCGGGCCGGACTATTCAGGGTTATGGGTGTCCTTGCGGTCTGTACGGTAATCGTCGATTACGATTTTGTGGCTTTTCGCGGGGTAAGATCCTTTGACGAGGCGGCGTCCCACTACGTCCTCGGCAACGCCTACCTGAAGGCAGACAAAAAAGACGCTGCGCTGGAATCTTTTGAGAAAGCTCATGACATGCAGCAGAAATACCCCACCCGGGGCTACCTGCAGATCGCGGGAGAGGTGGATTATCAACTGGGAGCCTTGTATAAGGAAAAGGCGTACACCTCGAGGGCAGTGGCTGCGCTCGAACGCGTTCGCGCGGATCATCCCCTCGGCGTGCCCGCCGCGCGGATACTGGGCGAACTCTATGAGCAAACGGGAGAATTCAACCGTGCGATGGCGACCTACTCGTCGGTTCTCGACGCCGTGCCAAACGACAGTGCGAGTCTTCTGGGCCTCGCCCGGCTTTACAAGCAAGTCGGCGATGCCGAAAGGTCAAACGAGTACCTCCGGCGTCTAAGCGATTACTATCCCAACGATCTCCGAGTCCAAGCACAGATCCGAGAGCTGCAGAGCAGCCCCTAGCGGGGGTCGACCGGAGACCGATATGACCAAGGCTCGCAAGAGACATGACCCCATTATGGACTCTCGATACCACCATGAGTGGGCGCTCGACGTTGCCTGGTGATCAGAAGCTCAGGCAGGAGACTGACTCTATCAGGTCAAAACCGTGATGCCAGCGAAGGCAGACACAAAACGCATAGCTCTGGTCGAAATCGGCACCAACTCGACGAAGTTGCTCATAGCCGGCATCGGGCCGAAGACGCAATTTCAGACGCTTTGCTTCTCAGTGACGATCAACCGTATTGGTGCTCGGTTGACCAGCGAAGGTCGCATCGACTCCAAAGGCGTTCAACGCACACTGACGGCGATTAAACGATTTCAGGCCACAGTGAACAGATACCGATGTGCCCGCGTGTTTGTCTTTGCCACGTATGCACTGCGTAGGGCGGCCAATGCAAGAGTCGTCGTAGAGCGTATCGAGGCGGCAAGCGGACACCGGGTGAAGGTGCTGAGCGGTAAGGAGGAGGCTGAGTTTGCTTACCTAAGTGCCGAACACGCACTGGGTCTTGACAAACCGGCCACCGTCCTCGTCGACATCGGTGGTGGATCGACCGAAGTGGTCCTGGCGAGGGGCGGTCGTGTAACACAGTCGCGTTCGCTGGCTCTGGGCGCACTTCATCTCACGGAACGTTTCGTTCGCAGCGACCCCATCGCAAAGCAAGAGTTCATGCGGCTAACCGACCACGTCGCCCGCGTGGCAGGAAAGCTCTTTAGGACGTCCGAGCTCGGTCGGCTCGAGCCTTCACGTTTCGAGCTGGTTGTGTCTGGTGGTAGCATCGCCACCCTCGTAAAGGTGATTGACCAACAAGTCCATGGACGTGGGCCCCATGGCCAGGGGACAAAGACACGCCGCATGCGATCGAAGGACGTGGCAGTCTTTCTCGATCGCTGTCTTGCCATGAGTTTGAAAGACCGAAAACGAATCGCTGGTCTCGAACCCGGCCGTGCCGATATCATCCCCGCGGGTCTTGCCGTTGTCGTACAATTTACGAGGCGTCTGAGGAAACGAGTATTTCGCGTAAACCAAGGTGGTGTTCGCGAAGGCGCGCTGGTGTACTTGCTCAGAAACGATTTCCTATGGTAGCCGCGAACCTTGACCACGGTGGCGAGTCCGGGGGCGGCGCCTGGATCGCGACCTCGACCTCTTTGGTGGGATGTTCGACGACCAGACGGTCCGCGTGCAGCGCGATGGTTTTGTCAGCGAGCGTCTCGCCGGCACCGTACTTGATATCGCCCACAATGGGATACCCCCAGTCGGCCAGCTGCACGCGTATCTGATGATGGCGTCCGGTGGTGGGACGGATCTCGAGGAGGGTCAAACCGGTCTTGCGGGCCAGCGTGCGAAAGCTGAGCCTCGCCTCTCTGGCTCGTTCGCCACGGCCGTTAGCGATGCGCGAACGGAGATGCGATCGTTCGATGTACCCCACCAGATCACCGGAACGCTCCGAGACTTTTCCTTTTACGATGGCCAGGTACGACTTCTCCACCTGACGCAGCCGGAACTGCGCTGAGAGTCTGGATGCCGCCTTGGAGGTCCGGGCAAAAAGGACCACACCGGAAACGGGCCGATCCAGACGGTGCACCAAACCGAGAAAGACGTTTCCGGGTTTGTGATACTTACGCTTCAAGTACTCTTTCGTCAATTGCAGGAGCGTCACATCTCCAGTGCGATCGCCCTGCACCAACACCCCGCCCGGCTTGTAAACGGCGAGCAAGTGGTTGTCTTCATATAGAATCTGTGGCTTCGTTGTCGGCGTTTTTTTCGGCATGGTTCCTTCGCCGTGGCGGTTGACGTTTACCCCACAGTCTACTATACTGATAGTTGAACGATTGCTCAATTGTTAAATCATTTTCCTGTGGAATGGTTAACACATTGCAAAAAAATAATATAGACACTGATCCAGCCGCTTGCGAGGTCACATTTGTCGACCAGGAACGGGTCGAGGCGGTTCGGGCGGCCTTCAAGCCGGAGACGGTATTCTCGGCGATGGCGGATATCTTCAAGGCCCTGTCCGATCCCACACGGGTCAAGATTCTATACTCGCTTTCGCTCACAGAACTATGCGTCTGCGATCTATCCAATCTTCTGGGAAAATCCGTTTCCACCGTGTCGCATCAGTTGCGGGTTCTTCGTAATCTGAAGCTCGTCAAGTTTAGAAAGGCCGGCAAAATAGTATATTACTCGCTCGACGACGATCACATCCACACTTTGTTTCGTGAAGGCCTAGAACACGCCCAGGAATAGAAGCCGAGTTACACGTTGATGACCAGGGCGTCTGGGTGTTTCTGCTGAAGCGGGAGCGTACCGGGTTTGAGGAGGATCCGTGAGCATGCATTCGACCGGTGCCGAGAATTGTTCGATACTTCTCGAGGTCCAGGGGCTTTGCTGCAACGAGGAAAAGAGACTGATCGAGAGGAAAGTCGGCGCGCTCGACGGCGTGTCTGACTTCAGCGTCGACGTCGTCCTGCAGCACCTTAGGGTCGAGTACGACCCCTCACGTCTATCGCCACAGGATATCATCAGATCCGTCTCGGAAACCGGTATGAAGGCGCTGTCAGCTCAGCGCTCCGCCTCGACCAAGTACGCGTGGTGGAGAGAGGCCCGCATCCTCCTCCTACTTGCCTCGGGTGTTTTGACCACGACAGCTCTCGTCGGGGCTCAGCTGGGTATGGCCACGTGGGTGGCGCGAGTGCTTTATGTTCTGGCCATCGTGTCCGGTGGTTTTTATCCCGCCAAGGCCGGACTGTCCGCCGCACGCACGTTGTCGATGAATATCAACACACTCCTGATCCTGGGTGTGGTGGGGGCCGTCGGTCTCGATCTTTGGGATGAGGCTGCGATTTTGGTATTCGTTTATTCGCTCGGCAACGTATTGGAATCATATGTCGTGCGTAAGGCCAGAGGAGCGATCAAGTCCTTTGTCGACCTGAGCCCCAAAGAGGCTCTGGTCAGAAAAGGTGGACGGGAGTCGGTGATACCCGCCGACAAGCTTCGTGTGGGAGACACCGTGATGGTTCGACCCGGAGAGAAGATACCCATCGACGGAACCGTGGTAGCGGGCGAATCGTACGTTGATGAAGCCGCGGTTACCGGGGAGCCTATGCCGACGGGTAAATCGACGGGCAGCGACGTGTTCGCCGGTACCATAAACCAGAAAGGCTCTCTCACAGTCCGGGTTACCCGAACCTCGAACAATACTACGCTGGCCAAGATCATCCACTCGATCGAGGAGGCTCACACCAAGAAATCGCGGTACCAACTTTTTGGTGAAAGATTCGCGAGAGTGTACACCCCGCTGATGTTTATGGTCGGAGTGCTGGTGGCGGTCTTGCCGCCGCTGCTTTCTTATGGTGGATGGCAGGATTGGATGTATCGCGCGCTGGTCGTCTTCGTTGTGTCTTGTTCGTGTGGTCTTGCCCTTTCGGTTCCCGTCGCGGTTATCGCCGCCGTCGGCAATGCGGCGCGTCACGGTGTCCTCGTGAAGGGCGGTCTCTTCCTCGAGAAAGCCCAGAAGGTAAAAGTGGTGGCTTTTGACAAGACGGGTACGCTGACCACAGGTAGGCCTAGCGTGACCCGGATTATCCCGGCGGATGGTGCCGTCGAAGCGGAAATACTGTCGCTGGCCGCTTCGATCGAAGCGTTGTCGGAGCACCCTCTCGGCGAAGCCATCGTTCGCAAGGCCAGGGAGGCGGAAGTGTTTCGCCATCGATCCGTACATGGCTTCGAGGCGGTGTCGGGACGAGGCGTTCGGGCACATATCGATGGCAAAGAGCATGTCTTGGGTAATCTGAGTTTCGTAGAAGACAGCGGGGTGGAGCTCGACGGTATCCTGGCAACAATCAGGGAGCTCGAGAACGAAGCCCACACCACCGTCATTCTGGCGGTCGAGCGCCGGCCACTCGGCATCTTTGCGATCGCCGACACCCTGAAGCCCGAGTCAACCGAAACGGTTCGCCAGCTCAAATCGCAGGGCCTGGACGTCGTCATGCTTACCGGCGATGCCTCGGGCACAGCGTCTGCGATCGCCAGAGCGATCGAGATTTCGGACTATCGTGCCGGTCTGATGCCTCAGGATAAGATTGACCACGTTGCCTCGCTGCACAAACAGAGGGGTGCGGTGATGATGATCGGTGACGGAATCAACGACTCACCCGCCATGGCCACTGCGGATGTCGGCGTCGCCATGGGAGCGGCTGGAACCGACGTGGCCATGGAAGCCGGCGACATCGTGCTGCTGGCCGACGACCTCTCGCGCATACCTCAGATCATCCGTCTTAGCCGACGCACGGTCGCCAACATCAAACAAAATATCTTTTTGTCACTGCTCGTCGTCGCCATACTCGTCCCCTCCGCACTGCTGGGTCGGGTCGATCTGCTTTCGGGCCTGCTCATAAACGAGGGAGCTGCGCTGATTGTTGTTCTGAATGGTTTGCGACTGATTCGGTGACGTTGGCCGAATCCGCAATTGACTTCGATAAAATCCTCCCGCTATACTCATCGTCTGCCAGCCGACTGTCGTCGCTAACGAACATTCACAAAAAAGGGAAACAACAAATGAAAAGACGCAGGCTATACGCGGGCTCGTTGACAGTTGCTCTTGTCTTGATAAATGCGTGCGGATCGGGCGGGTCATCGGACAAGTCACAGGATACCAACCCCGTAGCTACGGCCACACTGGCCGTGACATCAAACCAGCTTGAGACTCACATCAAGTACCTGGCATCTGACGAACTCGGGGGGAGGGGCCCCGGCACCAGGGGTGAGGAGCTGACGCTAAGCTATCTAACCGAGCAATACTCGAGCCTGGGGTTGCGTCCAGGCAACCCCGATGGCACCTATGTTCAGGCCGTGCCACTCGAAGGTTTGACGGTAACCAATTCGCCGTCGCTCGAGCTCAAGTCGAACCGCGAGGGGTTTGAGCTACGTTACGGGGATGACTTTGTGGGCTGGACGCTCCGCCGTCAGGAGCGCGTATCGGTCGAGGAGGCGGAGATGCTGTTTGTCGGGTACGGTATCGTGGCTCCAGAATATGATTGGGACGACTATAAGGACGTTGATGTCGTTGGCAAAGTCATAGTCATGCTGGTGGGGGATCCTCCCCTGCCCGACACAACGTTGTTCGGTGGCCACGCCATGACGTACTACGGTCGCTGGACGTACAAATACGAGATTGCGGCTGAGAAGGGTGCCGCCGGTGCCATCATCATCCACAAGACGGAGGCGGCCGGCTATCCGTGGGAAGTGGTCACCAATTCATGGTCTGGAGAGCAGTTCGATATACAACGCGGTGAAAACGGTGTGCGCCGATGCGCTGTCGAGGGTTGGATCAGACAATCCACCGCCGAACAGGTGTTTGGGCACGCAGGGATGGAGTTGGACGATGGCTATGCGCGCGCCCTCTCTGCGGATTTTGAGCCGGTCGCGCTCGGGTTGACTGCCGCCGTCTCTATTGAGACTGCTTTTCGCACCATCCGCTCGTACAACGTCATCGCGCTGCTGGAGGGAAACGACCCCGAGCTCAAGAGTGAATACATCCTCTACACCGCCCACTGGGATCACCTTGGCAAGGGTCATCCCGCTGACGGCGACTCGATCTACAACGGAGCTCGAGACAACGCCAGCGGCGTGGCGGCGACGTTGGAGATCGCGAGAGCGTTTGTAGACAACAGGGATAGACTACGACGTTCGATTCTGTTTTTGAACACGACGGCCGAGGAGAGCGGACTTCTTGGTTCGTATCATTATGCCGAGAACCCACTTTATCCGTTGGAAAAGACTGTTGCGCTGGTCAACATAGATGGGCTCAACATCTGGGGGAGGACAAAGGACGTCGTTGTCGTTGGATACGGCTTTTCCGAGCTCGATGACTACCTCGCCAAAGCCACCGAATCTCAGAACCGTTACCTGCGACCGGATGCGGAACCACAAAAGGGATACTACTACCGATCAGATCACTTTCCGTTTGCAAAAAAGGGCGTCCCCGCGCTGGATGCCGACAGCGGCGTCGAGTTCCGATCCAAACCGCAAGGCTGGGGCACGAACGTCAGGCGCAGTTACACCAGCGAACGGTATCACAAACCCAGCGACGAGTTCGACGGCTCATGGGACCTGAGTGGAGCCATCGAGGATCTCGAGGCTTTTTTTCGTGTCGGTATGATGGTGGCCACAACAGATCGTATGCCCCGCTGGAGTGACGGAAGCGAGTTCAAGCTCATCCGCGAACAATCGCTACGAGGTACGCCGTAACGGTGTGAGCAGACCAGAGGCCTTCCCACTCACGCGCGCGTCTACGTGCGCCTTACCCTTCATCCGTGCTGCCGAGACCGGTGCATGTGCCAACAACTGCTCGATCCCACGACGGCCCCGCCCGATCTGTAACGGTTGTCCGAGCCGCTGGCCGTTCGTATCCACCAGTACAACCTGATGAAACCGAAGTCCCAAGTCGATCCCCGCATACAGCTTACTCATCGTCTACCTCCTGAGTTTAGGCCGGCCGGGGGACCTCCCACTCTCCACCCATCATCGCCTCAAACTAGTACTTGCCTCGGGAATCTAGTATCATCCCAATGTCTTCAATCGAGGCTGCCGGGTGGGGTGGGACGCTAACCTGATATACGGGACAGACGCCCAATTTCAGAAACAGCGCCCCTTCCAAGCCCTACCCGGGATCCTAATCCATAAAGAAAGCCCACCGGCCAAGTCCCTACAGACTCGACCGGTGGGCTTCAATCTTCCCAAAGAGACGCGGACTATTTCAAAAGGACCATCTTACGCGTTCGTTGATCGCCCGCTGCAGTCAGCTTGTAGTAGTAGACACCGCTACCAACTGACCGACCATCGGAGTTTGTTCCATTCCAGCTGACCAGATTCTCGCCGGCCGGGCGCGTGCCGTTGACAAGGGTCCTTATCAGTCGTCCCCTGACATCGTAGATACTCAGCCGGACATGTTGCGTCACCGGAAGCGTGAACGTAATCGTCGTCTGTGGGTTGAAAGGGTTGGGGTGATTCTGTGCCACGGAGAAAACCCCTTCCGTGGGTGATGCCACCGCCGTGGGCGATGCCTTTAAACGAAAACTCCCCAGTGCGGTACACCAACGACCGTCTTCCCCAAAAATCGGTGTTCCCCGCTCGCAGGCGTACTCGTTATAGACCCAGAATGTCGCCTCATCGGCGGGGCAAAGCGCAAGCCCGCTGTAGTCGCCCCAACGATTGCGATCCAAATGCGCGGGATCGAACGTGCGGCCGTAGTAATCCGTACCGGCTTTGAGCGTGCTCGTCGCCCTCACCGTGCCCGGCGGATCGCCGACGAGATGGACCGCGTAGTACGCACCGCAGTAGATCTCCGGGTTGGACGCAGAAAACCCCACGGCAATATTATCGAGGCAGTCGACCATGACCGAGGGGAAGAAGGTGTAGGTCCCCGCACCGAGATCTTCCGCACCCACGTCGCCTTCATCGGCCATGACCAGTGACCCTGCGCCGCCCGAGGTGTCGATCTTCCACCAATGCGCGGTGGTTTGCCCATTGTCAGAAGCTGAATTTGAAATGATCGTCGTGCACGAATAGAGGTGGTTGTCTCTCCACACCGCGTTTAGCGCCCTGCGGTCGTTTACCTCAATGGTCGCGGTGGTATCGGCCTGAGGCGCGTCGGGCAGACCGGGTCCAGGGAGTACCTCTATGTCGCCAGCCGCCACCAATTGATAGCCAAAGAAAGGACCACCCACCCCACCCAGTGGATCGGTGACCTCCACTACCTGCACCCACTCGTGTCCGAGGCTGGGGTTGGTAATACCCGAATAAGCCACCAGGTAGGTCCCCAGCGGATTTCCGTCCGCGCCGTTGGGAACGGGCCCGTACATATGTGCCGGCTGCGTGGTAACACTAAAGCCCTGCACCGTGTAAGGATTGTACAAGCTAAGGACGGCCGATTGATCCGGCCCCGCGTAAAAAGGTGTCTTGTCTATGATCCACAACCCGACAGCGATTAGCCCACCGGCGAAGCTGAAGACATTGGCCGTGAGGTAGACGGCCTTGTCGTCGACGGCAAGTCCGGGGTAGTCCGCCCAGCCCCCGCCACTGGCCGCCTTGGCATCGTGCGCGTGAAACCACCAACCGTCATTGGGATTGCTGGTCTTGGATACCGCAAGAAGAACGCGTGACTCATTTGACGGATCCCCTATGACAACGGCCCACTGCTCGAGAGTCACAACGACAAAACGATCGGCGTATTGATCGTAGATTACCTTGGGGTCAAATGTAAACGTCCCCAACGTAGTCCCCGGACCGGGTGAGGGCACCGGTCCGGGCAGCGCCGAAAAGAATGTCTGCAGACTCTCACGATGCTGCAGAGAATCGGGATTGGACTTGCCGCGCCACTCGATGACAACGTTCCCTATATTGACGACGTGGTCCGGACCCGCCGCAACGTGTGGATCTGGTGGAATAAAAACGAAACCTCCCGTCTCGGCCACATTGTCTACAAAACTGTAGCCTTCGATCGGTCCCTGCAACAAATATGGTTCACGAAACAGCACCGGCACATCCGGGCCCTTTCGGCCGTACTCTTCTCTGTCCACTCCCGACCGCATGGCCGCACGCTCTGGGTTGTGCAAAGGCTTTGTCGGTTCATGGGTCACCGCTTGCATCTGCGCCAACGTCTTTTCAACGGGCAGCGCAACACAAAAAGCGAATATGGATAGCAGTAGATACCAGCCAACAAGAATTTTCATTGATTATCCTCCCGGGGTGGGGCCGTGCACAAGAGCTGTGCCGGCACCTTCCATGGCATCGAGAGACGTGTCACCGCTACACCTTACTTACCACCATTATGGGAGCGGAGGATTGGGTAGTTTGGAGTTAACTTTACCACAAACGCATGGCAAAATCAAGAATGAACGCCCGACGATAGGCGTTGAGCGACGTCTTGACAATTGTATACTCAAGGGCCACTCGTCACCGGCGCGCCATCGCTACTCTTCCACAAGTACCAGGTTGCCACCGTGCGAAACGGACGCCAGTCATCGGCTATTGCCCGCAGCTCGCATTCGTCCACGGGCGTCCGTTTTGTATAATGATTATAGATCGCTTTGCGCAGTGCGAGATCGCCAACCGGAAAGACATCGAGACGGTTCAGACCAAATATAAGAAACATATCGGCGGTCCATCTGCCCACGCCTTTGATGGCGGTCAAAAGCTCGATGACCTCCTCGTCGTCGAGCCGCCTAATTCTTCTGCTGGCGAAACGCCGGCTCGCAAAAAGCTCCGCCACTTCCTTCAGGTAACGACACTTCTGTCGAGATAGCCCAGCCGTCATCAAATCTTCCTCCGACAGGGCAAGAAAATCTCTCGGCTCCGGACGTCGCGTGCGCAACACGGTCAGCATCCGTTGCTGGATCGCGCAGGCAGCCTTCCAGCTGAGCTGCTGCCATACGATGGAATCGACGAGTGTCTGGAAGTAACTCCTGCAGCGATGCAGAGTACAGGGGCCCACCCGCTCGATCAAATCGGCGAGAACGGGGTCCCTTCGCTTGAGATGCTCGGCAGCTTTCTTTATTTTCGGTTCGACGGTCAATCCTTATCCTTCGACATTCGAGTTGAATTCAGCTGTATGATTTGTTAGCTTACACCAGAACCCATAGAATTGAAATGCTGTGAGCGATCCCGCACGCCAACCGCCGGCGGGTGGCAGCCCTCCCCGAAACCCCGAACCACCAGCGAGCAGCTCCCACCACCATAACCTGGGCAGAGCCCATCATGCAGTAGAGCTTGCAATTGACCTTTGCTTTTGACTTTACAAAGCCCAACTCATGTTTGATAGTTCTCTGTAATAAAGGGGAATCTCGGTAGCGCCCGAATCTCGTGGGGCGACATGCATAAAGGGGATATTCGATGAGATTATTACGACACGGCGTACTGGTCGCCATCCTGGTTGTGACAGCTTGCAGCAACGATACCGATCGCGAGGGCGCAGCCAAACGCAACCCA
This sequence comes from Candidatus Krumholzibacteriia bacterium, assembly GCA_029863805.1. Classification (GTDB taxonomy): domain Bacteria; phylum Krumholzibacteriota; class Krumholzibacteriia; order WVZY01; family WVZY01; genus JAOTUR01. The sequence continues at coordinate 5,322 of JAOTUR010000026.1, read as the reverse complement.
CCGCCGGTAGAACAGCCCGCCTATGGCGGTACGGTACTCCGGCACCTGCAATCGGACTGCAAGACACTCAACTGGGTGCTTTACACCACCGTCTATGAGGACTACGTACTTCGCTATCTCTATGACTATCTTCTCGATTACGATGCGGACCTCCAGATCGTTCCCGTGCTGGCCGAGAGTTACGACATAAGCAAAGATCACCTGAGGATCACGGTCACCTTGAGAGATAGCGTCCGATGGCATGATGGTGAATTTGTCACATCGGACGACGTAAAATTCACGGTCGACAAGATACTCGATCCGGCAATACCCGCCGTGAACAAGAGAAGTTGGTTCGAAAAACTCGACAAGATTGAAACGCCCGACCACCGCACGGCTGTATTTGTGTGGTCCGAACCATACGCACCTGCACTCCACGCACTTACCCAGCTAGCACCGATACCCAAACACGTGTACGGGCAGAGCGATTTCATGGAGCATCCGGCGAATCGAGCGCCAGTCGGCAATGGTGCATTCAAGTTCGAGGAGTGGCGAACCTCGCAGACGATAAGTCTGCTTCGAAACGATGACTACTACAGGGATAACGCATACGTCGATCGGGTAGTTTTCCGCATCATACCCGACCAGGCTGTAGCCCTGGCTGCCCTTAAGACCGGCGAGCTGGACGAGATGAAAGTCCGACAGCTCCAGTGGGAGACTCAGACCAATGACAAGGAGTTTCTCAAGAAATTTGAGAAATCGTACTATTACGTACCCCAGTACAACTACCTTGCCTGGAATTGTCGGTCGGTTTGGTTCAAGGACAAACGTGTGCGCAAAGCGATGACCCTGCTTTTCGATCGCCAAAGCCTGAATGAAAAAGTCTACTCGGGTTACGCCGAGCTGGTCAGCGGCCCGTTCTATATCAATTCGTGGGCCTATGACAAATCGATCGATCCTCTCCCCTTCGATCCACAAGCGGCTAAGAAGCTACTCGACGAGGCGGGCTGGATTGACAGCGATAATGATGGCATCCGTGAGCGAGAGGGCGTCAATTTCGAATTCGAGTTTTCCTCGACTGGCAGCCGAATTGCACTCGAGTTTGCACAGCTATTGCAAGAGGAGTGCGCCAAGGTTGGCATCGGTGTCGAGATCAGACAGCTGGAAGGTTCCACTTATTTTGATAAGGTGTATAAAGGCGAATACGACGCGGCCGCCCTCTCGTGGAGACTCGATAACGACCCCGATATCTACGATACTTTTCACTCGAGTGAGGTACCTCCGATCGGGCTCAACCATACCTTCTACAGCAACACGACGGTCGACAGCCTGCTCGAGCTTGGCAAGGTCGAGTTTGATCCAGACAGACGGAGGGAAATCTATCACCGAGTGCATCGTCTGATTCATGAAGACCAACCGTACACGTTTGTCAACAGCGTCCCCGAAAAGCGACCCATAAGCAAAAGAATCGGCAACGTAGTCATCTCCCCCGACGGACCGTTCAGGTTCTATCCAGGGGCCATCTATTGGTTTATCAAGAGTGATTTTGTGAACGCAAAAAAGTAGTTCTGTATGCTGACCTACACGCTGCGCCGTCTGGCATATCTGGTACCCACGCTGCTCGGCATCACCCTTGTCACCTTTTTCATTATCTCGTTGGCTCCCGGTAATCCTGTCGATTTCATACGCGGTGAAACGATGAGCGCCCGCATATCACCCGAAGCGTATGATGAGATGCTCCGGCTTTACGGCCTCGACAAGCCGATACCTGTACGATACGTAATCTGGCTCAAACGTCTAGCCACGCTGGACTTTGGCAAGTCGTTTCTCGATCACCGGCCAGTGATCTCAAAAATCAAGGAGCGTCTGCCGGCAACATTGATCCTCAACGGCGTATCACTGCTTCTTACAATCGCTTTTGCTATTCCTTTTGGACTCTTCTCCGCGGTACGACACCACTCACGATTTGACAAGATAGGTGGCACCGTCCTGTACATGTTGTATTCGCTGCCTGAATTCTGGGTGGCGATCATGCTGATCATGCTTTTTGGTGTCAAGCTCGACATCCTGCCTTTTATCGGCATGGAGTCGCTTGATGCTCGACAACTCAGCTTTGGTTCTTATTTCCTCGACCGCGTCCTCCACATGGTGCTACCAACTGTCTGTTTGACCTACGGGTCTCTGGCCTTTCTTTCTCGCTTTGTCAGAGGGTCTACGCTGGAGGTAATTCGTCAGGATTACATTCGCACGGCCCGCGCCAAGGGACTGGACGACAGCAGTATCGTTTACAAACACGTATTCAAGAACACGCTGATTCCCGTTGTGACCTTACTCGGCATCCTTCTGCCGGCGCTGATTAGCGGCAGCATCATTCTAGAGTACATTTTCAGCTGGCCGGGGGTCGGTGCTTTGTACTTTGACGCTGTACTGTCGAGAGATTACCCCACGGTGATGGGGCTCAGTTTTATCACCGCGGTTCTCGTGCTCTTGAGTACGCTTGTTGCGGACTTGCTTTATACGTCTGTGGATCCCAGGGTGAGTTATGAGTAGCCGGAGAGACACGAATCGGTCCGATGCGGGAGAACGAGAAAAGAGCCCCGGTTTTGCGGTGGTTGTGTGGCGGAGGTTGCGACGTGATCGATTCGCCATGACGGGTCTCTTTGTCATCACCACACTTTTTGTTGTCTCTTATCTTGCACCAGTGCTGGCAAACAACAAACCTATAGCCATGCGTTGGCAGGGTCGAACCTACTTCCCGGCGGTGGCCGATCTATTCCCACTAAGATACATCATGAGATACCCAGAACTTCGCACCCTGGACTATAGTGTTCTCCGGCAGGATCCATCGTTTCAGCAGATTAGAACGCCAGTCCCGTACTCACCTTACGAGACATCCCTCGATGACAAACTACAGCCGCCGAGTAGCCGCCACTGGCTGGGTACCGACACCTTGGGGCGGGACGTCTGCAGCCGGGTACTTCATGGTGCGAGAATTTCACTGCAGGTTGGGTTGGTTGCCGTCGGTATTGCATTGACGATCGGGTTGCTTCTTGGCTCGATTGCCGGCTACTACGGTGGGATCACAGACATTCTGATATCCAGGTTGATCGAGGTGATGATGTGTTTTCCGTTTTTCTTTTTGATACTCGCGGTTATCGCCTTCTTGCCGCCAAGCATCTTTAACATCATGATTGTCATAGGTATCACGCGTTGGACCGGCATAGCGCGCTATGCACGCGGTGAGTTTCTACGCATCAAGAAACAGGATTTCGCCCACGCCGCACGCGCAATTGGCGCCAGTGACCGAAAGATCATCTTTCGTCACATCTTGCCCAACTCGTTGGCGCCCATACTGGTGTCGGCGACGTTCGGTATCGCAGGGGCCATTCTGGTCGAAGCGGCACTCAGCTTCCTCGGTCTGGGCGTTCAGCCCCCGACACCGAGCTGGGGGGGGATGCTGTCTGATGCCAGGGAGTTTATCGAAGTGGCCTGGTGGTTAGCGCTTTTTCCAGGGCTTGGCATATTCGTCACGGTCACGGCCTACAACGTGCTTGGGGAGGGGTTGCGAGACGCCAGCGATCCGCGACAGGCATTGCCCGATACTCGCTGATTCGAAACGCCATGATCGCCCTTTGCGCGGCTGCTTCTTACGGACCTCTACCCTGTCTCGCAGTCGTCGATTCTCTCACCAACTCGTGCAAGGAATCATCGCTGGCACACCCGGCAGAAGTGCGTGCCGCGCCCAGCGATGAACAACTTCTCGACGATCGCCCCGCACCGAAAACACGGCTGCCCCTCGCGTCCATAAACAGCGTGAAATCGCTGAAAGCCGCCCCGCGAGCCATCGTGCCGCCGATAATCACGAAGCGTGGACCCACCGTGTTTTATCGCCCGCCGCAAAACACTTCTTGCATTGGAGAGGATTGCTCGTGCTTGTGTGCCGGCTACGCGGCCCGGTGTACTGGGATCGACTCCGGCATAGAAAAGCGTTTCATCTGCATAGATGTTGCCGATGCCCGAGATAATACGCTGATCCAGAAGCAGTGCCTTAATCGGTGCTTTGCGCGCCAGCAGCACGTTTGTCAAATACTGGGGCTTGGCCAGAAAAGGGTCGGGACCGATGTTCAGATCCCTCGCAAAATCGCATTTCTCGGCGACATAGAAACGCCCAAAACGCCGCGCGTCGTAGTAGCGGAGCTCGAGCCCTCCCTCGAGAAGCATCCTCGCATGCAGATGTTTCGCATCGTTACCCGCTGGCTTCCTGGTGCTGGCAGATGCCACCAGCCTCCCGGTCATCCCCAGGTTCACAACCATGAGACCGGCAGGATCAAAACGGATGACCGCATTCTTTCCGACCCGATCGACGGCTCCGACTGTGCGGTCAACTAGCCAGCGTAACGTCAGGCTACCCCTCCGGTAGAGACTTCTGTGCCTGAGATGCGTCCGCAATACCTTGCGGTGGGGCAAACGGGTCCGTAGACCCCTGACAATAGTCTCTACTTCCGGAAGTTCGGGCATGGGTCCTCACTGATCGCTGTGCATGGAGATTCGACTTTAATCCGGCCGGTCTTCTGCTTATACTCATTAGTACAGTCTTTATACAATGCTAAAAGTTGTAACTGTTAATAGACAAGCGGTTGCGCAGATGGCGAAGCAGCCGGCATCGTGCCACGCGAGACAAAATGCCACAGAAGACGAATCAACTCAGACGCACGGTGATGGAGCGGGTGTTGCCTCGAGTCAAGACCCCCGGCCAGTATGCGGGCGGCGAGAGGCATCACATACGCAAGCATCATTCATCCGTCGATCTAAAGGTGGCACTTGCCTTCCCCGACACGTACACCATCGGCATGTCCCATGTGGGACTGCAAATCCTGTATCACATGCTCAACAGCCGGGATGACGTGCTGGCTGAGCGGGTGTTTGCACCGTGGATCGACATGGAAGACGAACTGCGAAGGCGCGGGTTACCTCTGCACACGCTCGAATCGTTCACGCCACTCGCTGAATTCGACGTGGTGGGCTTCTCGATGCAATACGAACTGTGCTTTACCAACTTCTTGAACATGCTCGAGCTCGGCGGAATCCCCGTTGCAACCGACAATCGTTCGATCAATGACCCCGTGATCCTCGGTGGCGGTTCCATAAGTCTTGCCATGGAGCCGGTCGCGCCATTCTTTGACGCAATTCTCGTCGGTGACGCCGAGGACGTGCTCGATCAGATCGTGGATATCATCATCAAGTGGCGACGGAGCGCAAGGCCACGGCGCGCACTGCTCGAGTCGCTGTGCCGAGTGCCTGGAGTTTATGTGCCCTCCTTGTATGAAATCTCTTATGGCACGG
>JAOTUR010000031.1 GCA_029863805.1 Candidatus Krumholzibacteriia bacterium | reverse complement strand
ACTGTGACGTTGTCATTGTCTGAAATGCAAACCGATCGAAGTAACCGCGAAGGAATGTATCCCACTTTTGTCTTCCCACCGCCTCCTCGATAAGACGCAAAAACAAGTACCCCTTTTCGTACGGCACCCATGACAGGCCATCGTCCGGATCCCGGTTCTCGAGATCATTGCGCAGGCGTGTGTCGGGCTCGTCCGGTTCGACGCGCGACAGGCTCTCTTGCAGCTCACCAAAGCCCAGCACCGCTTCCATTTCCATGTGATCCGTGCCGTAGAGGGCTTCCAGAATCCGTCGCTCGAAGTACGTGGTGAAACCCTCGTTTAGCCAGAAATCGCTCCAGGCCGCGTTGGTCACCAGGTTGCCTGCCCATGAATGGGCCAATTCGTGGGCGATAGTCGACACCAGCGAGCGATCGCCCGCGAGCAACACCGGCGTCACAAAGGTAAGCCGTGGGTTCTCCATTCCGCCAAAGGGAAAGCTCGGCGGCAGGACGATGACATCGAACCGGTCCCAGCGGTAAGATCCATAGAGCTCCTCCGCCTTCTGGATCATCATCTCGGCATCGGCAAACTCCCAGACCGCCTTATCGACAACACTCGGTTCGGCGAAGACACCACAACGTTCGCTGATGGCCCTGAATTCGATGTCTCCAACCGCCAGTGCAATAAGATACGGTGGTATCGGCTGGGGCATATCGAATTCGTAGGCGCCATCCGACCTTGTGCCGGCGATGCTTTGGGCGCTCATCACAGCCCTCATCCCCGGCGGCGTCCTGATTTTCGCGTGATAGGTGATGCGAATCCCGGGGGTGTCCTGGCAGGGGATCCAACTGCGATTCTCGATTGCCTGACCCTGCGTGTATAGAAACGGTAGTTTTCCGTCGGCCGTCTGTTCCGGTTTCAGCCAGTCGATTGCGCTGGCATTCTCTCGAGTCTCGTAGAATACGTTGACCCACTTCGTTTGCGGAGTGATGTCGACTATGAGAGGCTGTCCCAACATATCGACCGTCTCGCCGACCACAAACGACGTAGGGCTATCCATCTTCCCCAGGGTGACGCGCTCTATGTTCAAATCGCGAGTATCGAGAAAGAGCTTATCGGCCGCAGTTCTGTTCGTGATTCGGATGGTCGCCTTGCCCCGGATGCGCTCCTCCTCGAAATCCACCTCGAGATCGAGATCGAGGTGCTCCATGGCCACCTCGTCTGGACGCGCGAAGGAGTGGTTCGACACACGGATGTCATCGTCGGAGGCCGGTCGACCGCAAGAGGTGACGCCCAACATCAACGCCGCCCCGATGGCGATCGTCCTGGCGAGGACGACGCCGGTCTTGAGTGAGTTCAAAAGCGTTCTCATCGCTCCCGTCTTGACCAAGAACATCAGGTACTATCTGTAACCTGCTGTTACAGAGACACTAAAAGCCGGCGGCACCATCGCCGATAGTCATCCGGCCTAGGGATCGACCCTGGCCGCCGCGGCTCACCTTACCACATCGATCATTTCATCAATGGTGACAAATTTCTCTCGCGGTTTACCCTCCGCCTTTCCTCGCTCCACTTCGGCGGCGTCGATCTTCTTCCACTCGTCGTACCCGACGACCATGACGTTCTTATTCGCCAAGAGATCCCGAACCGCATCGCTATTGGGATTGGCGCATGGCTGGATGACCGATAAGTCGGATAGAAGATTCTTGACGGTCGCGATGCTGTCCGGTTTATTTGTCCCGATCACACCGCTGGGGCCCCTTTTGATCCATCCCACCGCGTACAGTCCGCCGAGCGCCTCGCCGTCCCGGGCGATTCGTCCGTCAACGTTCGGAAATATCCCGCGGTCAGGGTCGAATGGGATGCCGGGCAATTCAACACCCCGATAGCCCACGCTGCGGAACAACGCCCCACACCCCATTGCCCAGGTCTCCCCCGTTCCCCGTGCCTTCTGCTTTCCCGGTTCACCTACCAACCGATTCCTCTCCAGAACCAGGGTTTGCAGCTTACCCTTACCGCGCAGCTCCTTGGGGCTCTGGAAGAAACGCACGAAAAACCGCTTGCACTTGGTCGGCTGCGGTCTTTGCGCAAATTCCGTGAGCGCATCGAGGTTCTTACGTGCCTGGCTGCTACTGTCGATTTCGGTTTGACTCGCCGGGCTCAATTGCAGATCCGCGGGATTGACGACGGGGTCGCAGTCCGCAAGCTCACCGAACTCCTTGATCTCCTGCGGTGTAAATGCCGCTTGCGCTGGCCCGCGTCGGCCAATCATGTGAATTTCGCACACACGGCTCTCGGCCAGGGCGTCGAGAGCGTGAGCGGCAATATCCGTGTGCTTGAGCTCATCAACGGTCTTGCAAAGTACCCGCGCCACGTCGACCGCGACGTTGCCTTGGCCGATCACGACCGCCACTTCATTCGAGAGATCGAAGGTACGATCGAGATATTCGGGGTGGCCGTTATACCATGCGACGAATTCGGTCGCCGTGTAACTGCCCGGCAGATCTTCCCCGGTGATGCCCAGACGCCTGTCCGTCTGCGCCCCGCAGGCGAATATGATTGCATCGTAGTGGGCGCGCAGCTCTTCGATGGTGAGATCCTCACCCACCTTGACGTTGCCGAGGAATGCGAAATCCTGGTTTTCAGCCGTACGCTCGTAAACCTTGATAACCTTTTTTATCTTTTCGTGATCCGGCGCCACACCATATCGGACCAGCCCAAACGGCGCGGGTAGACGATCATACATGTCGACACAAACCCGCGATTCAGCGGAGAACAGCGCTTCGGCTGCATAAAATCCGCTGGGCCCGCTGCCGATGATCGCGACCCGCAACGGCCTCTTATCGGTGCCCAGAATGCTCACCACACCACACTCCTTTCCAAAAACAGGCGCGGGTGGTCACGCGATGTGAAGGGACTCAATGATCATTATGCAAAACACGCGGTTTTGCAACCGGAAGGTTGAGCTGTTCGACCACCGCGTGTAAAAGTCGTAGGATTCCTGACAAGAGCATAGGCGTCGCGCTGCCACGAAAAAGCCCCGGGAAGAAACCCGCGATTGTCTTTCACAGAACCGCGACGCGCATGCCTTATAGCAGATGACTATTTGAGCAGAACCATTCTACGTGTCTCCTGCAGGGTGGAGGTCGTCAATCTGTAGTAGTACACACCCGATCCCACCGAGCGTCCCTGCAAATCGCGGGCGCCCCAGGCCGCACGATTGACACCAGCTGGTGCCGTGCCGTCGAACAGCGTAGTCACCAAGCGGCCGTTTACATCATAAACACGAAGCCGAGCATGCCCCTCTCTCTCCATGGTAAACAGGATCTCCGTCTTTGGGTTGAAGGGGTTGGGACGGTTCTGCCGTAGCGCGATGCCGACCGTGATCGGGGGCACACCCGTCGGCTGCGACTCGACCGTAAAGTTCTGGCCGGAGTTATTGGTGAAGATGGCATCCCCGCCGGTCACGGCATAATCGAACTCATTGCGCGTGCTGGCTTGTGTGGCCGTTCCCAGGAAGCGCAACGCACTGGTAGTGGACGACGGCAAAGGCCCCGCAAACACGCCGAAATCGCCGTCCGAGTCGTTGGCTCCGACTCCACCCATACCCGTGGTCGACCCTGTATAGCTCGCACCACCCCAGCTGAGCCTCCACCATACCTGGGTACCGAAATTGTTCTCGAAGGTGAGGCTTCCCGCGGCCAGATAGGATGCTGGAATAAGGTTTGTGATCGCGAAATCGGGGTTCGCCGTGGGATTGGTCGCCGCGTCAAACGCAGCGCTGGTAATCAACACTCGGTTGCCCACGTTGCCGTTTAGCACGGCTCCCGGGATATTGATCACCAGGACGGGGTTCAAGCCGTTTACATCAAAGGCCCGGATGCGGGCCGACCCGACCAGGTTTTGTCCTATCGCACGCATCCGTAACTGGATGGCCTGCGCGGTGACGTCGCCATCGACACCGCCGATGACTTGCTCGATCTGCATAAGATGAAACGACGCGTGGGCCGGTGAGGCGACCAACCCAACCAGCGTCGCCACTACCACCAAGCTCAGGAGAACCAATGTGGGTCTCATCTCAGCGCCTCCTTATATGAATAGATGAACCGCTTCCGGGGCACGATTATCCGCACGCGGCCTGTGCCCGTGCGGTATGGGCGACGGTGATCCATTCTCTCGGGTGGGCGATAGAGAAGCGGCAAAAACGAGTGAACGGGCAGGCAATATCACCCCGATGGGGTGGGGTCTCATTGCACAGTATAGTGAACGATCCGTAACCCGACTAGGTCCTTATTGCTCGATCAACGGCCAGCCTTGCCCGCTCTAGCGACGGGGGATCCTAACTCATTGAAAAAGTGGCGGATGCTGCTGGTCGAAATCGGTGGCATCCTGGTAAGCCTTCGCCACCGCGAGCAATGTCGCCTCGTCGTAGAGCCCTCCGATGAAACTGATGCTCCCCGGGCGCCCCTTCTCATCAAACCCGTTGGGCAACACAACGCACGGATGACCGGTCAGGTTGGTCAGTAGCAGGTTGTCTCCTCCGAACGAAGGCGCGACGTACACATCCACATCGAGCTTCCCCATCTCCTGTATGATCTTGTAACGCAGACGATTGGCTTGGATGTACTCCACCGCCGGTATAAAACGCGACGCGCGAAAGACGTTGGGCCAGGCGTTTCTGATCTGCCTGACCATAAGATCGTCTTCACCCGACCGGGTCAGCTCATCAAAGGCGGCCGCCGCCTCGGCCTGTAGAATAATCGCCATGGCCTCCACCGGGTAATCGGGAAGTTCGACCTCCACCAGATCAGCGCCCAGCTCACGCAACGTGGCCAGGGTGGCGGCATCCGCCGGCCGGTTGGGGTAATCCTCATCGAAGAGCCGCTTGGCATGTCCGATGCGAAGATGCCTCATGTCGACGGATGGAGCGTAATTGAACGGCGCGTCGACCACCGTTCGATCGATGCCGTCGGGTCCAATAATGGCATCGAAAACCAGCGCGCAGTCCTCCACCGTGCGACAAATGGGCCCGATCTTATCCATCGACCAACTCAAGGCCATTGCACCGGCACGACTGACCCGACCGTACGTCGGCCGCAAACCGGTAGCGCCGCAGCGTGTTGACGGTGACACGATCGAACCCCACGTTTCGGTGCCGATTGAAAAGGCGACCAGCCCCGCCGCCGTCGCGGCGGCGGACCCCGCCGACGAGCCGCTCGATCCTTGTTCGAGGTCCCATGGATTACGCGTCTTCCCCCCATACCACACGTCTCCCCAAGCCAGCGCACCCAGCGTCAGTTTTGCAACCAGGACTGCGCCAGCCTCCTCCAGTCTCTTGACGACCGTGGCATCTTCCTCGAGCACCTGGTTCTTGTACGGTTCCGCGCCCCACGTGGTCCTATACCCTTTGACGGCAAGCAGGTCCTTGGCCCCGTAGGGGATCCCATGCAACGGACCCCGGTATTTGCCCTCAGCGATCTCACGGTCTGCGCGGACTGCCTGGTCCATGGCCAGGTCCTCTGTTATTGTAACGACGCATTCGAGACTCGGTCCGAACCTCTTCAATCGTTCCAGATACATCTGCGTCAGCTCGCTCGAGGTCACCCGGCGCGTGCGGATCAGCTCCGCCAAGTCTCGAACCGAGTAAAACGCCAGTTTTTCCTGTGTATCAGGCAGCTCGAGTTGCTTGGGGGGACCCATCACCAGCGGTCGTCTCTTGGTGGGGAGCTCCCTCCCCAGCGGCAGGGGGTCGAATCGCAGGGCCGGCGGAACCCCATTGGCGATTGATACCTCCCGCAGCTTCCGGTAGTTGTCCACGTTGTCGCCCAGGTCTTCGGCCATCGAGTCGCGTTCCGACACGGTCCACTCGAGTGCGATGAGGCGTTCCGCTCCTCTTATATGGTTCGGCGAGATTTTAACATTATCCTGGGCGGCTCCAAGCGCGAAACCGATCGATGTCGCGGTCACCAGCGCCAGCCACGCTGTCGAGGAGATTCGCATAAGTGCCTCCTTTTTAGACCGTTTGAACCCTTGTCGGGCAACCAGCAACAACCCCTATGTGTCTTATCCTCTCCCCGCCTGGTGAAAAAATTCATTCTATACCCTCTGAATAGCAAACTCAACGATTGAACAGACTGGCGTTTTGTGCTATAATGACGCCCTGAACTCAAGCACTAAGTGGAGGCAACAAAGACATCTAAGTGGAGGCATCTATGGGTGTATGGGCACGTCTAGGCATGGCCATCGGCACGGTCATGTTTCTTTTACTACAGGCAGCCCCAGCCGCCGCTGAGCTCGCAGACAACCTTTCTGCGTACACAGGCCGTAATGCCCAGGGCTACTTTGGTCCCCTGGTCGACGCGTTTGCCGCCGACCTGAACGCCGGGACCTTTCATTCGGCCTATATTCCGGAGCGGGGTCTACAACTGAGTCTGGAGGTCCGCGCGATGTCGGTCTACTTCTCGGACGCTGACAGAACCTTTATAGCAACCACCGAAGGTTTGTTCAGACCCGAGACCACAGTAGAGGCTCCCACAGTCGTGGGAAGGCCCGAGGTCGTGTGGGTCGAGGGCGTCGGCGGAACCGCCTACGCTTTTCCCTCTGGGTTCGGCCTCGATTCGTTTCAATTTGCGGTGCCGCAGTTGAGACTTGGCTCATTTTATGGCACCGAGATGGTTTTTCGTTTTGCGTTTTTGGATCAAGGAAACGACTTGCTCGTGGGAGACCTCAGCCTCAACCTCTGGGGCATCGGCCTTCGCCACAGCGTTTCCCAGTACCTAAACAACGACTTTCCTGTCGACGTGGCGGCCAGCGTTTTCTGGCAACGCTTCGCGATGGAAGAAAAAGAAAGGGGTGATGACCTCGTAACAGCTAAGACGTTAAGCATCGGACTACAGGTCAGCAAAAGGTTCGCAATGTTTGAGCCCTATGCGGGTCTTGCCTACGACAGATTCTCGTTGGACGCCTCCTACGAGGACGAGGGCGATCCTACGGATCGTGTACAACTCGGCTTCGACCGGAACGACATCGTTCAACTGACGCTTGGGCTTTCATTCGACCTGGCTTTTTTAAACGTCCATGGCGAGTACAACATCTTGGAAGATCACTTGCAAACAAGGCAGGATGCCTTGTCCGTGGGCGTAGCACTTCAATACCATCGTTAAGCACTAAGGAGTGTGACGCTATTATGAAGAGATCTCTTGCGACAATCGCTCTCATTCCAGCTTTCGTTTTGCTCGCGATCGCGAGCGGCTGCAATCTGATGGAGAGCGGCCCCAGCTTCAAAAAAGGCGGCAACGGTAAGGGTGGCGGACTCGTTTTTCAGACCACCCTTTCGGTCACCTTTGATGAGGTGCGCACGGATGCCGACTTCACCATAACCCAGGTCGTCGACGATTTCGGCACCCAGCTAACGGCCGCCATCGACGCGGCGGGAGTCGGTGGCAGGATCGACCAGATCAGGATGACAGGCTCCAATCTGAAACTGCAGGGCGGCTATCAGGGCCACGCCTGGACCTTCACCAATTCGGTTGCCGTTGAGCGTCTGGATGTCGTCGACGGGCCGAGGACCATCGTGAACCCGTCCGTCGTGGAAGTTCCGGCAGACCTAAAGAAGAAGGGCTACACCCCGGATCTGAACAACACCGGTGTCGGCGTTGTCAATCGGGCGATGGCGGATCTGCTCGCCGGCGGGACCCCAACACTCCAGGTGACGTTGGTAGGTGCTGGAGTCAGTCCCGTACCGAGCTTTGCCGATCCGATGGAGTTTAGCTGGAAGTGTGACATCGAAGTGACGGCGACTCTTTTCCCTGAATGAACGCCGTCTTTATAGAGAAAGGGGTCTTTGTAGGTTAGTCGGTTCCGCTCCTTGCTGGAGCGTGCGACTCAACGAACAAGACGTCATAGGTACGCCAGATCTGTTACAGCATCGTTGGGATTTTAACAGCGTAGCGAGACAAGCATCTTTGCAGAACCCCAGCAGAAGTCGGGCAAATGGCCGTCTTTCGTGGGTTGGCATGACAGCAGCGTCGTTAGCGTAAGGAGCGTGAGCCGATGAGAATCAGGGCAAGGGGTTCGCACCGGATTTGAATGGTACCGGGGTCGCCGTTGTCGACAGGGCGCTCGCGGATTTGATCGCGGGCGGTAGTCCTGAACTCCTCGTCACCATGGTGGGAACGAATGTGGGACCCGCACCGAGTGCGTCGGACCCACTCGCGTTTACGTGGGAAGCATGTATAGAAGTCACGGCCACGCTTGACCCGAATTAGCTGCTTGCGCGCCACTGTGATTTACACTCCAGAGCAGCCGGGGTCGCCAAATACGTGCCAATGGAAAAGGTCTGATGGCACACTGTGGCCGCTGGTTTTGTTGGCCCCCTTCGACCCGAGCTGGTCGCAGGCCCAACACTGATCAATCAAACGACAGGCTCTGGAGGGACGTCTGCCCGCAGGCGACCGATCGGAGCCTGTTGCTTTTTTGGTGGGGATCGGCCGCCCGTCGTGAGATGGCAGCTCGCCGCCTGTTGAGCAACGGACACATTACCGTATTCTTGGGCCGTCGTTGTAAACCTTAGCGATAAGGAGCCACATCATGAAGATCTCTCTCGCAGCATTCGCTCTGATACCGGCTATTTGTGCGCTTGCTGTCACGAACGGTTGTGTGTTCGACGAAACGTCAGGCGAGGCGGTCGTCAAGAAGAGGGTCTGCGTTCTCTTCAATGAATCACAAGAGACGGGCACGTTCACCAGCTCGGTGGTTTGCGATTTGTTCAAGAAGCGGTTGCTCGAAGTCCTCGACGAATACGACCTTGAGTTATCAGATATTGAGAGAATCGGTGTTATAGGGGGCCGGTACAAGGTTGTCAAGCTCTTGGGCCATGACTGGACCATGACTGCTTCTGTCGCGGTGTCGAGACAGGACGATGCCAGCGGGCCCGTTACGGACGGTCCAGCCGTCTTACTAAACATGACGACTCAATCGCTGCGAAGTCTCAAGGGTAAGCCCACCGTTGCCGACCTGAACAGCGACGGGGTAGACCTGCTCAACAGGGCTCTGAACGATTTGCTCACGGGCGCCGACCCAAGAATCGTGCTGACTCTGGGAGACACCGATGTCGACCCCGTGCCGACGGCGGAGGACCCACTCGACTTCAAGTGGCTGGCCTGCGTTGATTTCCAGGTGATGATGTCAACGCCGTAAGTCTTTACAGAATGTCAGGTTAGAAAGAGGTCTTCGTTGCTCTGGCGGGGGAAGCAGCGGCGCTTCCGTTATTCCAGCTCTGTGGGACGATCCCTGCCGGGTCTGGGCGCCTCGCCATCACAAACCTGGTAGGTGAGCCATTGCCCTCGCCGGCTGATTAGATCACTATAGGCACCGGCGTTTTCCACGACCGCGATCTTTTGTCCATCGCGATAGATGTCTACCACTAGAGCGCTTGTGCCCGCCCAATTGAGATCCACGACCATGTTTTCACTTTCCCTATGACCCTTAATGGATAGCATGATACCCAGGCTTTCCGCGCCCGACACCTTGGCCATACCCGTCGCTGTCTCGAAGTCCTGAGTGGGTTCGGTTCGAATCTCTGGGGATTCTTCCTCGTGTATTACTCGCGCGACGTTTGAACAGACGGCGAACGACCCACCGGGAGGGTCGTTTGGTATTTCACCGGGCACCGTGACATCGTGCGTGGTGCTGTTCGCAGCACCGAGATTATCGAGCACGGTGAGGGCAACGGTAAACGTACCGGCTTCGCTGTAGGTACAACTCGCCGTCATCCCGAATCCGCCTTGTCCGTCGCCAAAGTCCCAAAGATAGCTCACGATTGACCCGTCGCTGTCCTCAGAAGGCGAGGCGTCGACTATACAATCCATGTTGACGGTTTCGTAGCCAAACGCGGCGCTGGGTGGGTCGTTGGGTGGCGGCGGAAGAAGATCCGTGTACAGCAGCAGATTCGGTGTTCCCCCCTGCGTGCTCAGGCTGTGCAGTGTCAGCCGATCCGCCGTGGCGCTGGCGAGAATCGCGCCGGTGACATCGTCCGGCGCAGCGCCCGGGTTGGCTGCAAGAAAAAGCGCCGCACAACCCGCGACATGGGGCGCCGCAGCTGACGTGCCGCTTTCCGTCGATGTTGCGCCATTACCGGTATGCCAGGTGGATATGATGTCCACGCCCGGGGCGAGAAGGTCGACACACGGGCCGAAGGCCGACCACGGTGCCTCGATGTCGATGGATGAAGTTGCTCCAACGGTCAGGGCACTCGGCGAATTCGCGGGAGAACTGCCACAGGCGTTGAAGGGTACCGTCTGGTTGCCGGCAGCCACTGCGTAGTTGAAACCCGCAGCGACCGAGTTCTCCACCGCCGCGCTGAGCGATGGCACATCGCCATAACCCAGACTCATGTTGACCACCGCCGGCAATTGACCATTGGCCGTTATCCAATCCACCGCGGCAATCGCCATCGATGCATATCCCCACCCGACGCAATCTGTGACCCTGGCCGCCCATATGGTGGCTTCCTTCGCCACACCATAGGCGTCGCTGGCAGCGATGCCCGCCACATGCGTTCCGTGACCAAAACAATCCTCGGCGCTGCCGTGGCCGTCGCCGACAAAATCGCCGTTGTCAGGGCTGGGCACGTAAAACGCCCGTCCGCCAAACTCGTTGTGTGCGATTCGAACACCGGAGTCAATTATGTAGATATTTATACCGGCACCCGTGTTGTCGAAGGAAATCAGGCTGTCCAACGGCAAATCGCGCTGGTCGATCCGATCTAGCCCCCAGGGGGCACCAGAGGTTTGCGTCTTCCAGCCTGTCCCCGCCAGTCGAGCCGGCCGGTCGAGCTCGACGGATACAACGTTAGGATTGCGAGATAGGGCGCCGGCGGCTCGCTCGGGCACCGTCACGCAAAAACCCTTTATGGCGTGCTCGTAGACAAAGTGCACCCTGCCACGATGAACGGTGGCCATCTGGCGGGCGATATCCGGCACGCCGCCGACGTGGTCTGCAAAGACGACGATGTAACGAGTGAGGCCGTCACCGCTCTTGGGCAGATTCATCTCGTCGGGATGTGAGTTCTGGTGATCGATCGTGGGTTTTACTGAGTCGCTGCAGCCGACAAAAAGCATGGCCAAAATGGCCAACATCGCGCTCAAGAGTCGTCTCATGTGCCGGTTCTCCCTTTGGGATCCACGTGCAGCACACGTTGGGCCCGGCCCCGACTCGGCTTCGTCTCGGTCGACAGCGCCTGTGTCCCAACGTGATCGCAGCTCGGACAAGATCCGCTGTGTCTTCACAGCTGAAAATTCTGAGGGATACCATTCGGATAAGGCACGCGGTCGTGACCTCCAACAGTGCCCTTCACGACCGCGCGAAAAGTATGGTAGCACGTTTTATGCCCGATATCAACCCTATTTGTGGCCTTTCTGCTCGTAAACCACATGAAACTGGGGAGGTTGGACATTGTTATTCAATATGTTGCGCACACGCGGATAAAACCGCTTGTGTCATCTTCGGACGAACCCGTCGTAGCCGCTTCCTTTCCCGTCGGCTGTGCACCTGCTGGGTCCCGGCCACCAGGGGGTCGCGAACCCCGTTCTCCGGCAACCTGGATCGGATCTTGCATTCGCCTATGGATCAAGGGTATAAGGCACAATCGAGTGAGGCGTAAATGCCTCATAATCATCTGCGTTAGCTTAAGCTACGCATTTCGGAGGTAACACGATGAAACAGCTCGTCGCGATGCTTGCCATCGTTTGCACGTGCGCATTCGCCTCATCCCAGGCGATCGCACAGGCGGATCTCGGGCTCAAAGGTGCCGGCGTCGAGGTCGGCATGGTAAGCCCCGAGGACTTGGACGCTACCGTAGGGTTTGGACTCTTTGTGGACCTGGGCACGATAGCGCCGCAGTTTATGCTCGAGGGTTATTTCGACTTCTGGAAGACATCTGAGGATCTGTCGGGCCTGGGCGAGGCTTCCGCTCGCGATATCGCCCTCGGCGCCAAGGGAAAGTGGATCTTTCGTACGTCCAATCCAAGGATCCGGCCTTTCGCCGGTGGGGGTTTGGGACTCCACTTTCTGCACGCGGAAGTCGACATTCCCGACCAGTTGATTAGTGGCTTTCTCATACCGGGCATGACCATTGAGGACGACTCGGTCAAACTCGGGCTCGACTTTGGCGGGGGCATGAACGTCACGCTCAATGAACGCACTGATTTCATCGGTGAGCTCTGGTACGGCGTGGTGAGCGATGTAAACCAGTTATCGCTCAAGGTCGGGGTACTATACAAACTCGGCATGTAAGACCCGTACGAGACCGGTGGATCAAAAGGACGACCGGTCGAGCAGTCTCAAACAAGAGCCCGGCTGAACCACGAGGCAGTCGGGCTCTTGCTTTTGGCAAACGGAAACGTGGTAAGACCCCCCTTCCACCCACACTGCATTGACGCTCGCCCGAACACCTACAAATAAACGTGGCCACGCCATCTTCTAAGAAAGACACCCTGGACCTGGCGTGACCACGTTGGTGGGAACTAGTAACCCGCACGAATCAAACCCGAAAGACTTCATTAATCCATTGCACATTGTAGACCGTGATCCAGCTCGGATCAAATGTGCAATTCTTGACTTTTATCAAGCTTACGATCACACGATCTCACTACGCCTTTCAGCTAATCCCGTTCGCCGCCCAAGCGCTGGGCATCGTCATGGATTTGGGATGATGAAGGAATAGTCAGATAATAAACGGGGGGTGCTGACGGCTTGCCGCCGGGTCAACGCGAGTTTTTTGGAAGGCTGATGACAAACTCGGTAAACTGGCCGTCCTCTGTCTCCACCTTTAGATCACCTTTGTGCTCCTGCACGATGATGTCATAACTGAGCGAAAGCCCGAGCCCGGTGCCCATACCCGTTGGCTTGGTGGTAAAGAAGGGGTTGAATATCTTGTCTCGCACCTCCCGCGGGATGCCGGGACCGTTGTCTCGTATGCGGATTTCGACCTTGTCCCCTAGATTTCGGGTACGCAAGGACAGCGTTGGCGAGTACTCGTTCTTTGCTTTTTGCTTTTTCTCATGGGTGGCATAACACGCGTTGTTTATGATGTTCAAGAACACACGACTCAGATCCTGCGGAATTACCTCGAGTTTTTCAATCGTACTGTCGTAATCCTTTTCAATCTTGATATTGAACGCCGCGTCGACCGCCCGCATGCCGTGGTAGGCGAGGTTCACGTATTCATCTAGAAGCCCATTTACATCGGTATCTTGCCGATCACCCTTCTGTCCCCTCGAGTGTAATAGCATACCACGTACAATGCTATCAGCACGCTTACCGTGCTCGTTGATCTTCGTCACGTTGCTTTCCAGAACTCTAAGAATGTCCTCGATATTCTCTCGCGTATCCGCCCCGATCGCGTCTTTGTGCTTGTCAATATCCTCCCTCAGATCGTGAACTAACTCGGTGGACAGCTCCGCAAAATTGTTGACAAAGTTAAGAGGGTTCTTGATCTCGTGGGCGATCCCAGCCGTCAAGGCCCCCAGTGACGCCAGTTTTTCCTGGACAATGAGTTGTTGTTGGGTTCGAATGATCTCCTCGTTTTTCTCCTCCAGGCTGTGGTTTTTTTCGCGCAGCTCCCGCGCCTTCGCCTGAATCTCTGCGGTTCTCTCCTGCACCGTAACTTCCAACATCTTGTTGCGCCTGGCGAGATGTTTCGTTCGGTAGCGGTGCAGCGTATACACCAATGCAATCAGCAGAACAAGCTGGATCAAAACTGCCCACCATGTGAACCACCATGCAGGTTGCGCGACGAACGCATGCTGGAGCGGGGTCTCGGTCCATAGACCATCGTCATTGGCGGCCAGCACTTCGAACACGTACTTCTTGGCAAAGAGAAACGCCGGCAGATTGGTATAACGAATTCTCGGTTCGGCGGTTTCGATGGACCAGGTCTTGTCATAGCCCGTTAGACGCGTCTTATAACGAACTAGAGATTCGCTGCTAAAGCTCAACGCCGAATATTCGATGGTGATCTCGTTATTGCCCTTTCGGTCCTCCGAATAATTGGCGGATTTCATATGGAGCAGGGGAAGCGTCGCATTGGATTGGTCGCGTTCGGGCCAATAGTGGGCCAGACCCTTGGCCGTACCAAAATACACCGACCCGTCCTCGGCGGCGGCCACCGACTCATAGAACCACACCTCGTTACCGACAAGACCGTCCTGCCGGGTTACGTTCCGTTTGACTGTCCGCATCCCGGGGTCAATTTCGGCCAGACCGCCGTTGGTGCCCACCCACAGAGCGCCCGTTACGGGTGAAAAATCCATGCTGTACACATTGCTGGCCCCGAGGCCATCTGCCTGGGTAAGGTGTTTTGTTGTCTCGAAACTCTCTCCCTCGAGCACCAGCAATCCCTCCGGCGTGCCCACCCACAACACGCCGTCCCGCCAAATCAGCTTCTGAATCTGGTCGGTTGGCCCACCGCTCGACCGGGACCACACCTGTTCAAAAACCGGTGTAATGATTTCCATCCCAAATGTCCCGCCACCTGCGCCGAGTTGAAATGGCACCGGCTCTTGTTGCAGGCGAGTGAACTCAGCCGCCGGTCGGGTGCTACGGTATAGACCATGGCCTTCGGTACCCACCAGGAGTCTCCCGTCACCGTCCAGTGCCACCGCATAAAAGGAAGTCACGGGCAACCCCGACTTTTCCCTGAAAATCAGCCACTCACCACCGACAAAACAGTACAGGCTATGATAGCCGGGAAGCCACAGGCTCTCGATCGGCGCCTCAATATCATCGCGTGCGAGATCCAGATTTGAGCAGGAGTAGATCGACGTCCGGCGATAACCGGCCAGCTCGCCCTCCCTTCCCAAAACAACGACCCTTTGCTTCTGTCGTGAGGGCGGTGGAGGTGTCCCTGTGAACGACAGGCAGTTTATGCCCGCTTCCGTTCCCACCCACAGACGACCCTCGCTGTCAAAGGCCAGGCCGTTTACCCAGTTGTTCAGGAGCCCACTGTCAGTATCAATCGTCTGCGCCCGACCATCTTCCCCAATCCACACCAACCCCCCGCCCGCCGTTCCTGCCCATATCCCCGCCGATTCATCTCCGCGCCTGGGCACAACGCTGTTCACCGCCGGCGCGGGAAGAACAGGCGTTTCCCCAGTGTGTGATATGGCCGTGAAGTTCTCAAACGCGCTGTGGTTGAACCGCAGTTTTGACACACCCCCCGACTGTGCGAACCACAGATTGCCCTCGCGATCTTCCATGATTCCTCGTACAACATCACTCAGAATGCCGTGCTGCCTCGTGTAGCGCGCCCATCGCGTGGGGTCTTCCGGATCGAACCTCATCACTCCGGCCCCACCAGTCGCGACCCACAAATCACCTTGCGAATCGACCAGCAGACTCGACACATTTGAATCTATTTCGTCACTGACAATGACAATCGAGCTTTTACCATCGGCTTCGTCCACCCTAAACAGGCGTCCACCGCGGGCCACCCCCCACAGGGAACCGCCCGGGCTTTCGTAGAGCACATCGACACTGCGAGCGGGCGCGCCACGGGCTCTGGAAACCACCTCGGGCTGACGGGCACCCTCCTCGAACACCAGTAGGTCTCCTGGCTCGGTACCCACCCAAACTGCGCCGTCTCGCCGCACGATAATCGAACGAACGGGCGTGTGCCTGCCGTCTTCGTACACATCGGTTCCAATCGTATCCGCAATGACACGCGCGGCTCCATCGAAGCGATACCGTACGATCCCGGTCGCGGGAGTTCCCACCCAAACCCGGTCCTGCACATCCACGGCGATGCGGTTTCCCCAATTTATTGACGAATCCAGAAGTGGAGTGGATCCAACCAACGACGTGAACCGAACCCGCTCCCCGACTCGATAATTCTGCAGCGGTCTCTCCGACACCACCAAACCGGTGCTGGACCCAACCCAGAGCCTTCCCGATCGGTCTTCCACGACATCCCAAAGCACCAAGTCCCGGAGACCGTCGGCCGTCGTGTAAAGGTCCATGTGATGGCCGTCGTAGCGAACCAGCCCGGAAGAAATGACAGCAATCCAAATAAATCCCAAGCGATCCTGGCAGATCTTGGTGACTTCGGCCGACGGCAGCGGGTTGTTCTCGCTGTCGGTGGTGTAGTGGGTGAAGGGCAGCTCCTGACCATAAGCAAGAGCGGAGAACAGCAGGAGGCCAAATGTGATCAGACTCTGACAGAAGTTATTCATCGATTTGGGGGGGCGCTTCCACCCCCCCATTTTAGGAAAACTACGTCGTACGTGCGTGTTTAGTTCTCACCACCACCACCAGCACCGCCGCCACCGCCACCGTTCATCAAGTCGAAAACGCCGATGGCTTCGGACAAACCGGTGTCGCCTCCCCTGGGCGCCATGCTTGGCGGCAGCTCTTCACCCTTCGGGTCGGACGCCGCGGCGGGTGTATTCTCGGCAACCAACGCCTCGCCCCAGGCGAGAAGGGTCAGCTGCAAGGCCTCATCGTTCATCCTAAAGCCGGCAAACCAGTTGAACTCGGCGGCAAGTAATTCCTTCCTCAAGTCGCCCAGCTCGCCCCTCGAGTTCATGCTCAGGATGGTGAGCGCTTCCTCGAATTCCGACCCCGGTGTAAACTGAAAAGGCGATGTGACAAGAAGGGCTTCGATCTCGTCGATAAAAGCGGCCATGGCGGTCGCATCGAAGGTGGCATTACTACCGCCACGGATGGCCGTCCGTAGTTGTCTCTTCCAAAACCTGACCGGCTCACCCAGAGTGGTTAGTTCCCCAATCTCGAAGTCGAGAATGATGTCCTCGGTGGTCGGCTCGAAGCCAAAATCGTTACCCGGCGAATCGGGGCCTACCGTGACCTCGTAAGACAAGGCGGTGGTCGGGTCAAAGGATTCGTCCAGCTCTTCGTTGAAGTCATCGGCAGCGGTAACCAGCGGCAACCTAACCGTGTACGTGCCGTCGAGACGCTTGAAGCTATAATAACCGCTCGCATCCGTCGTAGCCGCCTCCACACTGTTGCCCGTATCTACCAGCTCGACGGTCACGTTCACGATACCCGATTCGGGATCGTTCTGTGCACCGCTGCTGTCGGCATCGACAAACACGTTCCCCGAGATCACGAAGCCGCCGCAAGGCCCCCCCAGAACTCCTTCCTCGCCGGAAGGACTGGCCTTCACCCAGGCAAATATGAGACCCTCTTCGACTTCACCGGCAAACGTATATGCAAATGTTTCGCTCTCGCCTGCAGGCAGAGAGAAGGCCCACTTGACACTCATGCGTCCCGTTGCCGGGTTCACGTGCACCGATGCACCTCCTGGACTATATGCCAGCAGCTCCGATGCGCAATCGGGTATCTGAAGCGCAAAAAATCCAATCTGCTCGGCGTCACTCCGGGTAATCGTGTACGCAAAGGTGGTCTGATTATTCGCAAATACTCTTCCGTCATACTGCACCGAGTAGCCATCGAGAACAACGAACTGCGGGGCATTCAGCGACGCCTCCGGCACCTGCTGATGCGTAAGCGGCAGCTGAGGGGCGTCGAGCCGGCTACAACCGACGGCCACCAGCGATAGCGACGCCAACACCAACAACATTTGTGACAGCTTTTTCATGATTCAACCTCCGAAGAATACGGCAACGACCGATTTACGACCTCTGGCATCACGTGTTTACCTTCATGACTACCTTCCTCTGGCGCACTCGGGTAAGTTCTATGGTCCGACAGTTCCTGTTTTTCATGTAAATCTATCCCCTCCATCCATCGGTGGGGCGAAGTTCACGCGGTCGGACTACCCGGCGCGCCCGGCGTAGCGAATTGCAAGGCACGTGATATCATCCGCCTGCGGTACACCTCGAGAAAACTCCTGCACCACTTCGATCACCTTTTCCACCAGCTCCTTTACCGGTCGATCACGAAAGCGCTGCAGGCTGTCCTCCAGGCCATGTTCTTCAAAGAGATCTTCATTCGCGTTTACCGCTTCGGTCACACCATCGGTATATAGAAAAACCGCATCCCCAGGCTGCAACGTGATCATGTTCGACTGGTACTCCGAATCCTCCATGGCACCAACAGCCAGACCGCCCGCGTTATCGAGTTGATCGACGCGTCCGTCACCAAATAATAAGTACGGCGGATTGTGGCCACCGCTACAGTATTCCAACCTTCCGTTACGAGTGTTCAACACGCCGTAAAAGACGGTAACAAACATGCTCGACAGGCTCTCGTCCACCAAAACGCGGTTTACGGCATCGAGGCACGCGTCCGGCGCAATACCCCGCAACGCGGTCGCCCTGAGCAACGTACGACAAACGGCCATGAGCATGGCCGCCGGAACACCCTTTCCGGAAACGTCACCAATGACAAAACCGATACGATCCTTATCGATCGCAAAAAAGTCGTACAGATCGCCACCAACCTCCTTGGCGGGTAGCATCTTGGCGTAAACCTCGATCTCCCTCTTATCCGGAAAGGGCGGGAACGTCTGGGGAAGAATGGACATCTGTATATCGGTCGCCACACGCAGTTCCTGCTCGATCGCCAGGAGCTTGTGCGTGGACTCGACACCTTGCTTCAACAACTGTAGTTCATTCAGAGATTTGTGAATTGTGGTCTCCAGATCCTGGAGATCGATGGGCTTGGTCACGAAGTCGAACGCGCCACGGTTCATGGCCGTGCGAATGTTCTCCATATCGCCGTACGCCGACACGATGACGGATTTGAACGCGCTGTGGTCGAACTCGTGTAGTTTCGACAGCAGCGTCAACCCGTCCATCTCGGGCATATTGATATCCGTGAGGATGAGATCGACGTCCCCCTCTCTCTTCAGGGTATCAATCGCATCGACGCCGTTTTCCGCAAAGAGAAACTCGAACTGGCTGGCGCGAATCTCTTTTCTGAATTTCTGACGAACGAGGTTTTCCAGATCGGGCTCGTCATCTACAACCAGTATTCGAACCGACATACGTACTCCAGGTGATTGAATGTCCGTGGGTGGGGTCAGCGACGCCAGATTGTAACTCATTCACAAGTTAAAGCTTACAGGCGGAGTGATCGTGCTCCCTCGCCCCGCTCGCACACGCTGATCGGCCGCAAGGGCAATCAAGGGTTCAGTCGGATGTCTTTCTCTGCAAGCTGTTAGGGAGTCGCAACTTCGGCCATTCTAGCACAATCAACCTGCAATTACCAACCGAAACCGGCCCTCGGGTAGGCTCTAATGGGCTGGCCTTCACGTCATCAATCGAAAGCCCCAACACGCGCGGGGGGCCAACGCCCTCAAAGGCGTCCGCATCCAACAGCTTTTAGCCGCTGACGCGAAGGGCCTCGAGTCGTTTGCGTGCTTGGGACACTTCTCTCATGGCCGGGTCGGCGTCTTTCCAAATGGTCAAGAACCGATCGTACTGTTGCGACGCCTTCTCGTA
Source organism: Candidatus Krumholzibacteriia bacterium (assembly GCA_029863805.1). GTDB lineage: Bacteria > Krumholzibacteriota > Krumholzibacteriia > WVZY01 > WVZY01 > JAOTUR01. Next base: position 654 of record JAOTUR010000031.1, on the reverse strand, counting down.
GTCGCCGGACTCCTCGTAGGCCAATCCAAGATTGTAGTGGGCCATAACCGACAAAATGGGAGAGGAAAGGCGGCTTTCATCGTGGCGCTTGAGAACTTTTTCGTACATGGCAATGGATTCTGGCAGCCGGTTGGCCCTGCGATACGCTTCGGCGAGTTGATATCGAATATGAAATTCTGAGGACAACTTCTCGGCCTTTTCCAGATACTCGTAGGCAGTCTTTGCATCGCCACTTGCCAGTGCGATCGCGCCTTTTGCCTCGGAGTACTGCGCGAGCAAGTCGTTGTTGGAACTCCCCTGCACCGCGGTTTCCAAAGTGTCAACGATCTCGCTCGCCTCCGGCAACCTCTTGTTCCATGCCAAGTAGGTCGCCCGGCCAAGATCGACCAGATACTTGAACTCCGGTGGCAGAACTGCTTTGATCGTCTCCGCACCCTCTTCAGCCACTGCAACCGCAAGGTCGTAGTCCTCGAGCACCGTGTGGACGCTGGATTTTACAAAGAATTTCGCGGCATGACCGAATTCACGAAAACCCTCCATATCGTCGGCCGCTATGGCCCGATCCATCTGCAGCAAGCCTTCTTCGAGGTTTCCCCTGAACACCGGAATCACGGCCAGCCAAAACCTCCCTGAGCTTCGTATCGTTGCCTGATC
>JAOTUR010000397.1 GCA_029863805.1 Candidatus Krumholzibacteriia bacterium | reverse complement strand
CGGCCGCCCGTTGTTCGTCCAACTGGAAGAGATACATGTGCCCGAGCTTCGCTACCGACGCGGTAAAATCCGGCTTGATCTTGAGAGCCTCTTTGTAAGAGGCCATCGCCTCCTCGACGCGTCCATTGTACGCGTATAGATCGCCCCGAGTATCGTACGGATTCGCCTCGCTGGGAGCGAGCTGGATGTACTCGTTGATCGCCCCAATCGACTTATCGAGGTCCCCGACCTCGTTGTGGGCATAGGCAAGCGCGTTGTATGCCAGCTTGTCCAAGGGATCGATTTCGATCACTTTTTGGTTGTACTCAATCGACTTGTCGAACGCATCCTGCTCTCTGTAAAAGGCCCCCAACAAGCGATACGCATCCTTTTCGTCTGGATAGTCCCGGACAATCTGTTGGAACTTACCGATGGCTTTTTGATTGTCAGCCTTGTACGCCGAGCTGATCGCTTCTATGTATAGCCTCTCCTTGTTGCTGACCCGGCCCGAGTACTGGACGGCCTTTGCGATCGCCGCTCTTGCATCCTGGAATGAAGTGAGGCCCGCAGTGAGGGCCAACCCGAGGTACGCCATGGCAAAGGTCGAATCGTGGGCGAGCGCCCGGCGATAGAGCTCTGTCGCCTCTTTGTTGTAGACTTTGTGTCTCAGCTCTTCTGCCTCGAGATAGTAACGATAAGCCTCTAGCGAGCCGGTCGTTACGTCGGCGACCGAGATTTCCTCTTCCACGCTCTTGGCGACCGGGATGTGCAGGTCGCCTTTGGTGTCACCGGTCATGCGGTCGACGATCGAGAAGATATTCTCGCCCGGAGCACCGGTGATCCGTTGCGACGTGACCACGTTTCCCGTTTCCATATCAATCAGCTGCGAGCTGACAATGAAACTGGGCTCGACCTGCAGGATACGCCCCAAGAGCATCCATTTGGCACCGGCGTCCCGCGCTACCTCGGTGGATGTGGTTCGATCGATGACCTTTGCACCCTCCTTGCCCCTGCGCTTGAGTATGTCGTAGAGGCGCTGACTCGAGACAACCTGCAGGTCCTGCGTGCGGGATAGATTCGTGATCAATAGATCGGTGACAATTTCGCCCAGCCGTTGTGGATCCTCGCGTTCGACCAGATTCTCGAAATACATGATAGCGAGACGGTTCTCACCGGCCACCGCGCTGTGGTCGGGGCTGATCTCGAATCTGAAGGGTTTAAAAATGAGAGCAAGAATCACCAGCGCGAAAACGGCCGATGTGGGAATCACGTATTTGAGCAGGTTCTTCTTGGGATCGACGGGCGATCCCTCGGCAACAGCGTGTCTGAGATCGACAGCGAGATCCTCAGTCGACTGATAACGGTCCTCGGGCCTCTTTGCCAGCGCCTTGGCAATAACCCGCTCAATCTCCGGTGTCACACTGCTGTTGAAACGGGCCAGGGGCTGTGGATCCTCATTGGCGATCGAATAGAGAACCGCGGGTGAGTGGTCGCCTTTGAACGGTGAACGTCCGGCGATCAACTCGTAGAGCACTGCACCCAGCGAGAAGATGTCTGAGCGTTGATCCAACTCCTCACCCCGCGCCTGTTCGGGCGACATATAATTGGCGGTACCCATCGTGGACTCATCTTGTGTCAACTTCGGTAACCCCTGTCGAGTCGCCAGTCCAAAATCCAGGATCTTGACTCGTCCATCGAGATCGATAAGAATGTTCGCCGGCTTGACGTCACGGTGGATGATTCCCGCCTCGTGCGCCTTACCCAAACCATCACAAATCTGTATCGCGATATCGAGTGCTCTATCCAGCGCGACGTCTTTGGTCGCGACTATATCGCTGAGCAGTTTGCCCTCTATGTAGGCCATAGCGATAAACGGCTTGTCCTCGTATTGACCGACTTCGTAGACGGTAACGATGTTGGGGTGGTTTAGCGCGGCGGCGGCCTTGGCCTCCCGCTTGAAGCGTGAAAGGACGTCAGGACTGGTGACGTAGTTGGCCGGTAGAAACTTGAGGGCGACCTGGCGTTCGAGTTCGGTGTCCTCCGCGAGGAAAACCTCGCCCATGCCGCCCTCTCCAAGTTTCTGGAGGATTTTGTAGTGAGATATCGTCTTGCCGATCAACGGCAACTCCTTCCGCGCTCACCTAACGAAAACGCTCGCAACCAGGAGCTTCGCTACCGGTTTCAATAATAGAGACTTCTTCGCCGCCCGTCAAAGACGCGGCCATAATCTGGCAGCTTGACGACAGCGCCTCGCAGATCGCATCAGGATGAAAATCGGCGATCAGCGATCCGCCGCGAGATACGTAAAACTTCGCTCTTGCAATTGATTACCCTGCCCATCC
>JAOTUR010000252.1 GCA_029863805.1 Candidatus Krumholzibacteriia bacterium | reverse complement strand
GACCATACATCAGTCGAAAGTATGTCTGCTGGGCGCTTACCACCTCATGCACGCGCTCACGAGTCTCGGGACGGATCTCACTCAAGTACGACACCTCGAGCATTCTCGAGCAGTACTCGTTGACCGAGAAGACATCGCCCAGGTAGAGGGGTACCCAGTCGAGCGACGCTCGTCGTGCCGTCTCCAACCGCTGCTCGATCTTCTCGCGATCTTCGGCGCTGCGCGCGTGAACGATGTGCACCCGCTGCACGAGTCGGCCATGACAGAAATGGTCGGGCGCACGCCGCGACAGCGCGACGGCGATGTCGCTTTTGCTGATAACAAAGCATTTCGCGCCGGTTTTCAAATCGGCGGGGTCCTGCAGGTGAATGATGTTGGGGGGTAAGATGCGGTTCAGCACCGCCATGATGCCCGCGCGACGAGCCGCCGGTAGGCGGTAGCCCACGTCGCGGTAAAAATCGTGGTAGTCGTCGACGATCACAAAAAGATCGGCGGCGCTCCCGGAATCCGGAGAGGTGCCGAGCAGCAGCGAGCCGAAGAAGATCACGGCGACCAGGTTGGGGCCACACGCGTCTCTTAGAATATCGAGGCTGTCCCGCACCTCGGGGGGCATCTCGAGATCGGATCGTGACTCCACTTCCTCCGCATGAATGCGGAGTGCGCGTACCACACCTTTCTTGTGGGAATCGTTGGCACCTAGTTGACGTGCATCATCATCCGACATGATCGCTTTCCTCAAGTGGGTTTCGCTGCACTCGGACTGTCGCGCATCGCCTGCAACTTGTCCTGCATTTGCTGGTGTATCGATGTAATGAACGCATCCGCATCATCCCGTTCGTGATCAAATGCAAACGGCCCCAAGCTTTCCGCGCTGGCTTTGGTCGAAGCGGCGTTGCGAACATAATCGCCAAGCCGGCCAGACCGCCACAGACCGTCCAAGACTACACCGTACACCGACCACGCTCGCGCCGATAAAAGGATCTTCAAGCCGCCCGTGACAAAGCTCTGCATCGCGCCGTCCTTTGCCCGGGCTCCCTCGGCAAAGATAACAATGGGCCGGGTGCTGGTCACGGCCAATTCCCGAAGCGCCAAAAACTGCTCGCGCCGGCCAAGCCCCGGGTCGACGATGGGGTGGTCGTAGAGGCGAAGCATGTAAGACACCAGCGGAATACCGGTTCGATAGCGTCGCCGGGTAATGATCCTGGGGTAGTCTCCACCAAACATTTTGAAAATCACGAGAATATCGAGCAAGGACTGGTGGTTCATCAGCACCAAAACACCCGGCTCCAGCGGGATTACAGGTGCACTCATGCGCGTCCCGCCGATTCGCTCGATGATCGCAGACGTCGTGCGGCTGACCCACTTCACCCACGCGCTTAGAACCCGTTCTCGCGAGGTCGGCCGCCACCTGATCCGAGCCGCAATCACCGTGCGCTGCACGAGGTCCGTGATCAGAAAATACCCGCCGACAAGGGCTAATGCAGCTAATCCTCTCAAAATCAACGACTACTCCGGGTCCGGGTGCGTATGCCTCTTTATTGAAGATTGCCAGTTCGGCGCTTGACTTTAGGCTACGATTCGCACAACATCTTAACCTCTGGAGACTAAACCTACTATCGTGAAACCGTCAAGACAGCAGGCCGAGAAGCTCACGACGTCGGAGGTGCCCCACGACGTCACCCCCGCTGCGAGCGACGCCCGCAGCGAGCCGGAGGTCGTGCGTGACCGGCAGGCCACACTATCCGAGTACGATTATAGCAACTTCTTTTACGGGGCGGGCGACGACCCCTTCGACATCCTCGAGCCCTTCCACGATTGGTTCGCCAACGCCAAACCCGCCGGGTACTATCTGTTTGGTCAGCCCATGCACACCGCGCCCGGCACCCGGGTCAGCATCGTGGAGAAGAAGACCAACCGCAAGCTCAAGGACCTCATCAACTTAGCATCTTACAACTACTTGGGATTATCTTGTCGCCAGGAAGTCATCGAGGCGGCGCGCGAGGCTATCGGTCGCTACGGAACTGGCGCCGCAGGCTCGCCAATCCTCAGCGGGACGTTCGATATTCATGAAGAGCTGGCAGAAAAGCTGGCTCGATTCAAGAACAAGGAATCGGCTCTCATTTTTCCCACTGGCTACAGTGCCAACCTTGGTGCCATAGCCGGGCTGATGCGCTCCGGCGATCTGGTCGTAACCGACCAGTACGCACACGCGAGCATCGTGGACGGCATTATACTCTCCAAAGCCAGGGTTCGATATTTTCGCCACAACCGCGCGCCGGATCTGGACCGCAAGCTACGAGACTTCGCTGGCAAGAAGCTGGTTGTTATCGAAGGCGTGTACTCGATGGACGGGGACCTCGCCGCACTCCCGGAAATCGTCGAAGTGTGCCGGCGGCACGGAGCGCGCCTCATGATTGACGAGGCGCATTCGACGTTTTTGTTTGGAACAAACGGCCGTGGAGTGGCTGAGCACTTTGGGCTCGAGGACGACATTGATATCCACTTTGGTACGTTTTCGAAGAGCCTTGGTGGAATCGGCGGTTTCGTCGCGGGTAATAAGGCTTTGATGCTCTACCTCAAGGGATTCGCGCGTTCACGTGTATTCTCGTGTGGACTGCCGCCCGGCGTCGTCGCGGGGCTCATCAAAGCCATTGAGATCGTCGAGGCGGAACCGGAGCTTCGGGCACGACTGTGGGAGAACGTCGGCACCACGCAGCATCTCCTGCGCAAGGCCGGGGTGGACATCGGCGCTTCGGAATCACAAGTCATTCCCATCATGATTCGTGACGACGAGAGAATCTTCGCCATCGCCGAGGAGATGATCCACGCGGGCGTGTATCTCAATCCGGTTCGTTACCCGGCCGTTGGTAAGCATCAGTCGCGGTTGCGCATCTCTGTGACGGCGAGTCACACCGAAGAAGAGCTTAAAGAGGGCGTGACCATAATAGCGAAGGTTCTGGAGAGAAACGGATTATGCCGCTGACCAAGTACCACTTTCGAATGGCGGTCAGCGCGTTCTTCGAGATGTCGACCGAGGGTGCACGCAATATACTCCCCCGTCACCTGCAACCGCTTGAGGTGCGTCACGGACGGAGTATCTTCGCTGTGACGGCTTTCGATTTTACCGACAGCATGGTTGGTAGCTACCAGGAGATTGTCCTGGCGGTGATCGTCCCGCCATTGGTCAAGCCGGGCACCACTCTGCCTCGTTCGGCGTTCTATCCTTTCCTGGTCGGGACCAGTACGGCACAAGCGAGGGAGCACGCCATCGAGCGTTGGCACCTGCCCCACCACATGGCTGACATTGCTGTTGAGTTCGATGAATCGGACGCCAAGGTCAGGATGCAGGTAAGGGAATCCGCCAAGCCCATACTCGACTTTCTAGTAAACGCTCATGACTGGAGCGACGTCGACCACCTCTACCAGTCGTTCATGATCGCGACCGACGACAAGTTCAAGGTCGACATTCACATGCGGGGAACCTTCACCGAGCACGAAGAGGAAACCGGCGAGATCCACCTGCACGATCATCCCATGTGTGAAAAACTACTCGACGCGGATGTCGAATCGTATCCATTCCGTGAGTTGTGGATGAAGCATGGCGTTCAGCTCTTCGAGGAACTGGAAACCCTCTGAAACTGGATGTCTTGACCCCCGCCGTATCGACCGGCAACACTCCTCACTTCCACGCATCCTGCAACTCGCCCAGATCCTGCACAACTTCTGAAACGACCGAGCGCGGCATCGCAAAATGTCTTTCTATCGCGCTTACTAGCTCCAGGCGGCTGTCCAGCTGCTCGATATGCGAATCGGTTCCTCGAGATCTGACCAAGGCGAGGTTGTGAACGGTGAGCGAGCCGTCGCGAGAGAAGCGCGCCAGCAAGAGAGCGTTCATAAAAGTGGCGTCATCGGCGAACGAGTCTGCGATAACCCGATCGAAATACCCTATCGGTCTTGGCACGGGCCTCGCGACGTAGGCGTGCTTTAGCTGGTGGTTCCGATAAAGCTCCACACGCGACCGTCCCTCGGCATCCTGAGGCTTGAGTACGTACCGGTCCCGGCCCAGAGAAATGACGTGATCCTGGGACAAGTCCCGCGGCAGAGGTTCCAGGAAGGGTGCAGCATAACCCACATCAACCAGATACTCGCGTCCGTCCACGGTAACCATATTGACGATGTGCACATCGGGATTCGCCATATCCGCCCCGCACAGATCGACCTGGTAGCCCAGGTGCTCGAGCAGCAGGTGGAGATAGTAGTTGTTGGCATAGCAGGTACCGCCGAAATTATGCTGCTCGATACCATCCAAAAAGAGACCCAGGCCAGGTAGTCTGCGAAGACCGTCATGTTTTCGGTAATATAATTTGGAAATATTCTCGAAGGGGACTCGTTCCACGTGGGCCGTTACCAGTTCGCTAAGGGCACGTTGCGAAGGTCGCACCGAGCCAATTCCCAACATGCGCAGGTAGCGTGCAAACAAATCTCGTGTTGCGGGTTCCTCGTACATCGGTGCTCCGGGTGGCAGATATGTCGGGCAATGCCTACCCCATCAAATGCTGATGGCCATTATATCGCTCCGCATGGACCAGGCCAAGCCGCCGATCGACCTACACTCAAGACATCCGCGGGTTTTGCGTCGCGAACAACGGTGCCACCGCCTCGATGGGCGTCGATAGCAACGAAGGCCACGGCCCCGACATAGCGGGGCCGTGGCATCACCTCGTACTCCCCTCATTTCAAGGGTTTCCCTTGTCTACTGTTCACGTCCGTGTGCGGTCGAGTCGGCTTCGCTAACCACGATCGAGTCGGCACCACTGCCCGGGGTCGCATCCGCCTCGGGCTCGCCAGACTCCGGGGTCGGTCGAACGGGCTCAGGTTTCCCATCGACGGACTCGTGATCGCTGGCAACTGCATCATCGTCCCAGCCAGCCATCTCATCGGCAAAGCGTTGAGCCAGGACCGTGAGGTCCATAGGCCCAATGCTGGGGTCTTGTGCGACGGCCTCGACACGGGTCAGGTTGACAACGGCCTTGTAATACGACTCGTCGGCTATGATCGCCGACTTATAGGCCTCTTCAGCCGACCGAAAGTGGCCGTTTCCCTCCAGGGCCATACCCAGGTTGTTGAAAAAGACCGCAACGTCACTTCTTAGCTCAATGGCCCGCGCCAGAGGTGGTAGCGCGTCGTCAAAGCGGCGTTCCTCGATGAACATCAATCCCAGATTGTTCATCGACCAGGCATCTTGGTCATCGAGCTGGATCGCGTGACGATATGCACGGACGGCGTCGTTCTTCTGTCCCAGCTGGCGAAACGCACGGCCCTGGAGACGGTACGCGACACCCGATTGGTTATCGATCGATAGAGCCTGATCGATGCGGTCTAGGGCTTCG
>JAOTUR010000025.1 GCA_029863805.1 Candidatus Krumholzibacteriia bacterium | reverse complement strand
GGAAGACCAATCGGTCACCCACACGTTGTCGTTCTCGACTTGCAGCAGTTTTTGTTCGTTTCCCCCGGTGGAATTTACTCGGTAGATGTAACTTGGCTCAGCGACGGTATTCACCCTGAGTCGTGTCGCTGCCACATACCGCTGGTTCGGTGACCAGATGGGTCTGGCGTCGGGTGTGGGGTCGAAAGTCAATCGGGTTCGAAGACGGCGCGTGAAGTCGATGGTCCAGATGTCCATCGAGTTTATCCCGCCGGCGACGGCGACCCTGTCCTCCCCGGGGGAAATGCTGATGGAATAGTAAAACTCCGTCTCGTCGAGAACATCGAGTTCTTTGCCCGAGCGATCAAACCATGCCAGCCGGTTCTTGGAGCTGGCGATGCCGCCGGCGTGGTAGGCCAGTGTGCCGTTGTCGGAGGCCGAGATGGCCGCAATCCATGTCGTGGGATCGAACGCCACCTTGTCGGGAAGCGGTACAGGGTCCGCCCCGAGCTCCCCGGTGCCGGGAGCGAAAGGAGCGGCCATCAGTGTGGCGTCACGCAAGAAGAGCAGGTAACCCGAAGCATAAACGGCGCGGGTGCTTGAGCGCTGAATGAGCTTGGCGTCATCGTTGCCGAGTGTGGCGAAATAAATCGCGTTGTTTTCACTCAGACTGATGTCATGGTTCGCGGCAATATACACGAAATGTTTTCCATCGGGCATAAAATACGGCCATCGATGCGTCGTGTGCTTATCCGTATCGATTTTGGTGACGTCCGTCGGAGTCCCGCCCGAGGCGGGGACGCGCTGGAGCGGGGTCCGAAAATCTGGCGAGAACACAATAGTGCCGTCCGCCCCCCACGATCCCCCGCGGCCGTTTGTCGCATCACAGAGCGAGATAGGAAGACCGCCCGCCAAATCGACCCTCTTGAGTTTGCTGTCCGCAAAAAACGCAATCGACCGGCTGTCTGGCGACCAGAAGGGGAAGGTGGCGTTTTCGGTTCCCGTCACGGCCCTTGGTAGCAGGTCGTCGAGGTGTCGAATCCACACCCGTCGCTGACCCAGTTCGCCGCCCGCGACATACGCCAGCATCCGTCCGTCCGGCGATATGACGGCGGGGCCCGCGTTGTCTCCAGCCGAGAGCACGGTCGTATTCGCCGCCGGGGTGATCACCGAGCGCACCGTGGCTGTTTCTTTTGTTCGGGTCGCGAAAAAAGCCACGGCAAAGCCGATCGCCGCCACGGCAGCGACGGCCGTCGCAGTCATCCATGCGAGGTGAGCGCCCCGCCCGGTCGGCGGGGGCGCCACCGCGACGGGACCGGTCCATGAATCCGCTGCCCCGCTGCGCGCCTCTTCGATCTGAATGCGCAAGTCACCGACATCCTGCAGCCGTTTCTTTTGTTCTTTCTGCAAGCATCGCCTGATAAGGACCTGTATCGACGGCGGTGTGTCGGGTGGTAGTGCGTTCCAGTCGGGCTCGCGCTCGAGTATCTTCGCGATGGTATCGCTCACTGTTTCACCGGGGAAGGCGGACTGGCCGGTGAGCATCTCGTAGATCACGCAGCCAAGCGCCCAGATGTCGGTACGCCTGTCGAGCGTCTTGCCGCGCGCCTGTTCGGGGCTCATATAGGCGGCGGTGCCGAGGATCACACCGCCCATGGTGCCCATCGAGGCCGCGAGTGTCGGCGACTGGGATATGCCAGGGTCATCGGCGTCCGTTTCTAACGCCTTCGCCAGACCGAAGTCCAACACTTTGACGTTGCCGTCCGAGGTGACCTTGATGTTCGCCGGTTTGAGGTCACGGTGGATGATGCCCCGCTCGTGAGCTTCCTGCAGGGCCCCAGCCACTTCGCCGGCAATTTTCAGCGTTTCCTTCACCGGAATCGGGCCGCGCTTGATCCGTTGCGACAGGTCCTCGCCCTCGACCAGCTCCATCACCAGGAACTGCCGGCCGTTGGATTCCTCGAGCCCGTGCAATGTGGCGATGTGAGCATGGTTGAACGACGCGAGCAGCTTGGCTTCGCGCCGGAACCGTGTCAGCCGCTCCGCATCCTGCGCCACAATCTCGGGGAGCACCTTTACGGCAACATCGCGATCGAGCTTGGTGTCCCGCGCACGGTACACCTCCCCCATACCGCCGGCGCCGATCTGCTCGGTGATTTCATAGTGCGCGAACGTCTTGCCGATCATGTCTGTTCCTTTTCGTTCGGGGCGCCCACCGCTTTGGCCCATAGAATCAAAAAATACGGTCTGCTCCACCTTGGAAGACTGGTGCCCTGCGGGGGGCTACGGGTTCGCGTTTTTCCTCAGATTCTAGCGGCCGTTGGTCCGTCCGAACTCGGCGAACCAATTCTGCACCACCACGATCGACGGCTGCACGTCGTCCTCAGCGCGTACCGGACGCAACATGACAAAGTTCTGGCCGTCACCAGAGACGTCGAAGCCATCCGCCCAACGCGTCGACCAGTTGATCGATGTTCGCACGAAAAGCTCCTTCGGCGCACCCAACGTCAAACCCCCCTCGGTATTGACGTCTACCGCCATGATCGACGTCCTGGTGGTGTAAAAGATCTCGCGTCCATCGGCTCGCCAGCGCGGCCACTCGCCGCCACCGGTGGAGATCTGCCACCGGGTCGTAGGGTTCGGAAACGTCGTCGCGTAGACTTCGTTCTGGCCGGTCTCATCGGTGACGTACAACAGGTACCTTCCGTTCGGGGAGAGTCTCGGCCACCAATCCACGCCGTCGGTAACGACGAGTTCGCGGATGTCTTCGGCGCCGCCGTCCGCGGGCATGACGCAAATGTCCCAATCCCATTCTCCCGGCCGCTGGCGGGCAAAGACAATCTGAGACCCGTCCGGCGTGAAATCAGCCATGATGGCATTCTCGTACCCTCGCCGCTCGCCGGAACCATCCAACGACAGGCTGTGGGTCCCGTACTTGCCCGTCTCGTAGAAATAGATGTCTTTTCCGTTTGGATGAAACGTCGCCAAATCCTCGCGCAGGTCATTGAACGTAAGCCGGCGGTCATTGCCCGATGTGACATCGTAGAGATAAAGCTCTCGGGCATCTCCAAAGGTGACTGAAAGCACGATCGACTGACCATCCGGCGATAACAATGGAAACGGCCTTGTCGTGGACATCCGGCGCCCGATGGTTTGGATCGCATCACCCGTGCGATTCAGCCACACGATTTCCGCCTGTTGCGAGTGAACACCATGAGCGTAGACGAGCGTGCCATCGTCGGACACCGTTGGGTCCTGCCCTCCCGGTGCGACGAGAAACGGGTCACCGGTGGCCTCGAGGCTCTCGAGCGAGATGGGAAGCGCCCACAATCCAGGCGTCGCACTCGAGCGGTGGAAGACGATGTGTCCCGAGGGAGAGTAACTGGGGTGGGCAACCACTCCGTCGACGCGCAGTAGCGGGTACCGCGATCCATCCGGGCTTGCGGCGTCGAGATTACCGATCCCCTCGTTACTGTGAACGACGATAACCCAACCCTTGCCATCCGGCAGGGCGCACACCTCATGGAAGTCGGTTTCACCTTCGGCCGGCGGAATAAAGCTGGTTACGTCGCCGCCCTGCGCCGATACCGCGTAGAGGCCCGCCGTGGCGGGGCCGATGACAATGCGACCGTCCGCCGTCCAGGCGGCGCTCGAACCCGCGGCCAGTTGGATGCCGGACGGCAAGGTGGCGATGAGTGCGGGCTGGCCGCCCTCGCGCGAAACCTTTTGAAGGGTGTTCCCAAGCCCGAACCCGATCCAGTCGCTGTCGGGTGACCAGAAAGGTTGAAGCGCGCCCTCTGTACCGTTCAACACGCGCGGCTCGACCGCGGACAGATCGCGCACCCAGAGTTTCTCATCGCTGACGTACGCGATGTATCGGCCGTTTGGCGAGATCGCCGGATCGAACGCCCCCGCGACGGACGGATCGTCGTGCGAGAACATGATCGACGATTTTCGTAGGGGCACCTCCACTGCCGGATCCCGACTCATCGTCGTCATCAAGGCGACCGCGGCGATGGCAACGACGCCCGCGGCAATCCATCCACCGTAGCTGCGCAAGAACCCCGGTCGCGGGGCCGTCACGCCGACTGGTCCCTGACCCGAGTCCGCCGCGCCTGAACGAATATTCTCTATAGTAATGCGCGCCTCACCGATGTCGCGCAGACGGCGTTTGGGATCCTTGTCAAGGCAGCGCTCGAGCAGCGTACGCAGCGCGGGTGGAGTGTCGGCCGGCAGACTCTCGAGGGAGGGCGCGGCGCGCAAGACGGCAGCGAGCGTGTCCGACACCGTCTCTCCTGTGAACAACTGTTGCCCGGTGAGCATCTCGTAAAGCACCGCGCCAAAGGCGAAAATGTCGGCGCGCTTGTCGACGGCCTTGCCGCGCGCTTGCTCGGGGCTCATGTAGGGCGCCGTACCCAGAATCACGCCGGCGATGGTTGGAGACGACGCCATGACGGTGGGTGACTTGCTGAGGTCGGGAGAGCTATCCGACCCAGTGGCATCCAAGGCCTTGGCAAGGCCAAAGTCGAGAACCTTAACATGCCCCTCGGGTGTTAGCTGGATATTGGCCGGCTTGAGATCGCGGTGAATGACTCCCTGATCGTGGGCGGCTTCGAGCGCCTCGGCAATCTGCAGTGATACCTCGAGCACCTCCTCCACCGGCAGCGGTCCGCGCAGCAAACGCTGTGCGACGTCTTCCCCTTCGACCAGCTCCAGGATCAAAAACCGGCGGCCCTCCGATTCTTCGATGCCATAGATGGCGCCGATATTCGTGTGGTTGAGACCGGCGAGCAGCTTTGCCTCACGCTCGAAGCGCGTGAGGCGGTCGGGGTCCGCAGCAAACACGTCGGGCAGGGCCTTAACCGCCACGTCGCGGCCGAGCTGCGTGTCACGCGCGCGGAACACCTCGCCCATGCCGCCCGCGCCGAGCTTGTCGGTGATCTGGTAGTTGCCGATTCTTTGACCAATCAAGGCGGTATCTCCTCCAGAGTTGATGTCTAGGGTACGGGATCACCATGAGCGATGCAAGCGGCCGTTGAACCGAATGACAGGGACGCGCGGCAGTCATTGAGTGGTCAAGACCACGGACACATGGAAGGCACCCCCTACCCACGGCGGCAAATTCCCGGTGGACTTTTGCCGAGGGCTCGTTCCATACCGTAGATCTTCATCGACGGGGTGCAGGTTGGCAACGATGAGGACCTGAGAATTCTGGCTCAGAGGGGGGGGCTGGAGAAGCTCGAGGGCTTGAGTTTGCAGGCTGTACACCCGCGGGGCTCCCCGCGACTGACTAGTCGAAATTCAAATTGTACGCGATCAGGCGCAGCGGCTCGGCTTCCGCTGCGTCCTCCTGCTCTTCGTCGCCCCCGAGAGCGGCCATGAACGAACTGAAGAGATCCGTCACGCGATACAGGCGTTCGCCCATAATGAATATGCCGTCCTCCACCGGGTCGCCCTCAAGAACGAAGTCGATACGGCGTGTGAAGTGCCCCTGACGATCGAACTCGTCTATACCGGCTAACAACCCTTCGGGACGATCGAAGGCAGCACGGTTGGACAGGACCCACAGACTACCGTCCGGCCTAAACCACAGGCCGGCGATCGCGCCGTGTGTTTCGCTGACCTTGAACGTCCGCCCGGGGCTCCACTGCGTGATGCCGTCGTATAATTTCTGAAAACGATTGTAATCCCTCTTGCTGCGCTTGAGGGGTTGGTGGTCGGGCCGCTCAATGACGCGGTCGAGCATGCCGTCGGCGTTATACACGTTGATCGTATAGTCATCGAACGACAGGTTGACGGCAACGCGGCCGTCATCGGCGAGTGTCCAGCGCCGCGCAAAATTGCTGAACGTCTTCTCGTCAAACCGCATGCCCCCGAAACGCGTCTTGCCCTTGACGTCGCAGTAGTGGACCAGCTCATTGCCGCTTAGATCGAAGGCCTTGAGGGCGGTGGTCTGGGTCTGATTGGGCGGCTCACCGGACGTCACCTGGGTCACAACAACCACGTGGTCGCTGTTGGCCTGGGCACGGTGTACGAGCTGAAATCCCCCCGACTCCGGCAACGGAAAGTAGTCCGCCGGACTGCCGTCCGTACCAATTTGATAGATTCGGCCGGGAAAGATGCGGACGATGCCAAGCAAACCATTTGGACTCAGGTACATATCGGATACGTTTGCAAACTCGCCGGGACCCTCGCCCTCGCGTCCGATGGTGCGCAGGTGTTCACCTGACGGCGAAAACACCAGAATCTCGGACAGCTGGCTGTCAAGGACATATACATTGCCTTCGGCGTCCTGCACGATCTGTGACAGGCGGCCGAAAAAGAGCTCGTCGTTTTCGCCGCCCCGCTCCCACAAAGCTTCCGGCTCGACACGAATGACCGTGACCGCCGTCTCTGAGTTCTTGATATGCAGCACGCCGTCCTCGGTGACTTCCCGACCGGTCCACTCTGCCTGGGCGGCGCCGGCTAACGCGCACATGAACAGAACCGATACCACTGTGAGGGTCCTCATTACTTACTCCTTTTAGAGGGTTTCACCAGGGGTGTGGACAACGAAAGATTACCAAACTGCTGCGTATTTGTCGAACCATGGGTTGGGGCCAAACGTGGTGTACAGAAATGCGACGTCAAAAAAAACCATGGCGACCCCGGCAGGACTTGAACCTGCAACATCCGGCTTAGAAGGCCGGTGCTCTATCCAGTTGAGCTACGGGGTCGCATCGCCTTCGGGAGCCCCCCCTACGGGGCCACTTCGTCCTGAAGAGCGCTCGCTTCACATTCGCAACTATCTGATTACGTAATCTTACCCCGCGTAACCGGTTGGCTACCTGACACGGGCAGCCTGTAGTTATCGACAGATAGCTGACCAAACAAGTGGTCGGGGCGAGAGGATTTGAACCTCCGACCCCCTGCACCCAAAGCAGGTGCGCTAACCGGACTGCGCTACGCCCCGACTTTTCTTACAGTTGCCGACCAAATATGAACACGCGAACCGCGCTTTGTCAAGGCGACGGCGATGAGAGCGGTCACGCTTGGGGACCTCATCGGAGCCCTTTCGCGAGAGCGAGCGAGGATCCCGCGCCGAAGGCGCGTAGCCGAGCGAAGCGCAGCGAGGGTAACGATGAGTTCCCCAAGCGTGACCAGGCGTGGCGTGAGCCCGCGAAGCGCAGCGACGGTAACGATGAGGTCCCCAAGCGTGACCAGGCGTGGTGTGAACCCGCGATGCGTGGCCTACGCGTAGCGAGACCAGCGGATGATCTCGCGTAGCCCCGGGCGCTTGCCGTACATCAGGATGCCCACTCGAAAGACACGCGCGCTAAAAAGCGTCACGGCGTATATCGAGATGACGAGGATCGCAATACTGAGCCAGACTTCCCAAAGACTCGGCTCCGACACACCAATCCGTGCCAGCATCAGCATGGGTGTAAAAAGCGGCACGTACGATAGAACCACAGACAGCGTCGCGTTTGGATTCTGAATCACGAAGAACATCATCATGATGGGAAGAACCAGTGGCAGGACGACGATGGTCTGCAGTTGCTGGGCGTCCTGCTCCGTGCTGCACACCGCTCCGATGATGGTAAAAAGCGCAGAGTAGATCATGAACCCCAGAACGAAGAACACCAGAAAATACACGATGTCCATGGGATTGATTTGCACGAAGTTCATAAAACCAGCGGTGTACACCGCCGATGACAAGCCGACAGCCAGGAACAAGACCGACCAGATCGCTAACTGAGTGAGCCCCAGCGAGCCCACGCCGATGATCTTGCCCAAAAACAGGTCGCGAGGTTCGACCGAGCTCAGCATCACCTCGATCACCCGCGAGCTCTTTTCCTCGATGATAGCGCGCTGCACCGACATCCCCCACGAGAGAAGTGTCATATAGAGAATCATCACAAAGACCACAACCATGATGAGGCGGCCGACGACTTGCTCCTCTTCGAGCACGCCCGATTTTGTGATCTTGTTCTCGTTTAGGTTTATGCGTTGGGTCAGCGCCGAGATCTGGTCGTAGTCCAAACCCCTGCCGGCAAGACGCTGATTGACGATAACCGGGTTTAGCTTGTCGCGCAGATCGTCCATCGTGTTCTCGTTGAACACATCTTTCGAGATATAGTTGACGGTGCCGGATTCCAGGGCGTCAACCGGCAACTCGATCAGCACATCCAGGGCACCGCTTGTGATGCGGGCAATCAGCATGTCTTTGCGCTCATCGAAACCACCGCCTTCCGCACCATGCACGGTGGCCTGGTACCGTGGCCTCCCGTCTTTGAGGGTGTCGCACAGGCTGGTGACAAAATCCTCCCCAACCCGGCCGGTGCGGTCGAGGACCGCGATCGATATCTGATCACCCGGCACAAAAAATACCGCCAGAATCGGAATCGCGTAGAAGCCGAGCAGAATGATTGGTGCGAGAATCGTGCTGATGATAAAGCTCTTCTTCCTCAAGTTTTCGAGATACTCGCGCTTTATGATATACCAGGTCTTCATGTCAGCCTGCGGAAACCTGTTCGACAAAGATGTCGTGGATCGATGGTTCGGAGACTTCAAACTTCTGAATGCTCAAGCGATCGCTGGCGGCGCGGAGAATCGCGTTGGGATCTGCTCCGTCTTTGAGCCTTAGAAAGAGCTCGCTGCCGTAGTTATTGCTGCTCGCGACCTGCGGTAGATCGCACAGAAAAGATCCGTCGCCCTGGAAGCGAATGGTCACGCTGTTGCGCCCATAGCCCTTCTTGGTCTCGGCCAGGGGACCTTCGAGTACTTTCCTGCCCTTGTTGATCAGACAGATCTCCTGACAGAGCTTTTCCACCTGTTCCATCATGTGGGTAGAAAAAACGACGGTATGCCCCTTGCGGTGAAAATCGAGAATGATGTCCTTTAGCACATTGACGTTGACGGGGTCGAGTCCGGAGAAAGGCTCATCGAGGATGATCAGGTCCGGCGCGTGTAGAATCGTAGCGATGAATTGCACTTTCTGTTGCATGCCCTTGGACAACTCCTCGACCTTCATGGTGGCGGTATCGGTGAGCTCGAGTCTCGCAAGCCACTCGTGTGCGGCGCGTCTTGCGGCACGTGCGTCCATCGACTTGATCTCGCCAAAAAACGTGAGCAGATCGATGACCTTCATCTTTCTATAGACCCCGCGCTCCTCGGGCAGATAACCGATTCTGTCTTTGGCCACCTGCCGCAAGGGCGCTCCAAAAACATCGATCTCTCCGGAGTCGGGATATATGATCCGCATCATCATGCGGATGGTCGTGGTCTTGCCCGCGCCGTTGGGGCCCAGCAGCCCGTAAATCGTGCCTTGTCTTATAGAGAGGGAAATCTCGTCGACAGCTGTGAATTTGTCAAAGGCCTTTGTGACCTGCCTCAAGCTTACGACCGACACTGTATCCACATGCGCCTCCGTCTGACCACACCCCAAAGATCAACGTTCGGGGGCCAGCTTCCACCGCGTCAAGAGCTCTCGCATCTCGACCAGGGCGCGGTAGCGATGACTGATCTGATTCTTGCGCCGTAGGCCCATTTCCGCGAGTGTTTCGCCCAGCGAGGGAATCTCAAACAAAGGATCAAAACCAAATCCGTCCTGACCCCGCTTGGCGAGCGCGATACGACCTTCGAGAATGCCCTCGGTCACCAGCGCATCTGGACGACCCGACTCCGCGAGTGCCACTTGCGCGTCTGTCTCATTGCCCGCGATCATGCGAGCATACAACTCTTCACCCACCTCACTCACCAGAGCCAGCGCCATGACACAGCGAAAACACGCGGTACGCCGGTCGACCGGCACTCCGTCCAGATCATGCAAGAGCTTTTGGTTGTTATCATCGTAGGTCACGTGCTCGCCCGCGTAGCGCGACGACCGAACGCCCGGCGCTCCACCCAACGCCTCGACTTCCAGACCGGTATCGTCTGCGAGCGCGCAACACCCGGTAAAATCGCGGATCTCGCGCGCTTTCTTTAGCGCGTTTTCTTTTAGCGTCGACCCGTCTTCGACGACGTCGGGCATTCCCCAAAAAGCATCGGGCCGAACCAGAGTCACATCGATATTCGACATGATCGCCTCGATCTCTTTTATCTTGTCTTGATTGCCTGTAGCGAGAACGATCTTCATGGTGAGGCAGGCCGTGTGTTCTTACAAAAGCCCGAGCGCGCTTTTCTGCGCCTCGATGAGCTCCATGCACCCCTTGCGAGCGAGCGCGAGCATCTCGTCGAGCTGCGCACTTGTAAAGGGTACTTTCTCGGCGGTGCCCTGGATCTCTATAAACGCACCGCTTTCGCTCATGATCACGTTGAGATCCACATCGGCCGTAGAATCCTCGGCGTAGTTCAGATCGAGCAGCACGTTACCATCGACAACGCCGACACTGATCGCCGAGGCAAAGAAATTCAGCGGATGGTTGGGCAGACCCAACGCGGACAGTGCATCGTAAAGTGCGACGCAACCACCGGTGATCGAGGCGCCGCGAGTGCCACCGTCGGCCTCGATGACATCGCAGTCAACAATCACGGTCGCATCGCCCAGCAGATTCAGCTGCGTGGCCGTGCGCAGACAGCGGCCAACGAGACGCTGGATTTCATGAGTACGACCACCCCGGTGGCGTCCCGCCTCACGTGCGATCCGCTGTGGAGACGAACGCGGTAACATGCCGTATTCAGCTGTCAGCCACCCTTCACCTCTGCCGCTGAGAAACTTGGGGACCCCATCTGTCACCGTCGCCGAACAGATCACACGCGTTTTTCCCACCTCGATGAGCACGGAGCCCTCGGCGTTCTTTAGAAAACCACGTTGGATCTTGACTTCCCTAACGGCGTCGTGGGCCCTGCCGTCGTTTCTCATGTGTTATCCTTCCTTTTTGTCTTCTCAGAATAAGCCGTTGCCCTTTATTACAAGACAGCTTGCGTGCCAAAAAACGATATCACATGAAACAAGGCTTGGCTATCGTCTAAACCGTGAGCAGCCTGACGTCGGGAATGGGCCGGCCCAGTATTCGTTCGCCGACTTCCCTGAAGTTTGGAGCGATGTCACTGAGGTATATGGAAAGGTGAGGCTCCCCGCCGTCACTCAAAAGCCCGTCCGCTTCCAGCCGCTCGCGAACCACATTCGCCGTCTCCACAGCGGAGTCCACCAGCGCCACTCGTGGTCCCAACACGCGTCCTATCACGTCGTGCAGCAACGGGTAATGGGTGCAACCGAGTACCAGAACGTCAATGCCTTCTTTGCGATAGTCCTGTAAATAGGTGCTGGCAATCGTCTCGGTAATCGGTGTATCGATCCAGCCCTCTTCGACCAGCGGTACAAACAAAGGGCAGGCCAGCGCGATGACCCGGGCCTGAGGGTCGAGGTCCTCGATGCCCCTCTGGTATGCGCCCGATCGTATGGTGCCCGCCGTACCGATGACGCCGATGTGATGCGCCTTCGACATCTTGACGGCCGCGCGCACGCCGGGTTCGATCACGCCCACAATCGGCACCGGAAACTCGCGCTGCAACGTGGGCACCGCCTCGGCAGAAGCCGTGTTGCATGCCACAACGACGAACTTCACACCCTCGTCCATGAGAAACTGCACGTTCTCGCGCGAGAACCTCAGCACGGTTTCGGCGCTCTTGTTGCCATAAGGCACCCTGGCCGTGTCACCAAAATAGACAAACGACTCGTCCGGCAGCGTCTTTAGAAGAGCGCGCAAAACCGTGAGTCCACCGATACCCGAGTCGAACACACCAATCGCACCTGTTTTTGTCAAGTACTCCGCCCTCCTGACTAGCGCCAATCGGCGACGAGAAATGGCTTATAGGCATCCAGGTGCCCCGCGATGGTACCCACCTGCAATCCCTCGACCAGCATCTGTACCGCCTTTACTTCCGGAAAGTTTTGGGAGATCGTGCGCATGATGGCGGCGACGGTGTAGTACTCCGCCGAACTGCCGCCGGGATGGCCGGCGACCAGCTCGCTCGAAAAGTCGAGATAAAGCGTCCCCGAATCAGAATCATAGAACGCATCCAGAAGGCGTGTCCCCTGGGCAATCGTGCTGACACCGTCTTCCTCGGGGCCGACCAGAAGCGCGCGAACCACTTGCTCGATCTGCTCAACGAACTCCTTGCCGATGGCGACTAGCCGGGTTTCGGCAACCAGGGCTTCTTCTTCACGATCGGCAAAATAAAGCGTTACCGCTCGGCTCCCTTCCGGGACTTCCACAACGCCTTCCGATATGGCGGCAGGTTCTCTCTTCTGTCTCTGCTGGACGTAGTAGAATACGAGTCCACCAATGATGATCGCGGCTGCCGCGATGAGAATCAGGTGGCGTTCTTTTAGTGTGCCGTGCGAGGAGTATTCTTCATCTTCCGGTAGCTGGGTGTCGTTCATATCGCTCCGACCTTGTGTAATTACTGGTAGCGTTCACGAAACTGTCGGACCGCATCAACGATGCCCTCTGCCACCTTGCGCTGGAATGCCATGTCCGTCAGCATGGATTCCTCCCGCGGGTTGGAGAGAAAAGCGGTTTCGATCAGCACCGCGGGCATCCGTGCGCCCTGCAGAACCGTAAAGTTGGCCTGTTTGACACCGCGATTTCGGATATCCAGACGATCGTTCATTGCTTTCTGGGTCAGTTCGGCGAAATGGCTGCTTTCGCTTAGGTACTCGGCCTGAACCATATCCCAAAGAATGAAGTCGATGTCGCTTACAACATCGCCACCACCATCCATAAAATCATCCGCCGCGTTCTCGGCCATCGCCACCGCCCGATCCCATTCGGTTCGTGCCGGCGACAAAAAGTAAGCCTCAAAACCGCCGGCCTGGGTGCTGAACCAGCTATTGCAGTGGATGCTGATAAAAAGATCTCCTTTGCCCTCATTGGCGATCTCCGTCCTCCGTGTCAGCGACAGCAGTCGGTCGTCCTCACGGGTCATGATCACCTCGACATTGAGTTCTTCCCGCAGCAGCTCTCGGGTCTTCTCCGCGATGCGCAGATTGACGTCCTTTTCGAGCACCCCGTTACCACCCATCTTGCCGTTGTCCTTGCCACCGTGTCCGGGGTCGAGCACAACCACGTCGACGCTGAGCGACCGTCTAACACCCCCGGCGCTATCGACGATCTCCACCCGCTTTCGGCCGGCAAATTCGGGCTCAGGGATTTCCGGTAAGTCGCCTTTTTCGAGTATGACCACCAGCCTCGGCGGCGAATCCTCGCGCTCTACCCGGACCCTGGTGGCCTGTTTCGTGACGTCGAAATAGATGTAGGCGTCTCGCTCGGTCTGTTCCGCCCTCACCCCGTTAAAAAGCCCCCTCGCCTCCCGAATGTTAAATTTGTCCGCATCGATTCGTCCGCCGTAGATCTTCAGCCGGACCAGTCCGGGGGTGTCGGATTCCACGTGGTGGATCAGAGGCTCGTTTAGGGATACGGTCGCCGTCGAACGATCGCCCGTACTCGCAAAACTCAGCTCGCCGACGTTGTAACCGACTTTGTCGACGCGAAGCGTGAGGCTGGGGCGATCCCATTCAAGAACGCTTGGTGTAAAAGGCGCTGCGATCTCGACCACGAATTCCATGGGGATCATGACGAATCCCGCTTCGTACCGAATCGGGTTGTGCATCATGATGGGCTCGCCATCGATAACGACAACCCGTGTATCGACGGTGAGGGTAAACCGTTTGCGCTCGATGCCCAGAACGACCTTGCGGCTGGAGGCGTTCCAGAACTGGGTCGCCTTGAAAATCTTCGCGACGTCGTTCGCCCTCAGGTAAAGCTCGTCGCTCTGTGGATCGACCAGCCAGGCGGAAAATTCTACCGAGGTTCGTCCTCCACCGTAGACAACCGTGATCTTATCCTGTGCAGAGACCCGACCCAGCCACAGGCCGGCGAGAACGATCATCAGTGCTATCGTTAAAGAGATACGCATCAGTTCAATTCTTGAAAGACGCTGCATCGGCCGGGTGTTGTTCTGAGGCGACCTCCGCAGCACGCTCTGACCGTTAAACGCTGCGTCGGCCGGGTGTTGCTCTGAGGCGACCTCCGCAGCACGCTCTGACCTTTAGACGCGTGCGAGGACCGAGAGCCGAAGAACAACACCCGGCCGTTACAAACCGCAAATAATTGTACGCTCCAATATACGCATCGATACACACTTTTCCACCGAAATCTGGCCGGCAAACCTAGTCCGATCGGCTTCTGTCTTTCAGCTCACGACGCAGATCACGCTGCGCGTCACGCTCGGCGATGTCACGGCGTTTGTCGTACGACTTCTTGCCTTTGGCCAGCGCCAGCGTCACCTTGGCAAGCCCGCGTTCGTTGAAATACAGTTTCAGCGGCACAAGCGTGAGCCCCTTTTCCCGTACCTTGCCGATGAGACGACGGATCTCGAGCTTGTGGAGCAGCAACTTGCGATCCCGGCGAGGGTCTAGGTTTGTTTGCGAGGTATGCGAATAGGGACTAATATGAAGGCCGCGCAAAATCACCTCGCCCGCATCGAGAACCGCATACCCGTCGGTGAGATTTGCCCGACCTTCGCGTAGCGATTTCACTTCCGTGCCGGTTAGCGCGATCCCCGCCTCGATGGTCTCGATAACGGTGTATTCATGTCTGGCCTTGCGGTTTGAAACAATAACCTTCATGACCCCATTATCTGGCTCGTTGCTGGTGGACGCAAGAAGCAAACTTGCAAGTAGTTAATCTATATCTCATCCGTTCAGGTTTAATTTATCACACGTGTTCGGGATATTGCCGGATAACTCCGCATCCCATTACAAAACAATAGGTTACATAACCGACCCCCGTCACGGCGGAGCGGGGGGCAAGCCACGGTCTTGCCCCACACCCCGACAAATCGACCTAGCTAACCAATTATATGACAACGTATTAGGAGCTTTTCCACACCACCGGCGGCCGCAATTATCACGTTGACTTTTTGGAGGCCTTTTTCTATGCTGCTAGCGGTGAAAGCACGGAAAGAATCTCGTTAAATCGGGTATGTCTCCAACGCTTTCGCAAATACCTTGCGACTTACTAATTGCCGAAGTGGTGGAACTGGCAGACGCGCTGCGTTCAGGTCGCAGTGAGGGCAACCTCGTGGGGGTTCGAATCCCCCCTTCGGCACCAGTTGTCGTACTTGGGTAAGGGTGAGCCCTTCGGCGGATTGCTCCAACTGCCGGAGGGTTTCCTTATGTGCGTAGACTGCGCTCCAAGTCGTTGTACGGATCGTGGGCGCAGACGGATCATAAGTAGTCTGATCTGAACTTGTTGACGCGATCGCATACCTTGCCGAACAAGTCGTCGTGTCTTGACTGATGACTCAGGAATACCGGCTGTGGGTGATTCTTCAGCGCCCGGAGTTGCTCGATGGTGTGATCGAACTCGTTAGGGCTCGACTTTACCGGTGGTGCGGGGTGCCACCGATCCCTCCACAGATTCATTCCTTTCAGATTTCTTTTGAGCTTGTTCTTTAGTTTGGCGTTGAAGTTAGAGTGTCTTTCGGCGTCATAGACGGGGCTTATTTGAACGGGCTTATATTCGAGCGCATGTCCTTCACACCAGTCCCACCATTTATCGGCAGCGATATGCGGATAGCACTTATAGGGTATCCACGGGATTCGTAGGGCGTCCGCAATGATCGCCCCGTGCATCGACTCGGTGATCACCACAGCGGATTGCGATATTCTTGTGATCACGCTCTGTACATCTTCGGCCGGGCAGATATAGTCCAATCCTGATTCTCGGCCGATGGCCTTCCAATCCGCCAGTTGATCGCTGAAATGATGTGGTATCAATGATATAAGATTATCTACCGTGGAAGGTTTGAAGTAGTCTCGTATCAAGATTGCCGGATCGGTGACCGTATATTCGGGATCCAGACCGAGCAGGCCTGCGGTTCTGGGCCCACGGACGAAGTACACGTTGTAGCTGCCGTCGATTATCGGCGGTTCGCCGTAACCGCAGCCACTGCCAAAGACTATTTTGTGTGGCGCCGGCGGAATCGCGTGGTTCAACAGAGTACCGATGCCGATGAATATCGTCTCGTCATCATCATCAAAGACGTCGCCAAATACTCGTGGCCATAACCACAGGTTCAAGTCATCCCCAAAATTCCCTATATGGTCTTTGTGATAATAGAGTTTCACAACGTACTCCTCACCCCCCTCCACTAGCCCCTGGCAGGTGCTATTCGCACAGGGATGACTCGGGGTCGCCCACATCCGTGCTCGCAACGCGCCAAATTCTAACATAATAATGATACATCTGATATGATGACACCCCGAGGAGAGAACCCGGTGGAGTTGACCGCCGATCGTTTGGGCCCCGCGGGGCAGGCGGCAAGCCGGGAGCTATCGATTTGAGGCTTAGATGAGCAGACCAATGGTGAGCGTCGTTTTGCCGACCTATAATCGCGCAGGTCGGTTGACGGAAGCGATGCAAAGCGTCCTCAATCAGTCGTACCCCCGCATCGAGCTGATCGTGGTCGACGACGGGTCGAACGACGGCACGCCGCAGGTCGTGTCGACCTTCGGAGACCCGCGCGTCCGTTACACCGCACACACGGTTAACCGGGGTGCCTCAGCGGCACGCAACACGGGGATCCGGATTGCCCAGGGTGAGTATCTGGCGTTTCAGGATAGCGATGATGCGTGGCGGCAGGATAAACTCTCCGTCCAGATCGGTGCCATGCAGCGTGCGGGAACCGCGGTGTGCGTTTGTTCACATCGGCTGATCGATGACTGTAAGGTGAGTGAAGTTACACGCAGCGAGGGCCGATGGAGCGGCAAAGATGTCATCCGCTACCTGCTCAGAGGCTCGAGCATCAGCACGCAAACCATTGTGGCGAGAACCGACGCCATCCGCGATGCCGGCGGGTTCGACGAGTCGCTCGTGGTCAGCGAGGACTACGAACTGTGCCTGCGTCTGGCTCTGCGCCACGATTTCGTGTTCGTCGCAAGGACTCTGGTCGACATCAACCGCTCACAGGACTCGATCTCGGGCGACGCCCGTCGCTTCGCCGAGGCCATCGAGCGTATCGTCTCCAAGCACGCCAAGGTGTTCGCGGACGACCGCAGAGGCTACTCGCTGCAAATGTTCAAAGCCGGCAAATATTTCGCGTACAGCGATTCACGAAAAGACTCGCTCCACTATGTTTCGAGGGCTCTGAAGGCAAATCCACTCAACGGCAAGGCAATCGTCCTGCTGATCTCGCTGCTCACCCGAACCTCGCCCATCCTGAGGAAGATCCGTCCATGAGGCTTTTGTTCTGCCAGCCAACGCTGGATCGTACGGGCTCCGAGAAGAGTCTTCTGCAGGCGATCAGCGGGCTGCGGCAACCAGCCGACTATGACATTCACCTCCTGGCCGGCAAAAACGGTCCCATGGCCGAGGAGTTCACTCCCTGGCTCGAGAAGCTGTGGGTGGTCGACGCTCCCAAGCTGCGGCGCAATCCGGCCATCTTTTGGCCATACCTTCGCTCATACTGGACCGTCTATGCAACCATTCGAAAAATTCGACGGCAGGCCGGCGCGTCCTTCGCCTACGTGAATACGGTTGTCTTTCCCCAGGCCGTGCTGGGCGCCTGGCTCAACAATTTGACATGTATCATCCACGTGCACGAAGTGGAGACCACCTATCCCAGGATCTACTATCGCTTTTGCATCATGCTGGCAGCGCTTCTCGCCACACGAATCATCTGTGTCTGCAACTATATCTGTAATCAACGCGGGCTGCCGTTTCGCCGGCGATTTTTGGCCAAGAGCACCGTGGTACCCAATTCAAGCAGTTTCCAAACCGGGCCCATGCGACGGCCGCTCACCGGCACCACGCGCATTCTCTCGGTCATTCCGGTGACGGAGAGAAAGGGCGTTTTAGATCTGATCTCGTTTGCGATCGAGCTGCAAAGAAGCGGGCGCCCCTTCACGCTCAGGATTATTGGACAAATCGCCGACCGGCGGCTGCACTCGGCTTTGAGCAAGGAGCTGCAAGATACGGGTTTGTCGACAACTGTCTCTTTTTGCGGCGAAGTGGACGATTTGACTAGCGAGTACAAAGACGCCCACATCGTCGTCCACCCCTCGCATTCGGAAGGACACCCACGAATCCTGGTCGAGGCGGCGAATTTTTCGCTGCCCGTTGTGACCACGAGGGCCGGTGGATCACCGGAAATTGTTGCCGATGGCGAAACGGGTTTTGTGGTGGCAATCGGGGATTATCGAGCGATGGCGGAACGAGTTTTGCAACTCCTGGAACATCCGGCACTTTATGACCGGCTCTCGGCCAACGCATACCGCAGGTACCAGTCGGAGTTTACGCTGCTCCGTTTCGCGTCGCGGATCCGAGCGGTAATCCAAGAAGTGCAGGGATAAAAGGAGGGATCAACCGCACCGATTAGAATTGCTTGACGGATTTTGCGGAGGCAAACTATGTTTAGGCGTCGTTTGCCATGATAGAGGTGGAATGAACATAACTATTGAGAAGAGCGTCAGACGGGCGCTGGCCCTGCCTATCATTGTCGGGTTACTCGGCTCACTTGGCTGTTCGACTTCCAAGATCGCCGTCGGCGCTATGGTTCCCATACTGGAGAATTCCAAGACGGCGGCCCTGGCGTCGAACGACATTCGTACCTTCAACGAAGCGACACCTTCCAACTTGTTTCTCCTGGAGGGTCTGATCGCCACCGACCCAAAAAACCGTCGTCTGCGGGAATCCGCCGCGATGCTCTATTTTAGTTACGCGTTTACGCTCGATGCCCGGGAAGACGAATCGTACGCATCACTGCTCTATCAAAAGGGACTCGGTCATGGCAAAAACGTCCTCTTCCGCAACAAGCGCGTCGCGGAAGCCTGGGATAAGCCCTTCGAAGAATTCAGCGCCAGCATGAGCCAACTAGGGGATAAGGATCTGCCCGCCCTGGTATGGACGGTGGCGAATTGGTCGCAGTTTATCAGCCTCCATCTCGATTCAACCGAGGTGCTGGTGGACATCCCACGGGTACAGGTGCTGCTGGAGAGGGCCTGCGACATCGATGGCGAGTATTTCGAGGGGCTCCCGTACATGATTCTGGGTAGTCTTCACGCCTTCCGTCCACCGCTGATGGGTGGAGATCCGGAGGCTTCGCGGGAGAATTTCGACCGTGCTATAGCTATGTCAGATGGGAAGTTTCTTCTCGCACACTATTTTTTTGCAAAATTCTATTGCTATCGCATCCAGGACGCCGACATGTTTGAAAAGACGCTCCTCCATGTTATCGGACAACCTGACACGGTCCTACCGGATTATCGGTTGTTGAACGCGATCGCCATCGACAAATCGGCCGTCCTCTTGAAGGAGAAAGATGAGCTCTTTTAGACTAAAGCACCATCGCGCCACCGGCTGGTTTGCACTCCTGAGCCTTGTGCTCACGACCGCTTTTGTCATGGGAACGAGTTCCGACCGGCTGTTGGCAAAACCTAAACCAAAAACCCTCATCAAGTTTGCCACGCTCGCCCCCGATGGCAGCACGTGGATGAAGATAATGCGCAGCTTTGACCAAGAGCTGCGTGGAGCAACCGAGAACCGGGTGGGTTTCAAATTCTACCCGGGTGGCGTGCAAGGGGACGAAAAGGATGTGTTGCGAAAAATTCGTAACGGTCAGCTTCACGCCGGAGGTTTTACCGGTTTTGGACTGGGTGCGATCGCTCCGGAGTTCCGTGCCATGGAATTGCCCTTTATGTTCAAGGATTTAGAAGAAGTCGACTACGTTCGACGTGAGCTCGAGCAGTTTTACTATGACGCCTTTCTCGAAAAGGGTTTCTGGCTCTTGGGGTGGGCGGACGTGGGATTCGTCTACCTATACTCGAACCGACCGATCACAAACCCCACGGAACTTCAGCAGGCGAAGGTGTGGACATGGTCGGGGGACAAGCTCGCCGAGATTTTCTTTGAGGCCTTCGACGTATCTCCCATTCCCCTTGCGCTGCCCGACGTGCTGACCTCGCTGCAGATGGGTGTGGTGGACGCGGTTTATTCGCCGCCGTTGGCGTGCATCGCTCTGCAATGGTTCACACGCGTCAAGTACATGACCGATGTGCCCATTACATACGGGTTTGGGGCCATGCTGGTGTCCGACAAGATTGTAAAGAAAATGAGTGGTGAAGATGTCAAAATACTGCGACGACTGGCGAAAAAATATTCCGAGTCCCTCATTGCCAAGACGCGGGTGCAGAATACCGAAGCCGTCGAGCTGATCCAAACCGAGGGCGTCCAACTGTTGAAGATCGATGCGGAGATGACACGCACGTTTTTTGCAACCGGTAAAGGTGCTTGGGATAAAGGCATCGATGACCTATATCCTGCCGACTTGCTGGAGCGGGTATCGTCGACCGTTGCACAATTCCGGGAGAGCAAGAACGAAGCCCGGCAGTAATCCCAACTTGAAAGGCGTACGTGGAGCGCCCTGCCCTCGTGTATTTGCTCATCGTGCTGGGGATATCGATCCTTGCCCGAGTCCGTGCCCACCTCGATAGAAAACCCGGCTGGAAGAGTTTTTTTGGTTTTCTCTTTGCTGTTGAGGTTACCTTTATCGCGCTTCTCCTGGGCGCGCTCATTTTCTTCGGCTGTCTGCAGATATTCCTACGAAACTTCCTTCACAGCGGCGTCATCTGGGCCGATCCTTTAATGCGTCACATCGTTCTGTGGCTGGGCTGTCTGGGCGGCGTGATGGCCACCGCCCGCATCCGCCACATCAGCATCGACGTGTTCACCCGATTGCTGTCGGGTCCTTTGCAGAATGTCCGTGACAAGATAATCTATCTGGTCACAGCCGCAGCCTCGTCGGTGCTGGGCTTGGCGGCACTCAAGCTGGTTGTCGATGAGAGAGAGTTTGGCGAAAAGACTTTCCTGAATATGGATGTCTGGGTGCTACAGGCCATCTTGCCGGTCGCCTTTTTTCTCATTACTTACCGCAGTCTCGTCAACTTCCTTCTCGGTCGCAAAGCCAAACCGATCGATTGGGAGGAAACCAGTCGCAACACACAGGCTGATGTGTGATCGATAGGATCAAGGTAGCGCTTTGGTTATTGCATTCGCAGTCATACTCGTTGTTCTCGTGCTATTCGGTATGCCGCTCTTTGCCGTGCTGGGTAGCATCGCGCTGTTTGCCTTTCACCGTTCCGACATAGACATTTCTTCGGTTGGCGTGTCGATGTACACGCTGGCCGGTTCACCGCTTTTGATCGCGATACCCCTCTTTACGTTCGCCGGCTATCTGTTTGCCAAGAGTCAGGCGCCGGATCGCCTGGTGCGGCTATCGAACGCCTTTTTCCCCGGCGGGCTGTCCGTGGTCGCGCTCGTCTCCTGTGCCGTGTTCACGGCGTTCACGGGGGCCTCGGGTGTCACCATCATCGCCATGGGCGGCCTTCTCTTACCCGCACTCATAAAGGAGGGATACACGGAGAGGTTTTCGTTGGGACTGGTAACCGCGTCGGGAAGCCTGGGCCTGCTCTTCCCACCCAGTCTGGCACTGATCATCTACGGTTATGTGGCGTCGGTGAATGTCGACGATCTGTTTTTGGCCGGACTCCTGCCAGGGATCCTGCTGGTGGTCGTGCTGTCGCTATATGGTGTCTATGTCGGTAAGAAGCAGGGACTGCGAAGACAGAAGTTTAGCTGGCGCGAGATGGCTGGGGCGCTTCGGGGTGCGGCGTGGGAGGCGCCTTTGCCAATCATCATCCTCGGCGGGATATATAGCGGCATTATCACGGTGATGGAAGCGGCGGCCATCACGGCCCTTTACGCGCTGGTGGTCGAAGTGTTCATCTACCGGGATATCCCATTCAAGAGGCTGCCGGCGATCGTTTGCGAGAGCATGACACTGGTGGGCGGCATTCTCCTGATTCTGTCCTGTGCCATCGCCATGACCAACTATCTGATCGACGCCGAAGTGCCACTTCGCATACTCGATTGGATGAAAACCTACATTTCGAGCAAGTATACATTCCTGCTACTGCTAAACCTCTTCTTGCTCATCGTCGGTTGTCTCATGGACATCTTTTCTGCCCTCATCGTCGTCGTTCCTCTGGTTGTACCCGTGGCGATGGGCTTTGGGGTGCACCCGGTGCATCTCGGCATCATATTCCTCACCAATCTGGAGATTGGCTACCTCACACCACCGGTGGGACTGAACCTGTTTATCTCTTCCTACCGCTTCAACCGGTCGATTATGTCGCTGTATTTGGCGAGCCTGCCCTATCTTCTCCTGCTGCTAGTGGGCCTGGTGATCATCACCTACTGGCCCGATTTGAGCCTTGTTCTTTTGAAACTTTTGAACCGGTGAGTCCCGCCTCCAGCGGATTCGGGATCGTCGTTCCGGCCTGGGCGTCGCGTGCGTGTAAAGGTCAGAACATGCTGCGGAAGTCGCCTCACAACGACCCCGAACACCAAAAAACCGGGTTGATGGCAAGAGCGGAACAGCTATACTCCACAATGCCCTGCAAGCCCTTTTGGGGAAAAAGCGTCCGTTGGATTGCAATCAGATCTCGT
>JAOTUR010000251.1 GCA_029863805.1 Candidatus Krumholzibacteriia bacterium | reverse complement strand
ACGCAAGAATTAGGAAGGGATGGAGATGAATCGCTTGCAGACATTTCAGGAGTTCTTGGTCACAACCAGTGTCCAGGTGCCGGTGGTTGCGTTTATCGTCAACGTGCTGCTGGCCGCGCTCCTCTCCTACTTGTTGGGCTTGGTCTACGCCCGATTTGGGACGTCGCTCTCCAGCCGCCGGCGCTTTGGAAAAAACTTTATGATGCTCACCATGACAACGACTCTGATCATCTCGATTGTCAAGTCATCTCTGGCCCTCTCACTGGGACTGGTCGGGGCGCTGTCCATCGTTCGCTTTCGTGCGGCAATCAAAGAGCCGGAGGAACTGGCCTACCTGTTTTTGGCCATTGGCATTGGTCTGGGAATGGGAGCCGACCAGGCGAGGATCACGGTGGTTGCCTTTGTACTCATTATCCTTCTGCTGATCATCCGTGGCAGTCTTTCTCGGAAGGCAGAGGACAACCACAATCTGCATCTGACCGTTTACAGCCACAACCCGAAGAAACTGGAACTGAACGAGATCATCGACACTCTCAAAGCGCGGTGCTCCGCCGTGGATCTGAAGCGTTTCGATGAGACCAAGGAGGAGATCGAGGCCTCTTTTCTCGTAGAGTTCACCGACACAGAACAGCTCAAGCAAACCACAGCGGCCCTCCAGCAGTTGAGCGACTCGGTTAAGGTCAGTTTCCTCGACCATAAAGGACTCGTCTAAGGATGATTGTCGCAAAGCCCGCGGGCCGTCTGGGGATCTTTCGCAAGATCCGCAGGCTGCCGGCACGCACGACCTTTATCATCATTGGTCTTCTGATGTATTCGGGCGGAGTTTTCCTGCTCGGCGCGATCGCGCATCGGGACGGGTTTTTTGGCGAGGTGAAGTCGAGCTCTCTGCGTGACCGATTTGCCGCCGCCCGCAATTATGTAACTTCCTTCTCGCAGCGCCCACAACAAATCCTCATCGACATAAAACACAAGCATTTTCAGAAACTTGCGCACGATCGACAGGTTGCATTGGCCACCGGTCGGCTCATGACGGATCGGGTGAGTGAAGTGCCCGCCACCATTCGCTACGGCGACGAATCGATCCCCATCAAGATACGGCTCAAGGGGGATTTGAAAGATCACTACGAGCACCCGTACCGATGGTCGTTCAGAATCCAGACACGTAAAGAGCGTACCTTATTCGGAATGAAACGCTTCTCCATCCAGAGGCCCCAAACCCGACGCTGGGTCTACGAGTGGCTATTTCATCAGGTGGCCAGGCGCGAGGATTTGATAGCGCTGCGGTACAGATTCATCGATGTCACCATTAATGGTAGGAAACTTGGTATTTATGCGCTCGAGGAACATTTTGACAAGCGACTCATCGAGCACAATCGACGCAGAGAGGGACCGGTGCTTCGTTTCGACGAATCGAGTTGGTGGGCGGAACGGGCTGGATTCGAACGCGCTATGCAGAAGTCCTGGCCGGGAACGGGCGATTATCATTCTTCGCACATCGACATGTTCGGCACAAAACACGTCATCGAGGATCCAACACTGTTCCCTCAATTCGAGACGGCCGTCAACCTGCTCGAGGGGTTCCGAAACGGTCGGTTGTCCACAAGCGAAGTCTTTAATGTCAAGAAATTGGCGACGTATATTGCGCTTTGTGATCTCTTTGGCAGTGAGCACCCTCTCTCCATGAATCAATTCAGGTGCTACTATGATCCCATCGCCTCGCGATTGGAGCCTATTCCCTTTGATATCGGCGGCGGCGTCGAGCTGAATAGAATCAGCTCGGCATGGTCGAGGGATCTGGATACCATATGGCACGGGGGTCGCCGAGTGATGTTTCTGCACGCTCTCTTTGGTGATATGGTCTTTTTTGAGCAATACGTTCGGGAACTGCAACACTACTCACAACCAGCTTACCTCGATTCCTTGTTCGAGGAGCTTGGCGATGAGCTAGAACAAAATATTGCGCTGATACATCGTAGCTACCCCGGGTACCATTTTTCAAACCGTGTGCTCTATGAAAACCAACTGCACATCAGGAGATACCTGAATCCCGTAAAGGGATTTCACGCGTATTTCGCTGGACACAGTGAACACGGTATCGACCTCGAACTAGGCAATATACAGCACGTACCGGTCGAGC
Source organism: Candidatus Krumholzibacteriia bacterium (assembly GCA_029863805.1). Taxonomy (GTDB): domain Bacteria; phylum Krumholzibacteriota; class Krumholzibacteriia; order WVZY01; family WVZY01; genus JAOTUR01. The sequence goes on along the minus strand of JAOTUR010000251.1, from coordinate 3,297 downwards.
TGGTAAACCTCTCCTACCAGGATTCACTGGTGTTCCTCCCGCAACAGGAGACGATCTTACCCGGCAGAGACCGTTCGTATCCTGTGAGACACGAGAGAGTGGCTTTCACATTCCCAGACGGCTTCCGTTGGATGCAGGGGATGGTTGGAAATCTCAAAGTCAGCTACAGATTGCTGGGCACCGACGATTTGCGCTCCGAGACGGTTTTCCCTTGGCTCCCCATCGATGAAAACATCCTGACCAACGATCTGATGCAACAGCCTGCCAATACGGACGACTTTGATTTCCTGCGTATTGACGAGGTCAAGAGAGAAATCGTCATAAGAACCGGTCGCTGGAATGTCGCAAAGAACATGATCATTCCCACCGGCTACCGTTTGATTGCGGGGGAAGGAGTCGAGCTAAACCTCACCAATTCGGCAACCATCCTCAGCTATTCCCCGCTCACATTGCTGGGGTCGGAAGAGGCACCCATTTTGCTACATTCGGCCGACGGCACCGGACAGGGAATGATCGTCGTGGATGCCGGCGAAAAATCACTTGTGGAGTACGTACGCTTCGATAACTTGAGCAACCCATCACAGGCGCGATGGAAGCTCACTGGCGCCGTTACCTTCTATGAGTCACCCGTTGCCTTTGTCAACTGTCACTTCACCCGCAACCGTTCGGAAGACGCGCTGAATGTCGTTAGGTCGAGGTTTTCCATTCGCGCCACGGTCTTTAGCAAGATCGCCGCAGATGCCTTGGATGCCGACTTTACCGAAGGTCAAATCGGGCAGACTTCCTTTGTGAACTGTGCGAACGACGCCCTGGACGTGTCCGGCAGCGTGGTAAATATGGAAGATGTGGTCATGATGAAAATCGGCGACAAAGGTATCAGCGTGGGCGAAAACAGTCGTTTGCTGGCGGATCGGGTTCGCATTCAAAACGCCGCCATAGCTGTGGCCGGCAAGGACATGTCGGATCTGGTACTGAAGAATATCGAGATCTCGGACGGTGATGTGGGTATAGCGGTATTTCAGAAGAAGGCGGAGTTTGGCGGTGCCAGCGCCACAGTCACTAATCTTCGCATCGACCGAGTCAAGATACCCTATCTAATCGAACAAGACTCACAGCTGACAGTCGATGAGCAGGCGCTCGCAGCTAACCACGCGGCCGTCGAGGGTATCCTCTATGGCACCGTCTACGGCAAGAGCAGCGAGTGAGTGTCCTATGGATTTGCAGATTACAAACGGCGATGTCAGACGTTACGAGCGCAAGTTCTTTATCTCGAGCCTAAGCGCCCGTGAGGTCGAAGCAATCGTACGCTTGCATCCCGCGATCTTCTCCGAGATCTATCATGAGCGCCCTGTGAACAACATTTACTTCGATACACACAATCTGGGTAGCTTTGTGTCCAATGTCGAGGGTTCCGCGCAGCGTTTAAAAGTGCGCATTCGTTGGTACGGAGATACTTTTGGATTTGTGGCCAGTCCGGTCCTCGAGTTCAAGATCAAGAGCGGGTTTGTTGGGCACAAGAAGTCGTTTGCGCTGGCATCCTTCGGTCTCGATCAGCTCTTCACCTGCGAGACCGCGCGCGACTGTTTCAACCGTTCCGACTTGCCGGACGGCGTAGAATTCAGAGTAAACTCCCTCGATCCCACATTGCTAAACAGCTACCGCCGGCGTTACTTTCGCTCTGCGGACAGGAGATATCGGATTACCCTAGATACCGACGCCTCGTTCTATCGAATCGGCCGCAAGAACAATTCATTTACCAGCAAGTTAAGCGACCGCATCAATGTGATTCTCGAAGTCAAGTACGACGAAGAGTGTGACGCCGATGCCGATCGCATCACCAACCACTTCCCCTTTCGCATGACCAAGAGCTCGAAATACGTATCCGGGATCGACAATCTGTATATCTGGTAACGGGGCTGAGCCTCGTGGGGTGCGGAAGGAAGTCTACTCTACGGGATAAAGAAGAGATTTGGCATCCCTATGCGTCGTACCAACCATCGCCCCGTCAACGCTTATCCGCGAGTTCGTTCCTACTATATATGGGTCTAGCACTTCATTCAAGTTCAAACGCCTGGCTGTGATGATAGCGCCTCCAAATTCTGCTTTCTTCTGGAAGGCTGCCAATCCAAATTTGGTATTGCTAATGCGAACATCGTCAATGGTCACCTGCGACAGGTCTTTGCTGGCCACACCTATCGAGGCGGAGCGGATCTCTATCTCCTTGCCCTCGACTCGACTGTTCTCGCCGGCGCTCACCCCTTTGTCCCCGGCACCACTGACAAAAATGCTGTCCAGTCTGACGTCGCTTCCAGACACATCGATGGCGTCATTGACACAATCGACAAACGACGTATTGACAATGCGACCCGTGCAGAAATCGGCATCGAACGCGTCGGACACCGGCTTGCTAAACAGCGTGTTCTCTATCACAAACGTCGACCTCACCGTGTTTAGCGCATCCTCGGCGCGATTCCCTGCAAAGTGCGTGTGTGCTATTCGCACCGGGGACTCATAAAACGTAACCGCCCCTGTCAACCCCCAACCGTTTTGAGCGGGACTCGACAAATTGATGAATCGAACATGTTTCAGCACTGATTCCCCGTGCGCGTTCATCACCACCAGTCCTTGCCCGGTCGAGTCCGGTGCCATGACAATAACGGGCTCTTCTTCGGAACCAACGAAGATCAGCGGTGAATAACTCAGAATCTTCGCCCCGTTATACAAATTCAGCGTCAGGCCCGGCCCAGCGATCACCCGGTAGCCGGCTGGAATGATCAAGTTATCCATCAGAGCCCACTCGCCGCGCTCGAGGAATATCGCCTTCTGCGCGTCGTCGACGGTTGCGAACTGGGCGTTTCGGATGTTGGGTGCCTCACGAAGAAAATCGCCCGAGACAAATTGTTTATCGAGGTGCGACCACGAAAACACCGTTTCCGAACAGATGCGCTCTGTTCCCAGCAACCTGTAGTTGACTCTTAGTTCGGGAATCATGCCCTCCGTCCATGAGAAACCAGCAGGTAGCGCAAGCTCCAGCGCGTGATATTCGACGGGCCGAGAACGTGTTGTGCCCGATAGAATGCGCCCGTGGTCCCCGGGAAATACCAGGGAGTCCTTAAAAGACACGCTCAGCAACTCGATGGGTATCTGTTGGATATTCGCCACTTCGAGCTTGATGCTCTCCTGATCGCTTCCCGCAAAGTGGGCATGCAGGCCCTTGGATGGGCTCAGGAAGGTTTTGATATATTCTTGGTTGTGATACAAAACCGTCGGCGAAAAACGGTACCGGGGGAATTCCCG
>JAOTUR010000250.1 GCA_029863805.1 Candidatus Krumholzibacteriia bacterium | reverse complement strand
GCATGCTTAATTAGGGTTATCGATGAAGGCCAGATATTTCGATCGGGGAAATTCTTCTCTTTGTGATAGGAGGCCCAATAATCATCCCTGGCAATTGCCTGGACGTAATCCATCGACGCGAACATCTGCAATGCCTCCAGGCCTTGCGGTGGGTAAGTCAGGTGCAGCGTGTCATTTTGCACCTCAAAGTAGGGTTTGGGGGCAAACTTCTTCTGATAAAACAACCAGTTAGACGTCATGCATCGACTGATATTCTCGTCCTGGATGCCCAAAATCGTATACATGGACTTAACCGTACTACCTTCATATTTTAGAATCGCTTGATCAGTGCCAAATCCCGGAGTCCCAAAATTAAGACAATCCCAAGGAGAATTGTCTTCAATGTAGGCCTGCCAAGTCTCATCGTCATCCACATTCGTACAATAAGTGAACGAGTTTCCGAACGTCTTAATATAGTATCTTGGCTTAATTTCAATATCTCGATGTTGTCGTTGGCCGAGAACACCCTTAGCTGAACGGTCAATATCCCATCCCCACTCAGGATGATATCGGGTTTCATAATACTGGGCGACTTGTGCTTCAGTAGGCAAATCAAAGCGATAAAATAAGGTGTGTGTTTTTTCGATGTGTCTTAGAATAAAGAAACATGAAGCATCAACAACCAGCCACACACAGCCAAAGACAATCAAATAGAACAGTAATTTCCTTTTAGCGCTGGGTGGATGATCATAGTCACTCATGAAGACACCCTATAAAACGTTGATCCAATGGTAAAGGCAAAATGGGTTCGCTCGCTCGACATGTCAGTGCACCGGGAAGTCGTGGGCGCGTAGGCGTCGAATCCTCAAACCTGTTTGCCAATTCTCGATTGACAGCCGGCAGTCGCGATGATACGTTTATCCAACGACCATAATGTCGTAACTATAACTAAATGAATAAGTTTGCGATGTCTGGGCGACGAATCGCACACATCCGTGGGGAGAAGATGTCCGCATATTTTGATTTGAGCGAAGAAGAGCGTTTGATTCAGCAGACGGCGAGAGATTTCGCGGACTCCGAAGTCGCGCCGATGGCGGCCGAGAACGATGCGAATGGCCAGTTCCCGCGGGGACTGGTGGAGAAGTTGGCCAAATTGGGCTTCATGGGAATGCTTATACCCGAACAATACGGCGGATCCAACGCGGGCAATTTTGCGCTGGTCCTCGCGTTGGAAGAAATAAATCGGGCGTGCGCCTCGACGGGGGTGACGATGTCGGTACACAACTCTCTGGCTTCGTCGCCCATCGTGGGGTTCGCTAATGAAGAAACCAAGAAGAAGTATCTTCCCAAGATGGCTAAGGGGGAGCTGCTTGGTGCGTACGCGCTGAGCGAAGCCAGCGCTGGCAGCGATGCGGCATCGCTGCAGGCGCGAGCGGTCAAAGATGGCAACGAGTACGTGCTAAACGGTACCAAAAGTTGGATAACAAGTGGTGCCGAAGCGGACCTCTTCGTTGTGATGCTGAGGACTGATCCATCTGAACGTGCAAAGGGCATCAGCGCATTTGCCGTAGAGCGGGACACCAACGGTTTTAGTGTTGGTAAGAAGGAGAACAAATTGGGTCTGCGCGCCTCTAGCACCGTGCAACTGATTTTTGAAGATGCCCGCGTCCCCGCCGAGAACATGTTGGGCAGCGAGGGAGAGGGCTTCAAGATCGCCATGTGGACCCTCGACGGCGGTCGCATCGGGATTGGCACGCAGGCAGTTGGTATCGCTCAGGCCTGTTTGGATGCTTCGGTCAGTTACGCGAAGGAAAGGGAGCAGTTTGGTAAGCTCATCGGCGAGTTTCAGGCAATCCAATGGAAGATCGCGGATATGGCGATGAACATTGAAGCGGCGCGGTTGATGATATACCGCGCGGCGAGACTTCGAGATCGGAAAGAGCCGCACACCAAGGAAGCGGCGATGGCCAAACTATTCGCATCGGAGATGGCCAACCGTGCGGCACGGGAGGCGGTGCAGATCTACGGAGGAGCGGGTTATCTCAAGGATTCCAGCGTAGAGAGATACTTCCGGGACGTAAGAATCACCGAGATTTATGAGGGTACCAGCGAGATCCACCGCATAGTGATCTCGAGATTCCTGCTCAAGAATTAACCCCGCCCAACAACGGAGCCAATCCGTTGCCTGTTTGGCAACGGTTTGGCAACACGATAGAGGAGGATCACCATTGAAGATCGGAGTTCTGGTCAAGAATGTTCCTGATACTGAGACAAAGATAAGACTTACAGCAGACAAGCAGGGCATCGAAACCCAAGGTGTCAAGTATGTGATGAACACCTACGACGAGTTCGCGGTTGAAGAAGCTCTTAAGATCCGCGAACGCCTTCAAGATGGTACAACAGTCACTGCCATAACGCTCGGACCCGAGCGCGTTGTCGAAACCCTGAGGACTGCTCTCGCCATGGGGGCGGATGAGGCTATTCATGTCGATGACCCCGCCTTTGAGGGTGGAGATTCGTTGACTAACGCGAGGATAATCGCAAGAGTCGTGGAACCGATGGGGTTGGACCTGATCCTTGGAGGCAAACAGGGTATAGACTACGACGCCGCTCAAACCTGTTCGGCGTTGGCCGAGGCACTGGGCACGGCACAGGCGCTGATTGCGGTGGAGCTCAAGTGGAGCGAAGACAACCAGTCTCTTGAGGTTCGGCGAAGAATCGAGGGAGGCGATGAAATCGTTCACGTAAAACTGCCGGCAGTGATATCGTGTGAAAAAGGTCTTAACGAACCGCGATACGCCTCACTTCCCGGTATCATGAAGGCCAAGAAGAAGGAGATAAAGAAAGTCGATCTGACCGGCGTCGGGCTGGATTCTGCCGAGGTTGGCGCGTCGGGGTCGGCTACGAGGGTTGTGGGTTACTCGCCACTGTCAGAAAGACCGGAGTGTCGAATACTCGAAGGTGAGCCTGTTGAGATCGTGAAGGAGTTGGTCCGCGCGCTTCGCGAGGATGCCAAAGTCTTGTAAGTAGTTGCGAGAAAGGAGTAGGGACGCGCGTCCCGCAGGAAAGGATGACCAACGATATTCTGGTTTTTGCCGAGGTTCGAGAGGGAAGCTTCAAAAGAATCAATGCCGAGCTAGTCTCAGCCGCCTCAGTGCTGGTAGACAAATTGGGTGGTGTGGTGCATATCGCGGTGTTGGGTGGCGCCGTGGATGGGGCCGTCGAAGAAGCGAGATCGTACGCCACGGGGAAGGTGTATGTGGTTAAGAGCGACGTGCTTGACAGTTATTCGACACAGGGTTTTGCCAGCGGTCTCGAAGCCGTTTTGAAGGAGTGTGATCCGGCCATTGTCCTGTTTGGCGCAACGGCGATGGGCAAGGATTTATCCACAAGAGTGGCAGCACGCGCCAGAGGATCGCTCATGACCGACTGTACCGAGCTGGACGTCGAGGACGGAGCACTGAAGGCAAAGCGACCGGTATACTCGGGAAAAGCATATGCGGATGTGATAACGACAAAAGCCACCATCAAGATGGCGTCGCTTCGACCGAATATCTATCCGGCAGCTCAGAAAACCGGTAACCTGGCCGACGTGGCTGAGGTCAGCCTCCCTATAACGCTGGATCAGATTGGCGCGATGGTCAAAGAGATCGTCGTTACATCGGCCGGGAGAAAAGACGTCACCGAGGCCGAGATCATTGTCGCCGGCGGGCGCTCGTTAAAAAGTGAAGACAATTTTAAGATTCTGGAGGAATTGGCTGACGTTCTGGGCGCCTCGGTCGGTGCCTCCCGCGCCGCCGTGGACGCTGGTTATGCGCCTCATTCACGCCAGGTGGGACAGACCGGGAAGGTCGTAAATCCAAAACTATACATTGCGTGTGGTATCTCGGGGGCCATCCAGCACCTCGTGGGTATGCGCACATCAAAAGTGATAGTTGCGATCAACAAAGACCCGAACGCGCCGATCTTCCAGCATGCAAACTATGGCATCGTCGGTGATCTTTTTGAGATTGTGCCCATAATGACGCAGCAGTTCAAGGAACTGCTCGCGTCTTGATCGCTTCTAAAAGCTGTACGATATGTCCGATGAGAACAACGTAGTCGTTGAATCATCGTCCCTTGCTTTGTGGTCCTCCGGCTCGAGATTTACGAACAAATTCATGCTCGTGTTTCTCCACAGTCTGACGTTTGTGAAGACGAGGATGCGATGATACGAGAAATCCGAGAAGATCAGATTCGCATCATTATCGTCAATTCTGTAGTCGCGCCATCCTGGCTCATAGCTGGCCAAAAGCCAGACTCTCCCACCCGTGTTGTAGTCCACGGACAGCTTACCACCAATTTCTTTGTACTCATCCGTTCGTGAAAAACCACTGGCGAGAAAGCCGTAGGTGGGACCCAGAGCGACCGAAAAGGTGGTCGACCGGAAATACGAAATCTGCGCACTAGACCGATTCTCCACATAGTCAAAGAACACATTGGTTTCTCGGTCGTAGAGATAACTTTCCAGCGAGTTGTCGATAGTGAGGCCGAAAATGCCAACCGTGAACGGTTGAATGTTCGCATTCGAATAGAAGGACCAAAAGGGGCTTCTCGCCGGTTTGTGCGCATACATCCTACGCTCCCCGCTGACAGTCAGGAAAATCTGCTTGCGTACCCCAGATATGTGTCGATACTCCAGGCCCAGGTTGTAAGCTCTATAGCTGATCTCAGTCGTGTCAGGGATCGACTTGTGCGCAAGACCAATCGTCGCATTGTACGAGGACGCTAACCCCCGATCCAAACTCGCACCCACCTCAATGACGTTTTGGACATAATCGTAATCGAATTGTGTGCGCTCCTCATAATCCACGACGTCCAACCGGTCGGCAACCCTCAACGTTAGGTCACGAACAGGGTCGTGCTGAGCATACACGCGGAGACCGTAGCGACGAAAGTCGTTCGCAAAAGCATAGTTGGAGTTCTCACGGTACGACCTGAACGTAATCATATTATCGAGGGCCATGCGCGAATTTCCAAAGCGTCGCGTTAGGTTTAACCGCCCCGAGGCTTCGAGGCTCTCCTGACCGATCAGGCTTTGCGCCTCGATTTGAGAATAGTCGTCCAACAATGTGCCTTGCAGATAGCCAAGGTTGATACGGGTTCTGAACTCGTTGAGGCGATCCAAAGTCTTGGTTTGGGTTAGGGTATACTTTTCGGAGTAGGAGTCAAAACCAGCAACCAGGGCACCGGTGAGCGTGCCTGAGAGCGCCACCGCGGGACACAGTGGATCAAACATGGGGAGCATTGCTACGAAGACAAACGTCCGGCCACGACTAATCACTTTCCTCCTCAAGCAGATGGATGCCCTCCTCGAGCATCTCGAGCGCGAGTATATATTCGCCCTCGAGATAGAGTTGCGTGCCGATCCTGTGAAGTTCCCTGGCTTCGAGCAACGCGACCGGCGAGAAACCGGCTTGTGAGGTTCTGCGATCAATCGACTTCTGAAGTCG
>JAOTUR010000249.1 GCA_029863805.1 Candidatus Krumholzibacteriia bacterium | reverse complement strand
CAGCGGGTAGAACAGCGCCCATGCCACCCCGAGCGCCGAGCCCGCGTACCGGGCTTTGAACTCTCGCGAGGTCCAGACGTAGAGCAAATCGCGAGCGGCGACCAGCGCCCTCAGATCTTCGCGCATGCACCCTTAATCAGCGCCACCGCCATTTTGAGATTGCCCGCCACAAATTCGCGAATCTGCTTATCGAACCCGGCATCCACGGCTTGTGTTCGAACCCGTTCCCAGTGCATGCCCCCCCCTGCGCCTAAAGTCGCCCCGAGGTTAGCGTAATTGTCGGGACAGGAGTAGTCAGAATTTCGACCTCCCGGTTTTCGAGGCGAATGCGTGCAGCGTTGACTATCGCGATGGCTCGGGTTTTGTTCCGGTCCCGGTCTTTTAGCGGGTCAGTGTTGCTGGGTTGCCGCAACCGCTTTCTTTGTCCAAGTCCTAAGGACTATCGACAGGTCTGCTGCGCGTTTGCATCGCTAGTGTTAGTCATCAACGAGCTCGTTCGCCGCCTCGGCTTGAGCGCAGAATTGTTGAGCCGTCTCGCTCGGCTGCGTGTCTTCGTTGCTGGACTTCCAGCTCTCCAGTCCTGTCACGACGAGAGATTTGCTGATGCCAAATGGGGTTGGTCATGCGAGAACCCGAAGAGCCAATCGAAACGTTGCAGAATCGACAGAAGTCGTGTGTCGTTCGGTCACGAAGTCAGCCAGCATCGATCTGCTCTATGGTTCTGACCGCCGAGTCGAGGGTCTCCGGGATAATGTGTCGTGCCCTCCCGTCCCGATACGACATTTTCAAAGCAGCGCGAGGGCAAGGACTACGAATACCATTCTCACGAGGTGGCGTTTCCCATCTCCCGGTGCGTTGCGATGAAATTCAAGATACCGGACACCGTGTCCCATTCTTTACCGAGATCGAAAGTCGTGAGGTCGATCTCCTGGCCGACCTCCTTCTCGATCCACACCGCGAGATTGAAGATCGCCAAAGAGTCGAGCTGTCCGGCGCTGATGAGGGGCGCGTCGTCGGTCAGATCGCCCGCGAGCGCCGAGTTCGACGCGCACAAGAAGTGAATGAGTCGGCCACGCCGCGACATGTCAACGCTTCTTATGATGGGCGCTGCGGATCCCAGGCGCTGAGCTCGGCACACACCAGGGCCACATTGTCCCGGTTGATTTTGCCTGAGGCAGTCCGGGGAATGTCGTCGATGAAGTACCAGCGAACCGGTGTCTGGTGCTTCGCGAGATGTTGCGTTGCCCAATCGTAAAGCGCGCCTCGAGTCGTCGGGTCCGCATCCTGCAGGACGACCGCAACCCCGACATCTTGACCATAGAGCGGATCGTCGACCGCGAACGTGCATACGTCGGCAACTTTCTGAAAGCGTTCGATCACGGTATCGACATCCCCCGGATAGACCTTCATCCCCCCTTTGTTGATTTCTTCTCTCTCGCGTCCGCGCAGGTAGAGGTGGCCGTGTGCGTTCAGCACGCCGATGTCCCCCGTCATGAACCAACCCTCGTGCACGACCTCACGGGTGAGGTCCTCCCGCTCGAAGTAGCCGGCCATGAGAGCCGGGGTGTTGATCCATACGTATCCTGGCTCATCCGGCGCACATGGCTCGATCGTGGACAACGGAGCGCCGGGCTGGGAAACCGGGAGTATTCGGATTACCGCTCCCCACGGATTACCGATCAGGCCGTCGGCGGGCACGAAGTCTGTGACGGTCGTACCGGCGACCCAGCTCCCGGTTTCCGTGATCCCGTATGCGTTAAAAACCTCGGGGGTGCCGGTCCATTTCTGAACCTGGCGCCACAGAAAGGCGGAAAGAGGCGCCGATCCACAGAAGACGCGCTCGAGACTTCGCCGGGTGGGCGGCTTCGACACTTTCAGGGCGAGGCGCCACACAGAGGGCACCGACGACATGAAGGTGATCTCGTGTTCATCGAGAAGCGACCCGAGCTGCATGACGAGGTCCGGACGGAATGGCGGGCAGATGTATAGGTCGCCGCCGCCAAACCAGGGGAACAGACAGTTACAGATGAGCCCGTGCCCGAAATGGGTCGGCAAGAGACACAGTGTGCGACGGAACTTCTCGATCCCCAGGCTCTGCTGAAGCGCCAGCCAGCGCGCTCGGAGAGAACGATGGGTGTGCACCACTCCCTTGGGCTGGCCGGTGGTCCCCGACGTGAACAGAATCAGCGCCGGCGCGTCCAGGTGAACGAGGTCTGCGCAAGAGCGATTATCCCCCTCACGCGGGAGTTCGTCGCTTCCAATCTGGGTGACGCCGCGATCCGAGAGCGCCGCGCCCATGGCGCCATCATAGGCGTCGTGCCAGAGCGAAAAACGCGGCCGCGCCGCTTCAGCCAGCGTTTGCACCTCGAACATCGTCAATCGCGAATCGATCGGGATCGCGCAACCGCCGAGCTTCCACACCGCGAGGAGGTCGACGAAGAACTCGAGGGTGTTCCCATAGTGCAGGAATACCCGATCGCCAGGTCCAAGGCCCTGGTTACGGTATAATTCAAGGCGGCGGGCCAGCTCTCGGTGGATCGTCTCCCGATCCCACACTCTGCCGGCAAGGGGATCGCAAAGCCGCCCTACGCGTAAGTCCAGGAACATACCTGCGCTCCGCTCGTGACCAGATCTGATGACACCGTCGTTCAGTCGTTCAGAGCTTCACACAACAGCATCGATGGAATCCGACGCGCGCGAATGAACTCCAGGTACGATCGAATCCGCTCGTAGAAGGCTTTCTGATCCGACACCGTGCGCACGAACGGGGTGAGGCCCACGGAGAGCGTCGGCGAGTGAAAGAAGAGATTGAGATAGGGAAACCCACGTCGGATCAGGCGCTGGGACAGGTCGATCATACCGTTGGCATCCTCATTCTCGGGTGAGAGCCAGGTCAGCCGCACAAGCCCCCTGCGGCGCAGCAGCCGGCCCAACCTGGGCCGCGCGGCGAGCGCCGGCGGAATCCGACGGCGCTGCTTGGGCACGAGCAGCGAAGTGGCCGCAATCTCGAGCAGCGACCCGTCACCGCGGCCGAACAGCTCGCGGATCGACCGCCAACGCTTTTTCAACGGAATCGACGAGAAGTCAGGGCCGTGCAGGTAGCTCCAATCCATGTATGGATAGACCGAGCTATCCACTTTGATCCCGATGCGCGTGAGATTCTCGGCTACCTCGGCACTGTAACCCCAGCGACCGGCGCGAAACGACTTCGGCTCGCGGCCAAATCCGGTACGGATTGCGGCGCTCAGGGTCTCGAGCTTCTGGAGCTGGAGCTCGGAGGAAAGATTACACAGCATGCTGTTTCGCTCGTTCGTCTCTTCGGAGATGGGCGGTGTGTTCCAAGGGTGCAGGTGTGCTCCGATTTCACAACGGCCGTCGGTCGCGAAAGACTGGAGAATGGCCAGCGAGTCAGGATCTGTGGCCACAGGGTATGTGACTAGATACGTGGGGCGAACGCCGTACTCATTGAAAATTGCCTGAAGCTTCGGAAGCTCCTTGATGTTCTCGACGGGGGGATTCGGCACCGTGTAGGCTCCCCAGAGGTCTTCTTCGGTGTCAATAGTGACAATCAGTCGGGTCATCGAGGTATTATCGCATAGGGCCCGGGACTGCGAACGGAGTCGGGGGCCGACAGAGGGGATGAAGGGTGGTCGAAATAGTGCGCTACCGGTCGGAGTTCGCCGCAGCCGTGGCACGACTTCAAAAGCGGCTGTGGAGCCCCGACATTGAGCTCAACGCTGCCTACCTCCGCTGGAAGTACGACCTTAACCCATACGGCGACTGGCCGATCTATCTCGCGCTCGACCAAGATCGAGTGGTCGGGATGCGCGGTGCAATGGGTGCGTCGTGGGAGGTGGGAAATCCTCCGCAAAAGTATCTCATTCCGTGCGCCGGTGACCTCGTCATCGATCCCGAGTATCGAAGCCAGGGGATCTTCGGCCAGATCATGGGGTCCCTCGAGAATGAGCTGCGGGAACGGGAGATACCGTACCTGTTCAACTGGACCGCCAACCCGGTCAACCTGATCGCGTCGCTCGCCGCCGGCTGGAAGATGACTCCGCCGCTCGGCGCGCTCGTACGTGAGTACCAAGCCTCACGTCCGATGCGCCTTGTGCGCAAGCGCCTTCAGTGGCTCGCGAACCGGATCCCCCCGTTCGCCACTCTCGCCCTGGGCGCGATGCGGATGGATCGCCATCTGTCGGTGGAAACCCTACCCCGTACCGAAGCCATGGCAGACTTGGTGTCGAGACTGAAACGAACCCGAATCCGTCACCAGCGCGACGTGGCGTACTTCGGGTGGCGATACCGCAACCCACTGAGCCAATATCGGTTCGTCTTCTGGGATGACGATCGTCTCGAGGGATATTTGGTGCTTGGCGCCACGGAGCGCCTGACTGGCACCGAATTCACAATCATGGATTGGGAAGCGACGGCGGGCGAGATTCTGGAAGAGCTGCTAGGCGCAGCGCTCCTCGGCAAGTTTCCGCACTTGAGCGTCTGGTCTGCGGGCCTCTCCGCCGCGCACCGGCGTCTCTTCGAGATGCGCGGCTTCCACCCCATCCCCGAAGGAAGAAGCGTGTCGAAGTACCGCTCCAAGATCCTGGTTCGCCCGGTCGCAGCGGAAGCTTCGGGGCCATTGCGTCTGGGTGATACCGAGTTGCTGGATCTGACCAACTGGCACCTCAGACTGGCATACTCGGATGGGGTTTGAGGTGCGGGCGCGGGTCCTGTATCGGTACGCAAAGTGGTGCAGGTGACGCAACGGCCTTGCCCGATACGGGTTGATTCTTGACCGACGAGACAGTGTCAGGACGCATCTCGACCAGCCGCGGGCGCGTGCTTTCCGATTAGAACGTTTTCGACTCGATGCAGACGTTCGCGATAGCTTCACAGGATGTCTAACGGATCTCGCATGCGTACGTCTCTGGGCCCGTCGGCCGCACACCACTGGACATCCTGCCTACAGGACTTCTCCCTCGGGAGGGAGGTGCGTTATTCTTTCTATCCGTTTACTCCGTCCTGCTGATGCGAGGGTAGAGGGTCATGAAGGCCAATCGTCGTCAATTCCTGGAAACCGCAACGGGCGCTTTGGGTGCCCTCCTGCTCAATGCGCTGCCGTTCCCGTTGGGTGCCGCGACCAACGGCGCCGCCAAAGTCAAGATCGGCATCGTAGGCTCGGGCAAGGTCGGAGGCACACTCGGCAGCGTGTGGGTGAAAGCCGGGCACGAGGTCATGTTCTCGTCGCGACACCTCGAAGACGACAGAGAACTCGCCGCCAGCCTCGGCCCCAACGCCCATGCTGGCACGCCCCCGGAGGCCGCCGCTTTCGGCGAGGTGGTGATGGTCTCAGTTCCCTATCACGCGCTGCCGGACGTTCGCAATAACGTGGGCGAGCTGCTGAAGGGTAAGGTGGTGATCGATACCTGCAATCCGTTCGTCGGACGTGACGGAGAGCTCGCGCAGTGGGCTCTGGAGA
>JAOTUR010000248.1 GCA_029863805.1 Candidatus Krumholzibacteriia bacterium | reverse complement strand
AGTTTCGCGATGAAATCCGACCCCGCTTTGGAGTCATGCGCGCTCGCGAATTCATCATGAAAGACGCGTACAGCTTTCACGATTCACAAGAGTCATTGGACGAAACGTACAAAGAAATGGCAGAGGCGTATCGACGTATTCTCGACCGTTGCGGGCTCGAGAACGTCATGGTCGAGGCAGATGCGGGCAAGATCGGGGGTGATGTGAATCACGAGTTCGTCGTGCTGGCAGAAGCGGGAGAGAGTGAAATATTTGTGTGCGATTGCGGCTACGCAGCGGCTGCGGAGCGCGCAGAGAGCGACGGAAAACCGCTAAAAGCTGTGGAGAAGGTACTCGCTGCTCCGCTCAAGGTTGATACGCCCGGGCAGAAGACCATTGAAGAGGTGCAGCGTTTCCTCGAGGTTGAACCCGTGCAACTGGTAAAGACGCTGCTCTACAAATCCAAAGACGGGGTCGTTGCGGTCCTGATACCGGGCGAGCGGACGCTCAACGAGATCAAGCTGGCCAAGATTCTTGGCGATCCCTTTGTTGAACCTCTGGACGATGAGGATATACGGGAGCTCACCGGCGCTGATGTAGGTTACGCGGGGCCCATTGGTCTGCCGCACGGGACGAAGCTTATCGCCGACCGTTTGCTGGATGGGTATCAGGGAATGATCGTGGGCGCGAACCAGACCGACGCACACTACCGCGGGGTCCAGATGAGGCGCGATTTTACCCCGACCCTGATCGAGCAAACGAGTCTCGCCCAGGACGGGGATAGGTGCCGCCGATGCGGCACATCAAAGCTCAGACTGCGCAAGGGTGTCGAGCTGGGACACATCTTCAAGCTGGACACCAAGTACAGCGACAGCATGAATGCAACGTTTCTCGATCGCGAGGGCAAAGAGCGCCACTTCATCATGGGCTGTTATGGGTTTGGCGTGTCGCGAGCCGTCGCCGCGGCGATCGAGGCCCATCACGATGACGAGGGCGTGAGGTGGCCCGCGGCGCTGGCGCCGTTTCACGCGACCATCCTGCCGATCAATGTAAGTGACGACGCCTCGATGGAGGTGGCGGAATCTGTCTACGCGGGTCTGCAGAAAGCGGGCTGGGAGATCCTCATCGACGATCGTGATCTGCGGGCGGGTTTCAAATTCAAAGACGCCGATCTGATCGGTGTCCCCATTCGCATCACGATCGGTGAGCGCAACCTCAAGCAGAACAAGATCGAGATCTACTACCGGGCCGCCGGTCGTTCGGAGCTGGTGGACCCCGGCGCCGCCGCGGCGATACTCGAGGGCTTTTACAGAGAATAGAAAAATGGCCCGCCTGACAGGCGAGACCACTTAACTCACAAGCCATTATTTATCAATGCTTTAGTGTTTTTATCTAAATCGAGACTTTAAGCGCGCGGCCTTGTTTCGGTGAATCAAACCCGCTTTCACCGCTCGATCCAGGATCGACTGTTGTTTACGGACCGCGGCCTCGGGTTCGGCGGTCTTCTCCTGCGCCACCCTTTTCAGACTGGTTCTCAGCGCACTCCGCTGTGCTCGGTTGCGAGTTTCATTCCTCAGTCCGATTTTGACGCGTCTCTTTGCCGATTTCAGTTGTGGCATTATCTTCCTCCCCAATAAGATCGTGTGAAAAGGTAACACCTCAAGCCACGTAGAGTCAAGCAAAAGCAATGGCAGGCAAACTCGACACATCGGTCGATCAGTTTCTGGATTATCTGGTGAGCGAAAAGGGTCTACTGGCGCGCACCATCGAAGCCTATGGCAGGGATCTGCGGGCTTATCTCGACACGCTCGACGAGCTGGAGATTTCTTCTGCCGCTTCCATCCCCCTCGAGGCCCTGGAAATCCACATGGTTCGGTTGACCCGCCGGGGTCTGGCTGGCGTGTCCAGGGCGCGGGCACTATCGGCTATTAGGCATTTTCATCGTTTCCTGCACCGGGAGGGGACAACGAGGCGCGACACCACCTCAGAGATTGTCGGCCCCAAGCGGTCGAAGAGGGTACCCAAGGTCCTGACCATTGGCCAGGTCGAGCGGCTTCTGAGCGCGCCGGACGAGAGCGTTCTGGGTGTGCGCGACCGGGCGATGCTCGAGCTGGCCTATGCAGCGGGTCTCAGGGTGTCGGAGCTGTGTGATCTTTCCTTCGACGAGTTGCAGGACCGCGAGAGACTGCTCTTCGTCCAAGGAAAGGGACGCAAGAGGCGGGTTATTCCATTTGGCAAACCGGCGGCGCGAGCACTCGAGCGGTATCTGGCGGGGAGCCGACCTCAGCTGGCGGCGGGGAGAGCGGTGCCGTACGTGTTCTTGAATCACCGGGGCAGCAAGATCTCCAGGGTGGGCTTCTTCAAACGGCTCAGGCAGCATGCCCGGGTGGCTCGTATTCAATTGCAGATGAGCCCGCATGTGCTTCGCCATACCTTCGCAACTCACCTGTTGGAGGGAGGCGCGGATCTGCGTTATGTTCAGGCCCTGCTTGGGCACGCCGATATCTCGACGACTCAGATATACACCACCCTCGATACCCGCCATCTGATCGAAGTCCACCGTGCTTTCCACCCGCGGGCCTAGCGGGGTCGAAATCGTGCGTGAATGCGCTGGCATGCGCGTAGCGAGAATTCTTGACAGTCTCGGAGAACTCCGCATAATATCGCACGAAAACCATCCCCAAACGAACTGCGAGTTGAATGTGGATAGGACCAAGAACGGCAAATACAAGGCTGCGTTGGAGGGTGTCAAGGCACCCCTTGGCGTGATCTTATATCTCATAAAGCGCGACAGCCTGGACATATACGACATCCCGATCGCAAAAATCACCCGGGACTACCTCGAATACCTAGACCTCATGGAAGAGCTTCAGATCGAGCTGGCCGGCGATTTCTTTGTGCTGGCGGCGACGCTGATGCGTATCAAGGCTCAGATGCTGCTGCGCAGGGACGAGGATGAAGACGATCCTCGCGAGGAGCTGGTTAGAAACCTCCTCGAATACAAGAAGATGGTTGAGGCGGCTCGAAACTTCCGAGACATGGAGGAGGAACGCCTGAAGGTTTTCAATCGCCCGGTGCCGCAACGGGAAAAAGAGTATCGGGCCGAGGCGGTGTTTGAGCTCAATTTATACGAAATCATGAGAGCGTTTCGAGAGATTGTCACTGAGTTTGATGGCGATACCGCGTCCGAAATCGATCCCGAAGTTTACACCATTGAGGAAAAAATCGAGATCATTCTGACGACACTATCGAACCAGGGACAGATCAGATTTCACGAGTTGTTCACGGATTCTACCAGTCGACTGGAGATCGTTGTTACCTTCATGGCAATGCTGGAGCTCATGAAACGAGTGCTAATCACAGCGAGGCAGGAAAGGCCCCACGGCGACATCTGGATTTATGCCGCTGATGAACACGAGCCACTCGAGCAGTCGCTGAATCAGGAGGCCCCATCTGCGCATGCAACAGCGGATTCAGAAATCGTTGGGGACTTGGACAATGATGCATGAGTCAAACCTAGATCAGACCATTCTGGCGCTTTTGTTTGCCGCTGATGAGCCGCTGTCCCCTAGAAGGATCTCCGCGGTCCTAGATGATGTGGCGACTCCGGACATCCAGGCGTCCGTCGAGCGCCTCACCGCGCTGATGCGTGAGGCGATGCCGAGCATCGTGCTCGAGCGCGTTGCCGGCGGTTGGCAATTGTCGACAAATATCGAATACGCTACGTCCATAGCCCGACTTTACTCGGGTAGGCGAAAGCAGAGACTATCGAAGGCGGGTCTGGAGGCGCTTGCCATCATTGCCTACAAGCAGCCCATCACCCGGGCGGATATCGAGAACGTGCGCGGGGTCGGATGTGGAGGTGTGATCACGACGCTCATGGAGCGATCGCTTATCAAGATTGTCGGCAAGGCAAGGGTGCTGGGGGCGCCTTTTCTTTATGGTACCACCCACGAGTTTCTTGAATACCTCGGAATGAACACTCTCAAGGATCTGCCCAGCATGGAAGAACTCGAGGTGTTGCTCGAGCAAGAGGAAGGTGTGCAGACGGCACCAGAGGCCGACGTATCCTCTACACAAAACGAAGCGGGGGTTGGGCACGCCTCGATCGACACGTCCGTGGAGCCTTCCAGTGATGCAGACGCCAACCAGAAGGACGAGGGAGAGCTTGCGTGGGACAAGGAGTCGTCGACCACCGACGCGCCGCAACCCGAGGACCCCGACAAGGTACAGTTCGACGGCTGAAGACAAGAGCGTCGAGCCGATCCGGCTGAACCGCTTTTTGGCCATGCTGGGGGCTGGGTCGCGACGCACGTGCGACGAGCTGGTGAGTTCGGGGCGCGTGACGGTGGACGGCCGCCGCGTGAGAGAGCCAGCGACGAGGGTGGTTCCCGGAAAGACCACGATCAGTGTCGACGGCGTGGCGCTGAGCAATCCAGCGCGTCCAATAGTGTTGCTGCTCAACAAACCCGAGGGCGTGGTATCAACCGTATCGGATCCTTTTGGTCGACCCACGGTTGTTGACTTGTGCAAGAAATACACACGCTCGCGACGGCTCTTTCCAGTCGGGCGGCTCGATCTCAACACTACCGGCCTTATTCTTTTGACCAATGACGGAGACCTGTGTTATCGTCTCACTCACCCGCGGTTTGGGATTCCAAGAACCTACCATGTCAGGGTCCGTGGATTGATGAATGACAAGAAGCTCTCAGGACTCGCAAAGTACGCCTCGCCTCCACATGGTTCTCGTGATAAGCGGTCATCTATCGAGTTGTTGAAACAGCTGCATCACGAGTCGATTCTCAAGATTACGCTGTACGAGGGCCGCAACCGCCAGGTACGACGGATGTGTGAGTCTGTGGGGTTGCGGGTGGTCAAACTGCGACGCGTTCGATTTGGCCCGCTGTCGGTACGTAAGCTGCCCCTGGGGGCTGTGCGCCCGCTGGAAAAAAGCGAGATGGAAAGACTAAAACGGGTCCTGTCGCGGTAAAAAGAGGAAGGGAAGGGATGGATCTCGATAAGTTGGCAAAACCGTTTCTCAAAGGCATACGGCCATACAAGCCGGGCAAGCCCATTGAGCAGCTGCAGCGTGAGCGAGGGATCACGGTGCCAATTGCAAAGCTGGCATCGAACGAAAACCCTTATCCGCCGTGTGAACGAATAAAGCAGGCCGTAATAGCCACCCTGGACAGTACCAATCGCTACCCGGAATCGGGTGCCCCCGAGCTGACCGAGAAACTGGCGCGATTACACTCCGTCGACGCTGAGGAGATCTTTGTAGCAAACGGCACCAACGAAATCCTCGATCTTCTTGTACGCGCCTATGTCTATTCGGATCAAAACTGTGTTTTCTCGGAGTTGAGTTTCGTTATTTATAAGTTAATATGTATGCAGTGCGGAGTTGGATTTGAGGAAGTCCCGTGCAGAGATTATACGCACAACCTGGACGCCATGGCAGACGCCATAAATGACAAGACCAGGATTGTGTTTGTCTGTAACCCAAACAATCCTACCGCCAC
>JAOTUR010000247.1 GCA_029863805.1 Candidatus Krumholzibacteriia bacterium | reverse complement strand
TAGAACGGTCACTTCGTAGTTGCCCACGTAGCCATCTACCTTGGTTACCTCGGAGAGCGTCCACAACGTGATATTGGGATGAGCCTTGACGGCGGTCATCTTTGGGGTGAGGATGCAAGCGGCGCAGTCGAGTGTGGGGAACGTCTTATCGAACTGAGCCATGTGCCCACCGATGCTGGTTTCCCTCTCCACCAGGTAGACGTGCTTGCCCCCGTTTGCGAGAGTGAGAGCCGCGTGTATACCAGCGATGCCGGCGCCCACCACCAACACGGTATCGCTCACCGGCACCTTTCTTTGTTCGAGCGGTTTGTGTAGCGCGACTCGACGCACGGCCGCCCGCACCAGATCCATGGCCTTTTGGCTGGCCGCGTCCTTGTCGCTGTGTACCCAGGAGGCGTGCTCGCGGATGTTGACCATTTGGAAGTGGAACGGGTTCAATCCGCCCAGCGCGGTTGCGTTGCGAAACGTTGTTTCGTGTAGACACGGGGAACACGAGGCCACGACAACGCGGCTAAGATGGTGTTCTCGGATGTCTTCCTTGATGAGATCCTGTCCGGGATCGGAACACATATACTTGTAGTCCCGAGCCAGCACCACACCTGGCAGGTGAGTCGCGTATTCCGCCAGTGCTTGCACATCTATTGTCCCAGCGATGTTGGTCCCGCAGTGACAGACGTAGACGCCGATGCGCGGCGTGCCGTTGCCGGCCATCGGTCCCAAATTAGTCTTCTCAGACGACATCGGCGGTCCTCCTCTCCAGGATGGGCTCAACCGGTACCACACTGCGATGCAACCCGAGCCCTTTGGCGGGTAGTCCCAGGGCCAACCCTACTATTTGAGTGAAATAGACAATGGGCAACGGATCGAGTTCGTACTTGCTGGCGATCTTGTCCTGGTAAATCTCCAGATTGAATTGGCAAAGAGGGCAGATGGTTGCCACGGCGGCTGCCCCCCGCGCCTGCGCTTCCTTGAGCAACATGTAGACGAGGTGCAAACCGACCTCCGGTATGGTGCCGGTCTGGCTGCCACCGCAACACCTGGTCTTGAACGGGTAGTCAACCACCTCGGCGCCGGCCGTTCTCAGGATATTGTCCATGGTCACCGGGTTGAGCTGCGAGTCGAATGTGGCGTAAGGACGCACAATCTGGCAGCCGTAGTAGGGGGCGACCTTCAAGCCCTTGAGTGGCTTTGTTACCTTCTTTGCAATCGTCTCCAATCCAATATCGTTCACCAGAACATCCAGCGCATGCCGGACGTTGACGGTGCCTTTATATTCCAATCCCGTGTCATGCAATGCCCGCGATACCCGCCTGCGCGTCTTGGCGTCCGCCGCCAGCTGCCGTTGGGCTTTGTTGAGAACCAGGTAGCATGCGTTGCAGGGGGTGACAAGATCTCGATGGTCGCACTCCGCTAGGGCGAGGTTGCGGCTGGCAAGGGCAATGGCCTCATCCTCGTCGATCGACATATAGGCGGTCGCGCCACAACAGTTCCAATCCTCCAATTCGTCGAGCTGCGCATCGAGGGACTCAAGAACTGCAATCAGCGATTCCTCGTACTGCTTACCGGTCCCCTTAAGCGAGCATCCGGGATAGTACAAGTATCTGCTCACGCCGCCACCTCCTCTCGATCCCGTTCCAGCGCCTCGAGTATCGTTTTCAGATCCTCGGTGCGCTTTATCTTTTCGATCCCAAACGAAAACCGCCCCGTACGTATCAGCTTTAGTCCCAGACTGGTCAATCCCAGCAGCTTCAGCGCGTTGGTTCTCAGCATGAGTTGGAATACCAGGCGGGATTCGGAAATACGTCCGTTCTTGCGCACCATCTTACGAAACTCTCTCGCTAATACCGGAATAGGGAACCGCTTCGGATAAGCGCCCTCTTCGATGGCTCTCCGCTTTAGCGCATACATCACTTCGGTTACCTGGATTCCCCGAGGACACTTCACCGTGCATGCATAACAACTCGTGCACAGCCAAATCGTAAAGCTGCTCAATACATCAATCTTGAACCCGTCCTTCGCCAAATACATCAACTGTCGAGGGCTTCGGTCCATATACACGGACAAAGGACAGCTACCACTGCAGACTCCACAGTGGATGCATTGTCGAATGGTCTCAGCTCCGGGGACCTCACCGATCCAGCGAGCAAATTTCGAGTCGCGATCGGCTTCGGTCCTGGTCGTCGGCTCCATCATGTCGAACCCCCTCATTTGGTTCGTAACCGACAGATTATTTACCCCACTGAGGCGGGGCACAAAACGATTACAACCGAGTCGAGAGGCTTTTGGGGAAGTTGCAGCCCACGCGGGCGCTGCGTCTCGCTGCAGTATCAGTGGTGTGGAAAGCGGTGGACGACTCGCCACGAGCGATCGGCGTCAACCCTTCCCAAACGGGGACGTTTTCACCGGGGTACCCACCACCTTGCCAAAAAGGGGATGGGTGGTGCTTGTGAAAACATTCTCAATACATGAAGAACTTAAGCTAAGTTATTGCAAGTGACAAGCCGAAATTGTGAAAAATTTCACGAAATTGACGAGTGTCAAGATTGCGAGGCGCCAGCCGGGAAATGTCGCGGGGTTTTCTGATGAAAGTCGCGAAGAAAGGGCCTTCAATCGCCGAAATCTGGAAGCTCCCGGGTGAGAACTGTCCTATTGGTCTGGCTCCTTGCGGTCGTCGTCCAACGCAAAAAGCTCGCGAATCGCGTCCGCATACGCCAGCCCGTTGCCATTCGCGACGCTTGCCTTGAGACGGGTCGTCGGCTCGTGAAGAATTTTGTGCAGGATCCTATGCGCCAGCTGACTGACAATCGCCTTGTCTTCGGGCGTCACCACCCGGCGCAGGGCGACTTCGGTTTCTTTCTCGATCAGGACTTGCATTCTACGCCTCAGATCAACGACCACCGGCACCACATCGCGACTCTGGTTCCAATCGTAATAGTGTCTCAACTCCTCGCTGATGATCTGCTCGATCTGCGGTATCGCTGCCTGTCGCTGCTCACGGCTCGAGTCAACGACAACTCTTAGATCATCGATGTCGTTGACGGTGACGTAGTCCATGTTGGCAACAGCTGGGTCAACGTCCCTGGGCAAGGCGATGTCGATAAACCACAATGGACGACCTTCGCGTTTGGGCAGGATCTCGGCGACATCCTTTGCAAAAATCACCGTATGCGGTGCGTTGGTGGTGGTGACCACCAGATCGGCTCTCACCAATGCTTCCGGCAGATGGTACCAGTTCTGGGGTCGTGCCCCGATCGACTCGGCCAGCTGGACGGACCGCGAATACGTACGGTTGACCACAAACATGTGGGTTGCGCCGCGTTCCCTGAACGAACGTCCCGCGATCGTCGCCATTTCTCCGGCGCCGATGAGGACGATGTATGCCTGTGACAAATCTCCGAGCCGGTCCTGCGCGAGCTTTACCGCGGCATGGCTGACCGATGTGGTGAACTTCCCGATTGCCGTTTCCGTGCGCGCACGTTTACCGACGCGGAGCACCCGTTTGGCGACTTCCGACAGCGCGACCCCCACCGTGCCCGCGTTCCTGGCCTCCATGATCGCTTCTCCAACTTGGCCGAGTATCTGGGGCTCCCCGAGCACCATCGAGTCGAGGCCGGCAGCGACACGCATCAAGTGCTCGAGAGCCTCCGGACCTTCTAGCTGATAGAGATACGGGCGAACCTGATCCAGCGGCAGCCCCTGCAGGCGCTGCATATACTGCCTTAGAACCTGCCACCCGTGTTTTCGTTCCTTAGCAACGGCGTAGATCTCAAAGCGGTTGCACGTGGACAGAATCAGACCTTCGCGAATCGCGACTCCGTCATCTGTCTCGTTTTCGTTCATGACTTTGCGCAGCTCCTCGAGAGCCATCGCCAGCCCGCAACCCGAAAGCGAGAACTGTTCCCGCACATCAACCGGCGCCGTTCGATGATTCATACCTACCGCGATCATGGACATTGGACGCCTCCCCGATTCTGTGGTTCATGATTCAATCTCATCTTGATCTACTCCTGGCGCATCTCGATCTATCCGCCCGATGACACGGACCGCAGCTGTGGCTGACCAGCCAGCAGCCGTTCACTTAGCGCCCGGCTGTGCTCGATGCAGTCGGTCACGGATATGCCACCCCTAAAGTTGCCCGTGATGTGCAACCCGGGCGTTCGTTGCTCCACATCCTCCACGGCACGCACGACACTAAGGTGACCGAGATTGTACTGTGGAATCGCCCGTGGCCAGCGCTTCACCAAGACAATGTCGGGTTTTTCCTTTATGTACATGAGGTCGCTGAGGTCAGCTGCAATCAAATCGAGCAGCCGGTCATCCGACAAGCCGGCACTCTCCGGCCAGCGGCTGCCGCCGACAAACGTCGTCAAAGCCACTCCATCGCTTGGTGCCCGATTGGAAAAGATCGAGGAGCTCCAAATGGTACCTAGTATGTGTCGCCGCTCCTTCTCGGGTACAAGAAAACCAAAGCCGTTCAAATTCATATCCGTCGGCCTTTTATTGAATCCTAGAAACACGACGGCAACCGGAGGATAGCTGATTTGTTCGAGCGACCCCCGAACGGGAAAATCAAAGTTACACTGGATCGATTCGTAGGCGTAGGCGGGTATCGCCATCACAAGCGTGCGGCAAGCGAGCGTCCATGTGCGATGTTGTGAATCGAGAGTCACTTCGAATCCCGACTGGTTGCGGAGAATGCCGACCACCCTGGCCTCCGTGTAGAGCGAATCGGACAACCGTGCCGCCAGAGCGTCTACCAACGTTTGCATACCCTCCTTGAAAGAGAACATGCGGCCGGGGGTCGCGGTCGATTGCTGCTTCTTCCGCTCCTTGCTTCCCCGGATCGCACCTTTTATAAGGCTGCCATAGCGCTGCTCGAGCTGATAGAGCTTTGGAAAACCCGCCTGTACGCTCAATTCCTCGGGTACACCCGCGTACACGCCGGCGACAAACGGGTTGATCGCGTAGTCGAGCATATCGCGGCCGAGACGGCGTACTACGAACTCGGCCAGCGATTCCTCCACATCTGGCCCAGCGGCAGGGACAAAGGGTTCTTTGAGCACCCTCAGCTTGGACTTGAGTGGGAACAACCGCGTGCCAATAGCGGAGATGGGGTTAAGCGGCAACGGCAGTAGTCTACCGTCGCGAACGATGTAGCGGTTCTTTGCTTTGTCATCCGCAAATTCCACTTCGTCACGTATACCCAGATCGGTGACCAGGTTGTCGAGCTGTGGTGTGAGCTTGAGAAAACTATTGGGCCCGTGTTCGAAAAGAAAACCGTCTTTTGGCTGTGATCGGATGACACCACCCGCTCGTTTTCCTTGATCCACGAGCGACACGCGGACACCACCGCGCCGCAGGAAGTAAGCCGTGGCGAGTCCGGTGATACCGGCGCCAACGACGAGCACGTCTTGTGTGGGTTGACTGTTCACCGCTTTAGTCGTCCCTATACCGAGGCCGGATGCGCGTGAGCATCCGACAACAGTTGGGGCGCGAGTTCCGAGCACCAGTTGT
>JAOTUR010000246.1 GCA_029863805.1 Candidatus Krumholzibacteriia bacterium | reverse complement strand
CACGAACGTTGGTTTGAGCGCCAGGTCGATGGCCTTGAAGAAACGCAGTGTGTCGAGAATGTCCCGCTCCGTGTGGCGCTTGTGCAAAGCGCTCAGTGTACGAACGCTAAGGGACTCAAACGCGGAGACGACAAAAACGCAACCGAGCTCCTTGAGCTCCCGAACCAGGGACTTGTGGTTTACCAGATGCTCGACCTTGGCGGTGAAATCGAATGTCAGCTTCGGGAATTCTTGCCTCATCGCCCGCACCAAACGACGCGCGTGTTGCGGGCCATTGAGAAAATCGGGGTCGCCGAACGTGATGTGTTTGGCTCCCGCCAACACCAGCTGGCGAATGTCATTCAGCACAACCTCGCCGGGCAAGGCATAAAAACGTCCCTTGTAAATTGGGGGGATAGGACAGTGCAGGCAGCGGTGTTTGCAGCCACGGGTTGTCACAACATAGCCGACCGGATGGTACCGGTCATCCATAGCCAATTTGGTATAGTGGTCCAGCGACGGCACCCCGTCACGTCGTGCCAGGACAGGTCGCTTGTCCTGAAGCCGTGGCGGTGAGTGTTTTCGTGCTCTTCGCTCGGTCCCGGCGCGTTCGTTGGTGTCGGTTGCACCGTCGAGCAGTCTGGCCAGTTCGACGAGATCGGCCTCGAATTCAGCACCAAAACACGAGTCAGCGACGGTGCTCAGGAGATAGTCCTCATTGAGAGCGGCATAGAGACCGTAGAAGGCGATATGACTGTCCGGGCTTATTTGGCGAATTCGTTCGGCGACGCCAATACCCAGCTTGAGGGCGGTGTGCATGGGCACCGAGATTCCCACAAGACGTACACCACGCAAGATTTGTTCGTCGAAGGGTTCGACATCGATGTCGATCAAAGCAGGGCAAAAGCCCGCGTCTCTCAGATGAGCGTCGGGAAAAACCAGTCCAAGTGGCTGGTGGCCGAGCTCATAGCATGATATGAGAACGATTGCGCCGGGCTCGTGAAGCGACCTGACTCCATTGTGCTTTTCAAGATACATAACATATCCCGCTAACCGGCAGCAGCGTACGGGTACTATCTCCTAACCCGTTGTAACAGTCCACGCCAAAGCCAATCGCAGCGAATACACATATAGTACAACGCCGGCATGGCCAGCAGAATCAAAATGGTGCTCGATGCCAACCCCCCGATTGAGGCAAGAGCAAGGTTTTCCCAGATGTCTTTGTCCTTGGTGTCTCGAAAATGAACCAGGAGAGGGGCAAGTCCGACGATCGTCGTGCCACTGGTCAAGAGTATGGAGCGCAGACGGATGTGGGTTGCCCGCGCGATGGCCCGGTGCAGCAGGCGGGCACGTTCCGGGCGCGGGAGCTTCCACAAATCACTCCCGCCCAGTTGCTTTGTGATACCAGGGAAAAGCGCGACCTTCTCGCTGGGGTTGCCACCGAGTCGTACTCTCAGCACCAGGGTGGACTCGGTGCGAAAACGACTGAGAAGCAGGATAGCATTGTTGACTACAATCCCAAAGAGAAGGATGAGGCCAATACGCGCCGATGAATCAAAAGCCGAATTGGTCCACCAGAATGCCAGGAAGACGCCGACCAATGCCATGGGCAACGAAATCAGAACCAGTGTGGGCAACGTGAGGCTCTCGAACACCGCGGCAAGCACCATAAATATGAAAATGATCGCGAGGATTACTGTCAGCAAAAGCTCTTCTTCTTCCTCCTCGGTAAAGAACTCGCGACGCGATTCCTCCGCCTCGTAACCATACGGCAGCGTGAGTGACTCGATGACTTTCTTTATATACGACTGGCGCATCTGGTCGGTACCGATATACTCCCAATTGAGATAAGAGGTGTAACGCTGATCCTCCCGTGTAATCGAACCCGAGAGTGGGAACGTCTGCAGACTAACCAAGTCAGCTATGCGGACCCTTTCTCCCGATTGCGTCTTTATCATCGTTTCGACAGCGTCGGAGTATTCCAGTGTCTCGGAGTCATAGAAAGACAGCTGGACTCGCTCGTTTTCCCCCTCGATCAACATGCTCCAGGGGGTATCAACCCCAAGTAGCCTGCGCAAGTGCCGGACGACCTCGATGACGGACAAACCGTGTGTGGCCAAACGCTCACGGTGAACCGTGATCACGACCTCTTCCTGGGTGGCTCGCCCGAACCTTTCACCCGTAGTGATCCGTGCATTTCTAACCCGGCGATTACGCTCTACTTGCTTAAGCGCCACCTCGACGATGTCGTTGAGTCGACGTGAATTGTAACCTGTGACCTTGACCAGCGAATTCAGGGCCGAGCCCATAAAATTGCCGTTGATATACGGCGTCTCCGAAAAACCGGCGATGTATATCGCGGCTCCGGCGAGTTTGTCCGCTTGATCGGTGAGGACTGCGCGGTAATAGATGGGTGTTTCGGTTTTCAGAAGCCCATCATCAAATTCTACCCGCATGACCGCCTGATTACCAAATGTCGTGGAGCGCATCCTGGCCCCATCGGGAATCGGCATGAGCGATGCTTCGAACGTCGCCAGTGTCTCTGATGACAACCGGACATCGGTCCCGGGCGGTAAGCGCATGTAGAGTAACAGTTCTTCCTGATCGGGCAGGCGCCAAAACCCTCCCTTTTGCACCTTGTCCTTGTACACAAAACCGCTCCACACGAAGAGGCCCACCAGAAGGGGGACAATCGCCCACCATAGCCTCTGGTTCCATAGAAAAACGCGCTGCAAAAACGGGGGTGGGCTTTCCAGGTCGGGGAGGTCCTCGGTGAACTTGGCGAGTTCTGTGGGATCGTCAATGTCGTGGGTTCCGTCCTGGGAACGGCGTACGAGGGGTGCCGCCCACGCGCTGTGGATTACCATGGGAACCCACCCGAAGGCGACAAAGAGGGATGCGATGAGCGCGGTTGCCACCGATACGCCGAGTGGCACATAAAAGAGTGCCAGGCGACCGGACAGGAAAATAAATGATACGAAGGCCACGACCGTCGTTAGTGTGGTGGCCAGAATTGGAAAGAGCACCTCTTGGCTACCGCCGAGGATCATTTCCAGGGCGACCTTGAGCTTAGCTCTCCGCGATAATCCGGCCTCATCCGCACGGTCCATCGCGCGCAATCTGCGGTGAATGGCGTCGAGCACCAGAATACTGTTGTCGAGAATGAGTCCAAAACAAACGGTCAACCCGCTAATGGTGATAAAGTTCACCGAGATGCGAAGGAAGTAAAAAAGACTCAACGAGATGACAATTGCGAAGAGAATCGATCCCGTAATTATCGCTGTTAGGCGGATCTGTCTGAGCGATACGGAGAGTAGCAAGAACAGAAGAGCGAGAATAACCAGCGAACGATAAACCAACTCCCGTAACTTGTCTTCGAGATCTTTGCCCTGGTCCTCGTCGATATCGAAATTCACATCGAAGGGTACCTGGCTTCGCACGTCGGGCAGAGCCTTGCGCAGGACCCGGCTCGCCGCGACCGTGTTGGCACCGCTTCGCTTGTCAACCGAGATCTGCACGACGTTCTTACCGTTCGTGCGCACAAAGTAGACGGGATCTTCAAAATCGCGTCTGACTTCACCAAGCATGTCCAACGTGAACGTCCGCCCGCCGCGTTGCCCGATAACGGCATGGGCGATGCGCTCGTAATCGACCGGATGCCTCAGGGCGACGTGCTTCTCCATTCCCATCTCTTGAATTACCCCCGCGCCGTCCAGCTCGTCCATGAGGTCGAGCGCCTCGTAGATTTCGTCAGGGGTGATCTTGTAGAGCTCGAGTTTCTGGCGGTCCAGGAAGATCTTGAGCAGTGGCCTCGCACCCCCAAGCACTCGTGCATCGGCTACGCCTTCGAGCGCGAGAACCTGCGGAAGAACCCAGGTCTCCGCCAGGTCGCGCAGCTCGTTGGGGTGGAGCTGTGATTCCATACTAAAGGTAAAGAAATTCTCCGTCTGGAACTCCTCGGGCACATAGGGCAGGATCTGTGGCTGGCCAGCATTCAGGGGCATATTACGTCGAACGGATCCCAACTGCTCGTTCAAATCGACGCGCGCGAAGTCTATATTAATCTCCCGGCGAAAAGAGATCTCGACCCGTGAGCGACCCGGGGAACTGGTCGACTTGACTTGCTCCACGCCGTGGACTTTGCGCGCCGCCTCTTCGATGGGGATGGTTATCGACCTTTGAATCGCTTGCGGAGAAGCGCCGTTCCAATACGTTTGAACAGTTAATGTTGGCAGGTTTACTTCAGGTATTGCTTCAATTTGCAGGCGGGGCAGCGAGTAGGCCCCGAGCAACAGGAAGGTAGCGAAGATCATCCACGTGGTCACCGGATGGCGCACAAAGAATCGGGTCATGACTCGGGCCTCCGAATTCGATGCGCGATCTGGTAGAGCAGCGGCGTGTAGTACAGAGTCAAAAGCGTGGTCAAGAACAAGCCCCCGATGATGGTCAGCGCCAACGGTCGTTGTAGTTGTTCACCGCTACCGATGCCGATGGCCATAGGGATCATGGCCAGAATGGTCGTCGCACTGGTCATGAGTATCGGTCTCAACCGCAGGCGACTGGCCGTCAGGATCGCTTGAGGTCCCTCCATGCCTTGACCGCGCAAACGTCGCATCGTATCGATCTTGATTATGGCATCGTTGACGGCGATGCCGAGCATAGCAACCATACCGATCATCGAAAGTACATTGATAGACCCTCCGGTGACCGTAACGGCAAGCAGCGCACCGGCGACCCCAATGGGAAGCACCGAGGCGATGAGGAGGGGATCGACGAACGACTCGAATTGAGCGGCGAGAATCATGTATACAAGGAGCACTGCGAGAAGCATGGCCCAGGCAAGGTCGCGAAAACTCTGCAGCATTTCGCGGCGCTCGCCGCTCTCGACGATTCTTACACCGGGAGGCAGGTTCATCCCAGATAAAACCGTGCCCACGTGTTGCCACGCTTCGTCCATCGAGCCACCTTGCAGGTCGGATGTGATCATGACCATACGCTGCTGGTTGCGCCGTGTCAGCTCACGCAGGGGACGCTCCTCGCTGAGCTGGATGAAGGAACGGATGGGAACCGTCTCGCCACTGGCGAGTTTGATTGGCGCATTGAGCGCGGCGGCCATGTCTCTTCTTTGATCACGGGCTATTCGAACCGCGATGTCGATTCTCTGATCGACTTCGTCGAAGGTCGTGGCCTCGACACCGCTGATGCGGTTGCGAAGTTCACGCGCGACTCTTTCGGGGCTTAGACCGCTGCGTATTACCTCCTCGGCATCGAGCCGCACGACGAGATTGGGTGTTCCTATCACACGGTCGATCTGGAGGTCTTCTATGAACTGATCCTCCGTCAACCGCCGCATCAGTTCTTCTGCCACTGCGAAAGCCTGCACGGGATCTTCGGACACCACGCCCAGGCTAAACGGAGCTTCATCTGAGGCCAGGAGTTCGCGAAGGCCGATGCCCTCCTCATGAAAGACATACTTAACACCCGGCATTGAGGCAAACTCCTCCGAAAGATCACGCTGGATGCGAAGACCCCGTTTTCGTCC
>JAOTUR010000245.1 GCA_029863805.1 Candidatus Krumholzibacteriia bacterium | reverse complement strand
GTCGACATAAACGTATGCGTCGCTTTGCAAGAAGTATATCATCCGCCGTCCGATGATTCCATTGCATTGGACTGGTGCACTTATAGCAGCGACGCGGGATGCAGCAACGATCTGTGATATGGAGTGTCGTCCGGTGGTGCTCACAGAGCAGGTGACTTGTGTCTTGGAGGAGTCGCGACTGGCACACGCGGAATCAGTCACGCTGACCATGCGGCCTAATCCAATTCAAATTCCTCTCGCCATTCCTTTTTCTCTTGCCACTCCGGCTGCTCTTTCTTTTCGAAGAGGTGATTGCCGATCACCAGGTAGTCCATCTCCGTACGCATAAAACAGCGATAGGCGTCCTCCGGTGTACAGACAATGGGCTCGCCGCGGACGTTGAAGCTCGTGTTTACGATGACACCATAGCCGGTGTGGTCTTTGAATGTTTTTATTAGACGCCAGTAACGTTCATTGGTCTCTCTGTCCACCGTCTGTATTCGCGCGGAATAATCGACATGGGTGACGGCTGGGATGTCCGATCGAAGATGGTACAGCCGTTCATACATCTCCATACCGTCATAGCCGGTGGGAAGCGGATTACAGCGCTTCTCCTGCACCGGTGCCACCAGGAGCATGTAGGGAGAGGGCTTGTCCAGCGCAAAGTACTCTTCTTTGTCTTCCACCAGTACAGAGGGGGCAAAAGGCCTGAAGCCTTCACGATACTTGATCTTCAGGTTGAGCCGCTTCTGCATCTCCGGGTGCCTCGCGTCACCCACAATGCTGCGATTACCCAGCGCCCTCGGGCCCCACTCCAGACGTCCCTGAAACCATCCCACCACTTGTCCGTCGGCCATACGATCAGCGACGGTCTTACACAATTCGTCGAAGTCCTGGTAGCGCTTGCATCGCGCATCATACTTGCGACAGAGCCGCACCACGTCGGCATCGTCGAATTCTGGCCCCAGGAACGAACCGCGCATTTCGTCCATTCCGTTGACCCGTGGTTTGCGCTGACCTCCGTTCCATACATACTCAGCCACATAAGCCGCACCGACGGCGCCGCCGGCATCACCTGCGGCGGGATGTATCCACAGATCATCGAACTCCCCGGACCTAAGGAGCTTGCCGTTCGCCACGCAGTTCAAAGCCACGCCACCAGCCATGACCAAGTTGCGGCATCCGGTCAGTTGCTTCGCCGTCCTCGCCAACCGCATTACCACCTCTTCGGTGACCTCTTGAATGGCGAGCGCGAGATCCATATAGGCCTGAGTAAGCTCACCCTCGGGCGTTCGCCGTGGGAGGTCGAAGAGCTTCTCCCATTTGCGATCATCGATCATCCTCAGACCCGTGGCGTACGCAAACTGTTTCATGTTGAGAACTATGGAACCGTCGTCTCTGACATCTACCAACTCGTCAAGGATGATCCGCTTGTATTTCTCTAACCGCTCGCTATCTTTGTTTCCGTAGGGCGCGAGCCCCATTAGTTTGTACTCACCGCTGTTTACCTTGAATCCGCAGTAGTACGTGAAGGCCGAATACAGCAAACCCAACGAATGCGGAAAGAACAGCTCGCGCAGAATCCTTACTTTCGTACCCTTGCCGTGCCCGATGGTGGACGTCGCCCATTCTCCAACACCGTCGACCGTGAGTATCGCCGCCTCTTCAAAAGGTGACGGATAAAACGCGCTGGCGGCGTGGGACAGGTGGTGCTCCGGAAAAAGAAGCGGGGGTTTCCGACGCAGCTTCTTGCCCTCGCATTCTTGCAGTTCCTCCCACAGCATCCGTTTCATAAAGAGCTTCTCTTTGACCCACACCGGCATGGCCGTCATGAAGCTACGAAGCCCATGGGGCGCAAACGCATAATAAGTCTCGAGGAGACGCTCGAACTTGAGATAGGGTTTATCGTAGAAAGCAATTGCGGTGAGGTCGGCGATGTCGAGACCGCTTTCCTTCAGGACGTAGCGCACCGCGCCCGACGGAAAAGTCGCGTCGTGTTTCTTACGACTAAACCTCTCCTCTTGCGCTGCCGCTAAAATCTCTCCATCAACGAGGATTGCCGCGGCGCTGTCGTGGTAAAAGGCTGATATTCCAAGAATGGCGCTATTCAAAAGTCCCGTGATATCAAAAGAGGGTATAGATGAATGGTGCCAGCGCAGACCCGCTGGTAAGAACGATCAGTACGCCAAAAAGGACCAGAAAAACGATAACGGGCAGAAGCCAGTATTTCTTGCGTACTCTCATGAAACCCCACAGGTCCTTCAAAAAATCCATGCCTCTGCTGCCTCCTAAAATCTCAGTATGGTCGTTCCAGGTCTTTGGCCGTAAATTCGTCGTCGCGTTCCTCGAATACCGAATGCCCACCGTTTTTCCACGACTTCTCGCGCATCGGATCCGCGCCGATCATTCGTCTCACGAAGCCAATCGGCGTAGCAATAACAACAAAAACCAATGTCAAGATTATCGACGATACGATGCGGCGTAGTATGTTCGCAAAGGTAAACCAGACATAGGCGAGCGGCCGAAAGACCGCCGGCCAGATCATGGTCACGACCAGCACGGCTATAGCCCAAATGACCAAAGCAAGGTTTTCGGCAAAATGGGCGATCAACAACAGGACCAGGACTGTGGCCAGGCCCGTGTCTCCCGCCTGCGAGTTGGTTATGTGTCTTACGATCATGGTCGTTACACTCCAAGAGCGCCATACCCGATTATACCACAAGCGGTGCTACCTCGCAAAAGGGCACTTGCGCGCAGCGACGCTCCGGCCCGGCCTAGCATGTCGATGACCGTCGGGCACGCCCCAGTTTATTCCTCAATGAGAACTTGCTCAACTTCGAACAGCTTTGGCCACAGTTTACCCGTGACGAACAGGCGACCACCACTGGCATCGTAGGCGATACCATTGAGCACGGACTCACCCTGATTGAGGTGGATGCCCGTAAGGTCGAGCCAGGCAACTACCCTGCCAGTTCGTGGAGAGATGCGGGCGATCCGATAGTCCTTCCAAACATTGGCATAAATCTCGCCGTCGATGTACTCGAGCTCGTTTAGCCTTTGCACTTCCTGATCATGTTCATCACGCACCAACACCGAGCCCGTGATCTCGAAAGTGTCGGGATCACGGAAGTAAAGCGTCGCGCTGCCATCGCTCATGATAAGCCTGTTGCCATCGTATGTTAGACCCCAACCTTCCCCCGAGTAGCGGAACTCTCCCAGTTTGCTGAAGCGTGACTTATCCCATACGAAACACAAGCCGTCGGTCCACGTGAGCTGATAGATCTTATCATTGACGACCGCGATACCCTCTCCAAAGAACGGCCCGATGGTTATTTTGTCCACTACCCTTCCCGTGGGCAAGTCCACGCGTCGCAAAGTCGACTCGCCGGCGCGTAACCCCGTCCCCTCGTAAAGGACACCGTTGTCGTAGACCAGCCCCTGTGTGAAAGCGTCGGCGTCGTGCATAAACTCGGCCACGACGTTGTACGTGTAGTACCTCGTCTCGGTCGTGTTGCCTGGATCGGTGACGCGTGGCCCCTCAGATTCCGAGCACGAAGAGGCCAGTATCGCACTAATAATAGTGACGGTGGACAGGAACTTACGCATGAAGGGTTGCATGGCCGGCGGGAGTCAACACTCCGTGGTGTGAGCCCAATGTACCTTTTTGTGAAACCCGGCGCCACGCCAAGCTTCCGCACCTCTAAATTCTTCCTTGCACACAAGGAACGATCGCAGCCAGAGCTGATCGGGTGTCTGCATCCATTGTACCATTTTCGGTCCCCAAAATCGAGTCGTCGGGCACTCGGCAGCAAATAAAAGTCGTCTGGCACCCCACCGAGCGGCTACCCACGGTACGTCCCATCACCGGCATGAGCCGTACACTCATCGATCCTGATCAAGCGTCAACGCAGCCTCGAAAGTCATCGATGCCGCTCTCGCCCAGTACCAGACGCAACACGCGTCGACCGCGCTGGGTGAGCGCCTGCGCATCACCCATGGCTTGAGCCCTGATCAACGAGCCGAACGTATAATCAGTCTCCGGTACCGGGAGCGGTTCTCGGACCTGATCGACTATCTGTAGAAAAATGCCTTTGTTGGGGCCTCCCTTGTGCAGCTGACCCGTGGAGTGCAAAAAACGGGGACCGTAACCCAGCGTTGTCGCCAGCTTATACCCATCGCGGATAGATAATCGCAACCCCTGCAAGTCTCGGGTGGTCTCAAGCGACGGTTTGAGATAGGCCTGAATCGCCACATAGTCTCCCTGCGCCGCTGAAGCAAGCAACTTATGCAACCGTCTTCGCAGCGACTGCGTGTCTCCCGCACCAAACGTCTCGACTTCCCCTTCCCATCCCGTTCCATGGTCGCCGTTCCTTGCCATCGCTTCCTTGGCCAGCTGTTTGGCGAGCTGTACATCGGGCTGATTGAACGGATGAATCTTGAGAATCGAACCCGCGGCTGCGACGGCCACCTCCCAGCGGAAGAACTCCCGACCCATCAAGGTCTTGTCCGCAAGCGAGATGCGAGCAACGGGATTCCCGGCGTCGTCGAGCGCCGCCCACAACTCTTCACCCTGGTCATTACCACCTTGTGCGCTCACGTGGACG
The DNA here is from genome assembly GCA_029863805.1 of Candidatus Krumholzibacteriia bacterium. Lineage (GTDB taxonomy): Bacteria > Krumholzibacteriota > Krumholzibacteriia > WVZY01 > WVZY01 > JAOTUR01. Next base: position 939 of record JAOTUR010000245.1, on the reverse strand, counting down.
AAGAAACGATCTGACCCGTAGACCTGCGGAGGTCCCAACGGCTCCCCGACCACAGGGACGATCCCTGTATCATCCTTGCCCGTGCTTTCCGCAACCAGCTGTTCGATCCAGGAGGGCAGCGCGGCCAGGTTCGGCGCGGTGGTGATTGTCAGCTTGTCCCGTCCACACAGAGCGAGTTCACCCATGGCGGCGCCCAACACGACCGCCGGATTGGCTTTCGCGCTTTCCGACATGGCCGAGGCACCATCCAAGATACGACTAATGTCGACGCCGATGAGCGCCGCCGGCACCATCCCAAAAACGCTCAGGGCCGAGTAGCGCCCACCCACATCCGGGGGTGCGGAAAAAAGCCGGCGAAAACCCCGCTCTGCTGCCAGCTGCTCGAGCGGCGTTCCGGGGTCGGTGATCGCGATAAAGTGACGGCCAGGTTCGGCCACTGTCGCCTTCATCTTGCCCCAAAAATATTTCATAAAGGAAAGCGTCTCCGTAGTCGTACCCGACTTGCTGGACACACAAAAAAGCGTTTTCGCGATATCGATGCGGTCCTCGACCGCCAATACCACGTCGGGGTGCGTGCTGTCGAGTACGATGAGTTCCGGATGACGTCGGCGATTGCCAAAGGTGTCTTGAAAAACCTGGGGAGCAAGGCTCGACCCGCCCATGCCTAGCAGAACCGCGTACTGGAAACCTTCGCGACGGATTTCCTGGCAGAAATGCCCGATCGTCCCCAACTGCTCGTACATGGCCACGGGTAGATCGAGCCAACCCAGACGATCGGCCAGCTCGGGAACGGGGGCATCGGACCACAGCGTCGGATCCTTCTTCCAAAGACGCTGCGTGTAATCGATGCGAGCCCAATCCTGAAGACGACCTTCCACGGCGGCTTCAGCGCGACCGAGCTTCAGGTACTGCTCTTCGGCCCGGCGGGAGAGTATGAGG
>JAOTUR010000244.1 GCA_029863805.1 Candidatus Krumholzibacteriia bacterium | reverse complement strand
GGGTATCCAGGACGACAGTGCCGTGTCGGACCACCGTGACCGAGCGAATGCCCGGATTGTCGCCTTCGATCTGCTCGAGCATGGTCGCGAGGTCAGCGGAATTCATGCCCTGGGCCTCGGGCTCGGAGTGCGGCCACTCCGCAGCGGGCCAGCCGTGCGCCGCCTCGGCGCTGGATAGCCTCGGTGCGGAGAGGAGGACCAAGAGCAGAGCTACGGTGAGGCGAATCGGCATACGCGTCCTCCGGATCGAGGTTTCACTAATCTACGTTCCCGGATGGACGCCGGTTGCAGGCCGATAGAGGTTCAACGCCAGTCGTCTATGATATATACGTCGTCCCGATTGTAGCCAGGGCCGTACGGCTTGTGCATCGCCACCCCCACCGACTCGGTGTGGAATCCACGCTCGATCATCGTACGGCAGGCTCGATTGCGGGCGGTGTTGACGCCGGCTACCAGCTTCGAGTTTCCTCTCGCCCCGGCGAGCACCTCGCACATTTCCAGGAGACGCTCGAACTGCTTGCCCGAGTCTGGCCCCTTCCTAACGGCGCCAAACTTGACGTAACACCTGCCGCTACCTGCTTCCGTGCCCGGACCCCAGTGACAGACCGCAAACCCGCACAACTTGCCGACGTCATAGAGGAGTGCCGTGTCACCAAGATCTTGCGCATCGACCGCGCGAATCTCCCGCTCCAGATCGAGCCCCTTGTAGAGGGACTCCGTCACCTGACGACACGCCTCGAGCGCCTCGGGTTTCCCATCCGCCGAGAGTTCCGAGAACAGCCGTTTATGCGGGCCCAGCTCGGTCTCCTGGACCGGCTTGGACATGATCTCGATTAGGCAGCGCGGCCAGAAGCCGAATTTTCTGAACAAGGCGATGTGCTTCGCGCCGTGCACAACGGTGTGCAGACCCACGTGAGCTGGACTCCACTGCTTGACCAGATCCATTGCCGGTTCGAGCAGACTCGTGCCCACGGCTCGGTCCCAGACGTTGGGGTGTACGGTCAACGGGCCGAGGAGCGCCAGACTTCCCCACTTGGCGGCAAAGATCGATCCCACGGGCTTGCCTTCGGCATCCGCGACGAAAGCCGCGCTCGGATCGGCGGCCCAACGCGTCCGGACGTAGTCCGTGTCACCGCCATACTGTATGGGAACGGCCAGGCCCGCCAGCGTGCCGAACGCCAGGCGATAGACAATGTCTGCGGCGGGGAGATCAGATTCTCTAAGCGGGCGAATGGTGATGTTCATCGTAAACCTCGTTTGTCATCGCTGGTCTTCCCCAGGGATGATCAATCCAGTCTCGTCACTGGACATTCTAGCAGGAGTGGAGCAATAATCAAAGACTTGCCCGTCCGCAACTCTCGGGACGGGGTGATCACGACGCTTGGGGCGCGTATGTCTCCTTCCGGATGGTACTTTCGGGAGGCTGCATGACTATCGTTTGAACTTGCTCGTTCCGTCGACAGTCAGGGAACTCACACTTCCGTCCTCATCACGCTCAAAGTAGACCGTGTGTCTGTCGTTGTCGGAGACCCAGCCACCATGACGTGGGGTCGGTGTGGCCTGCGCTTCGGACATCGTTTCCTTCTTTGCAGCTTACAGGTCATTGCCGCCGCGGCGGCGGGGGTAGTGGTCCCCCGAACAAACGCATCGCCTCGAATAGAGCCTTCGGATCGGCGTCCAGGGCGGGATCCATGCGTACCAGATAGGCGATCCAATGCGCGCCGCCATGATAGAAGGCGATGCGATCATACGGGGGCTCGTCGCCGAACGTATTCACGGGCAGGCCCCGTCGTTCCTGGATGCGATTCTCCAGGTACCTCGCCAAACCCTCTTTCCATTCCTCCCAGACCATGTATTCGTAGTCGATCGCCGAAAGATGAGCGCGGAGTTTGGCTCGCTCGGCTAGCGCGCGCTCGGCATCGCCGGCCAAGAGTGAGGCGTTCATTGCCGAGTAGCTTAGCACGAACTCCGGATCCGCGTACGGGAAGGGATGCTCGAGTTCCCACATGAAGTCACCCCGCTCAGTCGCCTCGGTCGCGATCGCCAGGGTCGCTTTGATCTCGTATTCCACCGTGTTCCCTTGGCTGCAATGGACAAATTCGTGCAGAAGCAGGATCAGATTCTCTTCCGACTCGAAGATGTCCTCGCCGACGACACACGCCGGGCGTCCCTGCGTCGCCTGCAGGGGAAAGGCGGCTCGTATGCCGGACGCCATGGGAAAGGGTGCAGCCACCGTCGACTGATATTCGTAGGCGATCCCGTCGGAATCGGGCTCGAAGATCACCAGGCTGTCGCCCACCACCAGCACCACCGTTTGCAGCTCCCGGAGATAGTCGTGCAGGTTGTGAACGTCCTCCCAGATCGCGACCAGACGATCGAGTCCAGCAGTGAACTCGGCGATCTTCATCGATTCGATCGCGCGGGCGGGACTCGCTGCCGCCGTGCCGAGAAAAAGTACAGAAAACAAGCCGCCGGCCCATCGCAATACAGGCATCAGAGGTACCTCACGTCGCTGAAAGACTGTACGTTGCCATCCTAAGTGAAACTCATTCCACAATAAAGAGCCGAGCCGGATGCGGGGAGCCATTCACGACCGGGTATCACTTTTCGGGTTCGGCACCCTTCACTTATCTCAGGCGCATTCTCTTGCTTGCGACTCGTGTTTCGTTGGCCTGATCCACCGCATAATTAAGGGGCAACGCTTCACCCATTCAATCGGTCCGCGCATCCACTTAGTCCGCAAGCAACTCCATCGCCCGCTCCAGCACCGCGTCGCGGCCCGCAGCTAGATCCTCCCTTGTCGGCCAAACCTCCACGTCCGGTACGACACCCACCCCCACATACTCTTCGCCACCTGGGATCAGGGCGGTAAACGTAGCTATGCGTAGGGTCCCACCGCCGGGCAGAGATGAAATGAGCGCGTTTCCCGCGGAGCCACCGGTTATCTGGCCGACAAGAGTGGCGCGACCTCCGGCATGCAACTCGATGGCAAAATCCTCGGACGAACTGTTGGTTAGCCCGCCGGTGAGCACCACCAGCGGCCCCAGATATCGTTTCCCGTCACGGGGATGGATCTGATCGCTGGCTGTCTCCCAGATCGGCTCTCTGCCCCAGGCTTCGTACGCTCCGATGAAGTGGCGGAACTTCATGGTGGGCGATGTTACGGTCTGATCGATGAGGCAGGCCACCATGGGCTTGACGATTGAACTGGCTCCGCCCGTGTTGTACCTACCTTTGACGGTGGTTTCATCCAGGTTGTCGATCAGCGCAACGAAATCCTCACTCGCCTGCTTGTGTTCAAAATTGGGGATCTCAACGTACTGGATACCACCGGGCAACATCTTTGTCTTGATGGTGGTGTCGACTAAGGCGTTGGCCATCAGACGCGTCATGAAAGGCGAGTCGCCGCTCATCGCGTTGCGGGTGACGGAAACATCACGCACGGCGCCGTCGAGTTCCTGGATCTTCAGCGTCATCTGTTCACCTGCTGGACCGTACAACAGATAGACGATGAAAAAAGACTCGTCACCCTGCTTGGTGTTTTCCGAGTGGTACCGCAGTACGTTCTCGGCGAAGTACCTGCCCACCGGAACGCCCTCGACCGCGAGGATCTCCACGCCGGGCCGAATTTTCTGGTCAGGGAGCTCCGCAGTGTCGCCCACTCGATCCACATAGAAATGGTCGCCCAGGACCCGCACCTCGATCGGCGCCAGATCATAACCCGGCTTGAGGTAACCCCAAGGCGGTAGGATGGAAGTGTGTCCATCCTTCAGCAGCGCCACCAACTCGAGCAGCACCTGGTAGTAGGCGTCCATGTCCTCGGCGGCGATGGCCCGGGGAATATATTCCTGCACCGTTTGATCCCAGTTCAGGCCCGGCATGCGGTCGAAGTGGGGGAAGGTGTACTTGGCCTGCGCCCAGACCGTCATCAGGCCCCATACCTTCTGTTCGGTGGTGCCGGTCCACTCGTTGGCTTTGGGAGATGAGGGTTGCGCCAAAGCGGTGGCGGCGCAGACCAGGAGAGCGGGGCAGAAGATGCTACGGAAATATCTCGTCATGAGAGGACCTCTCGTATGAGTTCAATCAGGGCGGTAACAGTTAGACGCGTTGGGTGCGTAATGTTTCAACACGAATGCCCTGCAAAAGAACACGTTGCAGGGCATTAAATCAAGAATTGGCTCCCCGGATGCGACATTTCTCGAACAGCCCCGGCATTCGTCGATGCGCTTTTTCGGTGAGTTGAGATACACGCCACGATTTCTCGCATGGCGGCTCTTGATCTGTTACTGATTTGAATACGGTCAGTTCGTCCCCGGATCGATGGGGGCGTGCGGATAGAACGGCTGACGCTTCTGAAACGACAGGATAGCGGGTTTTTGAATTACACCCGCATCAATATTCACCGCCCGTCGAATGGTCTCATCTTTCTGCCAACTCTCACGGCCCGCCACCACGGTCGGTAAATGGACAATGAGAGCAGCAGAGATAGATCGCGAGGCACTTTCCCAGAGATAGCTTGGTGTATGATCCACGGCGTAGTAATCTGCCATTCCAATTTTGAACATCGGATTCTTGAATGTGGTCGGTTTGGCAAAAAAGAATCCCATACCCTCGTCGCAACTGACATCGATAATCAGGCTACCCGCCTTCAGGCATGAGCTTTCCTCTTTGGTCACAAAGAGGAGGGGATGATCAGGTTCTTGTAAGGTACCGTTTACGATGATATCTGATTCGTTGATCAGATCAGCCAACGGTCGCTCAGTACCATCGTGTTCCACCACCAACATCCGCGCTTCGCCCTCATTGCCTTCCCGAACACGGACATAGTGACAATCAAGCACTTCCTCACGCACCTCGTGGTCGGGACGCAGAATGCAGATTGTGATGTCTCTAAACCCACGTGCCTTGAGGGCGTATATGGCCCCACGGCTGACCGCACCAAAACTGAAAATGATCGTTTGGCGTCGGTTTCCGTAATGCCCGTCGATACCTCTCAGGTGTAGGGCATGTAATACCGCGCAGTAGCCAGCCATTTCGTTGTTCTTATAGAAGGTGTGACGGCCAATCTGTCCGTCAGGTCCCCAAACAAACATATCCTCAAAGGCAATGAGTGTCTGCTTGCGATCGATCGCAGCTTGAGTGAAAGCCCGTTGCTGGACGCAATGCGGCCAGCCCCAAAGGATTCCACCTTCGCGAAGTTCTTGTAAATCAGCTAACACTGGCTTGGGAATGATAACATTCCCAATATTCGCCAATAGTTGCTGGCGGGTGGCAATGCCACCCGTCTGAGCAGCAATTTCCGAGTCTTCTATACCGAATGGCGCTCCATAGCCTTCCTCAAATATCAGATGGCGGCGAATTTGTTCAGAAAGGCGTGGCAGATGCTCCGGATGGATGGGCATACGTCGCTCATCCTCTTTTCTTGAAGTACCAATGACTCCACATGTTAACTTACTCATATCGTTTCCTTTTCTTGTGAAAATCAAGGCTTGTGACTCCATGATAGAGTGCGATTGAGAACATGGCTCCCTGAAGTGTTT
>JAOTUR010000024.1 GCA_029863805.1 Candidatus Krumholzibacteriia bacterium | reverse complement strand
TTTTATCGACATCAACTTCGGTTGTCCCGTTTGCAAGATCGTAACCAAGAACGGCGGTTCGGCCCTGCTCAAGGACATCGATCTCCTGCACCGGATCTGCGAACGGGTCGTTCAGAACAGTCTGGTACCCGTTTCCGCCAAGATCCGGTCGGGATGGGACAAGGCCTCAGCCGGGAGGCTCAAGGAATTAGGGCGCGCCATAGAGGACGCGGGCGTTTCCATGATTGCGGTTCACGCGAGAACCAAGCGGCAAGGCTTCAAGGGCAAAGCGGACTGGTCCCTGGTCGGTATGGTCAAAGATGCTGTTTCGATCCCGGTGGTTGGAAACGGCGATGTGACGGGACCGGACGCTTATGTCAAGCTCCTCCAGGAGTCGGGGTGCGACGCGGTGATGATTGGACGTTCCGCCATCGGCAACCCTTGGATTTTTGAAGAGATAAAGGCGGCGACCCATGGCCAGGAGTACCAGCGGCCGACGCCTCACGAGCGCGCAAGAGTGCTATTGCAGCACGTGCGGCTGGCGGTAGAGCTGTGTGGCGAACCGACCGGCGTAGTCCTCATGCGCAAGATGATGGGGGCCTACCTCAAGCGCCTGCCCCGGGCGAGGGAGCTGCGAGGTAAGCTAGTCAAGTGCTCCCGCCTTGTTGAACTGCAGTCGCTTGTCGATGACTACCTGAGAGGGACTTGCGTGGAAACGGTGGCTGATCAAACGTCGTTGGAATCGGTTTGCTGACCTGGTAGGATCGAACCTGAACGAAGACATTCTCAAGAAATTACTCCGCGACTTCAAGAACGGCAAGTCGAGCGAATCAGAAGTCCTTGGCGCACTCCGGCAACTTCCGTTCGAAGATATCGGCTTTGCCAAAGTGGATCACCACAGGCATCTGCGCACTGGCTTCCCAGAAGTTGTCTATGGCAGCGGAAAGACATCGGACCAAATTCTGGCCATCGCTGAAAAGATCATTGCAAAAGAGAACGACCTTCTCGTGACACGCATTGATGCCTCCGTCGGGCACATGCTCAAACAGCAGTTTCCCGATGGCGATTTCTACGAATCCGCTCAAATATTTTCGATTGAAGTCAAGTCCAAAGAGCGATTCGGTTATGTTCTCGTGATTACTGCGGGGACTTCCGATATCCCGGTGGCCGAAGAAGCGGCAATAACGGCCTCCCTGTTTGGCTGTAATGTTGATCGAATCTATGACGTTGGTATCGCCGGCGTCCACCGGCTGCTTGCATACCGTTCGATGATCGAAGAGGCGGACGTTATCGTTGTTGCCGCCGGTATGGAAGGCGCGCTGGCCAGCGTTGTCGCCGGTATTTCGCCTGCGCCCGTGGTAGCTCTTCCCACAAGCGTGGGATATGGGGCGAACTTCGAGGGTTTGGCCGCGCTGCTGGGTATGTTGAACAGCTGCGCCACCGGAGTGAGCGTGGTCAACATCGACAACGGGTTTGGTGCAGGGTGCGTTGCCGCGCTGGTTTGCGCGAGGGCTCACAAACTGGCAAGGGAGATAAAGGACAAGAAATGAAGAAGGCACTGGTTGTCGATCCGTTCTCCGGAGCCAGCGGCGATATGTTCCTGGGCGCGCTGGTCAGCGTGGGGGCGCCATTCGATTTGCTCAAACGGACACTGTTGGCGGTCCCCGCCCTCGAGAAAGTATCCGTCAAGCAGCACATGGTCTCGCGTGGCGTCTTCGCCGCCACGCGGATCGAGATCACCTGTCCGCCGGAACGGGCCCATCGCTCGCTTTCCGTGATTCTCGAGATCATCGATGAGGCCGATCTCAAAGACCAGGTGAAGGCGGGCGCAGCAAAGACATTCACACTTCTCGCTCGGGCGGAGGCGAAGGTTCACGGATGCGATGTCGAGGAAATCCACTTTCATGAGGTAGGTGCTCTGGATGCCATCGCCGATATTATCGGCGTGCACGTCGCTGTGGATCTTCTCGACAATCCCGCGGGGCTGGTTCGCCCCATTGCCCTGGGGTCGGGGACGACTCAGACCGAGCATGGCGAGATCCCCGTGCCGTCCCCTGCGACACTTGAGTTGCTCTCCGGATACGAAGTTCAGTTTTCAGATATCGCGGAGGAACTTGTGACACCCACCGGAGCAGCGCTGATCTCTTCGCTGTGCCGACCGCTGGATCCGGCAAGCCTGATCACTGCCGGAGCTGTGGGTTACGGCGCCGGCGGCCGCGATCGCGACGGCTTGCCCAACGTACTGCGCGTCATACTGGGCAAGACCGACGAAGGCAAGGGGCGCGTTTGCATAATAACGAGTACTGTGGATGATATGAGTCCGGAGGTGTACGGATACCTGATGGACCAACTGTTTGCTCAAGGCGCACTCGAGGTGTATTACTGCCCGGTGATGATGAAAAAGAGTCGACCTGGTGTGGAGGTGACGTTAATCACGGAAGAGCACAACGCATACCGGTTGGCCGACTTCTTGATGTCGAATACGACAACACTTGGCGTGCGCGTCAGCCGGGAGGAACGCATCGAACTTAGCCGCAGAAAAGTCGCGGTAGAGACGGACTTTGGCACAATCGAGATCAAGATCGGCGAGCGCCCCGACGGAACCGAGCTGGTAAGTCCCGAGTACGAATCCTGCAGAGAGGCTGCCGTGAGGTCGAATGCGAGATTATTGGATGTTTACGAGGCGGCCCGTAGGGCGTGGCATGAAAAACGGCAGAAATGATGTCAAAAGATTCACCCATAGTCATGTGCTGGATTCTGGGCTTGCTCTTGGTGTACGGTTGTAGCGGAGCCGGGGGGCGTGCTGCGGGAGCAGAGGATCGAGTGTACGCTCACAAGGTCACCCCCGGTGAAACCCTCGAAGACATCGCCGAGGAGTATTATGGTAATCCGTCGCGGGCCGGAAAGATTCGGGCCTTCAACGATCTTGGAGAAGAGCGGGTGCAACCGGGCACAATCATTAGTATCCCCATAAGTGGCGATGACTTCGAGCGGCTCAAGACCCGGGAAAGTGCCCGCGAGCCCTACAACCAGGGGCTGGCGTACGCCGAGAAAGGATCGTATCTCGACGCCGTGCACAGCTTCCAGGAGGCGCTGGGGATTGATGCGGGCTTTGTGGACGCTCATTACAACCTGGGCGTGACGTTTCAAAAGATGAAGTCATACGACAAGGCACTGGATCGTTTCAACCAGGCCATACGACTGCGACCAAATGTTGCGGAGTATCACTTCGCGCTTGGTAATTCTTATTTCCACCTTCAGCAATACGGTGAAGCCGCGGCAGCTTTTGAGAACGTGATGAAACGTGATGAGAGTCACGCTAAAGCACAGTACGCCCTCGCGGTTTCCTATCAGAAGTTGGGTCAGAACCGGAAGGCGAGAGAAGCATGGCAACGCTTTCTGGAGATAGATAGCAGCAGCGTCTGGGCCAATGAGGCGCGCCGGCGACTCAAAGAGCTGGAGTGAGCAAGAGGCTTGCCCTTGCCTTGCACGCGGTTTAGTCATTGAATGATCGAACTCGAGAATATCACCGTATCCCTTCCTCAAGGCGCAAGACAGGCCTCCCGTATTCTGAAGAACGTCACGGTGACCATCGAAGACGGCGAGTGGCTCGTACTTTCTGGGGCCAACGGTTCCGGAAAAACTACCCTGCTAAAGACGATTGCCGGTCTTATACCAGCGGACAACGGCAAGCTGAATACAGAGTTTGCTAACCAACCCCCCTCGGATAGTCCCATCGCACTGCTTTTACAAGAACCGGATAACCAGTTCGTCGCCGGCTCGGTAAAAAGCGAACTGATCTTGAGTCTACCCCCGAGCTTGGGAGACGAAGAAGGTCGGCAGAAGCTCTTGCAAATTATCGAACAGTTTTCGCTGGGGGAACTGTTGGAGTGCAATCCACATCGGCTATCGGGTGGCGAAAAGCAGAGGCTGGCCTTTGCAACCGTCGTGTTGTCCGAGCCCCGCCTGCTCCTTCTTGACGAGCCGACGTCCTATCTGGATTCGGTCGAGCGCGAGCGCTGTACTCGCTTTGTGCAGGACCTCCACCGCTCAGGGGTATCCATCGTGTGGGCGGTGCCAAGTGTAAACGAGGCGCCACACCGAGGAAGGATCCTTCATCTCGTCGCCGGCAGGGTCGACTTCGACGGCAACGTTGCTCAGCTACGGGCCAGATTGAAGCCGGCGACGCAGAGCCAGGAAGACCCGCTAATTGAATACCCGGTCATCGGCAAGACCCTATCGTCCGCCACGCCAGTGGTATCGCTTCGCTCGGTCTCGTTCGCGTACGGCGAGCGGCCCGTGTTCGACGGGCTTTCAGTTGATCTGTGGGAGGGACAGTGTGTTGGAATTACCGGGCGTAATGGCTCGGGCAAATCGACGCTGCTTGCGCTTCTCAGTGGTGTTCTTGAGGCGACTGATGGCGAGGTCATCCGCAAGTACCCGAAAACCGTCGAACAGGGGCGACAAAATATATTTTATCTGTTCCAGAATCCAGAGCGGCTGTTTTTCGCGGAAACGGTATTCGAAGAGATCGCATTCGGTCTGAGGGCTCTCAAGATTCCAAAGAGCGAGATCAAGGACCGAGTCGATTTCGCGCTCACCCGGGTTGGACTGATACCGCAGGACTTCGTGAGCCGGCTGCCATTCAGCCTGAGTCTTGGTGAAATGCGACGGCTGGCTTTTGCGATCGCTTTAGCGCTCGATCCCTGCTTCTTGCTCCTTGATGAGCCAGCGTCGTGTCTCGACGACACTGGCCAATCCATCCTCCTGAACCTTCTGTGTCATTTCAAACGTGAAGGGTGCACCATAGCCATTGCATCGCACGATACTACGGGTTTCTCGAGTATTGTCGATCGCCTAATCGAGTTGTAGCTCACTCGCCGTGTCTTGGCGGAGTCGTTCGCTCTCATCACTGCACCCTTCATCGTAAGATCATACCATCCGGCCATCCCCGCCGTCGCAAAAGTGACCATGGAACATGATCCCTTGATTGACCTACGGGATTTGTTGGTTGAATTCACACGCCCCTTCCGTATAGTATTTACAATTAGCTTGCCGCCTGCAAGAATCCTCGGCTGATTCTGGAGGCGAAGCGGACGCCAACGCCACGCGAGGGCTATATCATGCGCATCGCTATAATGTCGGATATTCACGACAATATTCCCAAGTTAGGTACCGCCTTGTCCAGGTTGCAGGACGTCGATGTCTTAATCTGTTGTGGTGATTTGTGCTCGCCCTTCATCATAAAAGCCATGGCTCAGGGTTTTGGCGGGCCGATCCATATCGTGTTTGGTAACAACGACGGCGATCGCTACCGTATTAGCGAGGGCGCCAAGAAATATGCGAACATTTGCATTCACGGTGAATTTGCCGAATTGGAACTCGACGGTAAGAAACTGGCAGTGAACCATTTTGATAATCTTGGATGGGCGATGGCAGGTTCACAGCGCTATGATGTCGTGTGCTTTGGACATAATCACCAATTCGAAGTTGCAGAACGGGGTAAGACGCTTGTCATAAATCCTGGTGAGATCTACGGACTTCTGAGCGGCAGTTCCACTTTTGCAGTGTATGACACTCAGACCGGCGCAGCGACACGCGTCGAGGTCTAACTGAAACACTCGTTTCATCCCTATTTTTCCAGCACTGCTGTAGATAAACATGAAGATGTGCGCATGGGGTCGCTTTTCTGCCCTGTGGCTTTGCGGTTGGGAGACTCAACGAGTTTCATTATACCAGAGGCGTCAGACGGATTATCGTGAGCTCACCACGTCGTTGATGGCCAGAAACTCTCCCCCAAAACGCACAGCTACCGGTTCGTCACCCGCAGTCGGGTTGTCCGCTGTGTGTCGAAGCGCTTGGATGTGCAGGTGGGGTTCGTTGGAATAGCCTGAATTGCCGACACGCCCGATCGGCTGACCCGTTGTCAACGTGTCGCCAGGCGAGACCAGGATGCTCCCTTGCATCAAATGCGCCACAATGATTCGGGCATCATCGGCAGAAACGACCACGTGGTTTCCCAGCGGATGCCGCGAATTCGCTCTCGGCGGAACGTTGTCGTGAATCGTGTTCACAGTGTGATACACAACGCCTTGGCTCGGACTATAAATCGTGTCACCAAAGATCTCGTATTGCTCAACCTTCTTGGGCCACAAATCTTTGGCTCTGTTACCGAGTCGGTTGATTCTGACTATGTCGAGTGCATACTCTGAATCAACAAAATTGTGAAAAGGGTTGGTCGCGAAGTTGCGTCCACCTTGGATGATGCAGTAGGTCCCGCCACGCAGGGGGAATGAGAGGTCGATAGTGCGATCCGGAGCAATGTGACCACGCCCTGTTAAGCCGGCAAGGGTGATGCCGACAAGCGAGTAAATGATTTTTGTCGTCATCCTCGTACCTTGATTGGGTGAAGCCTTCATCCGCGAACGCTCGACGCCGCGGCGATGTTGTAAGAACCTGAGCAACGAGTGAGCTGTTACGCCGATAAACACTACCAAAAATAGGTACCGCAAGTAATAGCTGAGAAAAACCCATGTTCCTATGACGTGCAGAGTAAAGATGAACGAGCCCGCGATGATAATATTTAGTACCCACTCGAATAGACTGTGCGCGCGACTACGCGTGAGAACGTATAGTGCGGCCAGAGGAATCACAGGTGTGAGAATTGTGAGAACAAGAAGCGTCATTTATCAAAAATATTCCTGACCATGGTCGCCACGGTAGAAAAGTTGCTCTACCACGACCGCCGTAGGCGAGGCGCTCGAGGCAAAAGACATTGTTGGAGACATTATCCCGAACATGATATATTGAGTGGAGAAAACGCGGCATTGGTGCCAACGTCGTGCGACAATCATTGTATCACTTTGGCTCGTTGGCAGACAACCATTCGGAGGAAGCCAGGGGAGGGAAGTACGGTGGAGATCGAAGTAAAGTATGCGGGTGGCAGGAAGGTCGAGGCAAGTGTAAAGGGTTATCACATAGTCACCGATCAGCCTATGAAGAGCGGCGGAGAGGGCAGCGCGCCGGCTCCTTTTGACTTGTTTCTGGCATCGATCGCGACGTGTGCAGGCTACTATGTCTTCGATTTCTGCCTGCAGAGGAAGATCCCGGTGGACGGGGTTAGACTGCTGATGCACACCGAGAAAGACAAAGCTACCAAGATGTTGACGCGGATTTCGATTCAGATTCAGTTGCCAAAGAATTTCCCGGACAAGTACGAAAAAGCAGTCGTGAGGGCGGTAGATCTTTGCGCTGTGAAAAAGCACCTGATCGAACCTCCGGCTATGAAGACGTTTGTCGAGCGCCTCTAAGCTATTCCAACGCCGTGATTCGTTAGCGAATTGGGTGAAAGGTCACGATGCCGGCTGCAGAGAAATCGATGGCAAATTTGACAAAAATCAATCGCCACTTTTCAAAGATTTAGTTTAAGTTACTAATAACGAGGTCTCCATACGCACAGAACCTAAATAAGAGGATCAGACCCATGACCAAGGCGAAGGAAAGGCCCAAGCTTGTCCTCATGCCGGAGCTCTGCAAAGGCTGTGGCCGATGCATCGATGCCTGCCCCAGACACGGTATCACCCTCGGTGACGAGATCAATCAGACATCGGGTTTCATTCCCGTTATCGTTGACTATACGGTGTGCAATCACTGCGGGTTGTGTGTCTCCGCGTGCCCCGAGCCCTACGGTCTGTCCACCGAAGGTTATATTCTCGAAGACCCGGCTCAACTCTATGGCCCGCGCCGAACAACGCGCAGGAAAACCAAGACGATCCCCAGTAATAGAATTCCCCTGCCAAAATGTGAGCCGATGGTGCTCAAAGGCAACTACGCGGCCGCCATCGGCGCCATTCTGGCAGGCTGTCGGCACGTCTATGGCTATCCAATCACGCCATCAACAGAAGGCGCCGAACTCATGGCCAAGCTGCTGCCCGAGCTGCACGGGATCTTTATGCAAGCGGTGAGTGAGGTGGCGACTGTCAATCATATATACGGATGCGCCGGCGCGGGGTTGCCATCGATCACATTTACCAGTTCTCCCGGGTTCAGCCTGATGCTCGAGGGCATATCCTACATGATTGGATCCGAACTGCCGGGTGTATTCGTCAATGTCATGAGACCCGGACCAGGTCTCGGATACATCGGACCCGAACAGTCCGACATCAAGTTGGCGTGCCGTGGGCTCGGTCACGGTAACACTCACGCGATTGTGCTTGCGCCGACCACACCGCAGGAGATGCTCGATCTGACGATGCTGGCTTTCGAGCTGTCTTTTAAATATCGCAATCCGGTCGTCGTCGCAGCCGATGGTTACATGGGCCAGATAACGGGGAGGGTGAACCTGCCGGATCATATGGTCCAACCTGGTTTACCGGAATGGGCGGTGTGGGGTGATGCGGCTCATCGTGATAATTTGATAAGCTCAATATTTCAAGATTGGGTAGAGCTCGAAAAACACAACGAAAAGATAAGCGCCAAGTATAGAAGTATGATCAGTGCTGAGCAAAGAGCGGAACTTTTCAAAGCCGAGGAGGCATCGATTCTCGTGATCGCCTCCAACACTCCAGCGCGCATGGCCAAGGCGGCTGTTGAACGGTTGCGTAAGGAAGGTGTGCCAGTGGGACTATTTCAGCCGGTGACGCTGTGGCCATTTCCGATCGATAAGCTTCGCCCACTGCTCGCCCACGTGACCCAGATCATTGTGGTCGAGGCCAGTGACGGCCAGCTCGAGGATGAACTGAGGTTAGCTATGCACCATGCAAACATGAACGGCGTGGAGATTCACAATCTGAGACACATGGGTGGCATACTCCCGCAGGAACAGGAGATCGTAGTGAAAGTAGAGAATATAATGGAGGTTGTTCAATGACGACAACCTCTGCATTTTTTCAACACTTCGACCGGCATGCCCACGGCAAGGGCCTGAAAGGATCAACCACTCACTACTGCCCCGGTTGCGGTCACGGGTTGGTCCACAAGTACCTCGCAAACACTATCGCCGAGCTGGGTATTGAGGATCGAACGATCGCGATATCTCCTGTGGGCTGTGCAGTGTTTCTTTACTATTACTTTGACGTGGGCAACACACAGGCGGCGCATGGAAGAGCCCCAGCGGTGGCGCTGGGGCACAAGCTGGCAAATCCCGAGTCGATTGTGATCAGCTATCAAGGTGACGGCGATCTTGCGGCGATCGGCCTCTCGGAGATCATGCATGCCGCACAGCTGGGTGTTCCGATCAGTGTGATATTTATCAACAACGCTATATACGGCATGACCGGCGGGCAGATGGCGCCGACTACGTTAATGGGTCAGTCGTCTACAACGACGCCAACCGGTCGCGGTACCATGCAGGGAGAGCCGCTAAAGGTATCCGAACTCATTTCGCAGCTGGATGGGCCTATCTATGTGGAACGGACCGCTCTTTTTGATCAAAAGACTCGTCGCCGAACGCAGCGTGCAATAAAAAAAGCCATCCAGCTGCAAATCGAGAATCGTGGGTTTGGTTTTGTCGAAGTGCTGTCGGAATGCCCAGTTCATTGGGGAATGACGCCTGTCGAGGCCGAGACGTGGGTGCGTGAACATCTCGTACCCGTATTCCCGCTGGGAGTTCTAAAAGACGAAGATGTCGAACCATGGTTCGGCCTAGAGAAACCGGACTTCGATCCTGACCGTATGATTGAAGTACTTGACGCGAGCACGGAGGCTCCGGCGTCATTTACTAACGATTTCCCCAGCCACCTGGACGCGGCCGATGTGGCGCTCAAGTTCGCGGGCGCGGGCGGTGACGGTGCGCAAACGGCGGCGCTACTCCTAACCAAGGCGGCGATTAACGAAGGTTTTGACGCAACGCATATTCCTAGTTACGGGCCCGAGTCCCGGGGTGGCACCTCGTATGCCGATGTCCACGTCGCGCGCGACGAAGTTCTGTCGCCCGCTGCGAGCAAGCCCCATGTGTTGGTTGCGTTCAACGCGCCAAGCCTCAACAAGTTTGGAGCAGAGGTCGCCGAGAACGGGATAGTCATTTACGACTCCAGCGTAATCAGCGAACAGCCAAAATTCCAAAAGGGAGTACGAGTGTATCCGGTGCCCTGCGCGAAGATCGCCCGCAGCCTTGGGCAGATCGTCGTCAAGAATGTCGTGGCGTTGGGGGCACTTCAAGAAGCGTCGCATGTGCTCGCCGAGGATTCCTTTCTCACCGCTATTCGACTCAGTCTCCGGGACAAGTGCGCGATGATTCCGGTAAACGAAGAAGCCTTTCGATGGGGTGTAAAAGCGATAAGAGATAATATCACCGATCTCGATTGACCCACTGACAGTGCCAGCCCGCCCGTTTGCCCAATCCAGGCAACCCGTTCTGGAGACGTCAGATTGCACTGACGCCTGTGAATTCCTCAATGCGCGCTTGCGTTAGACCGGCACACATTTGACCCGTCTTGCGAGGCATGCCGACGCTAGTGTTCTATTAAATCGACGGCAGCTATTGACAAGACCGATTACTCGATGTGGAATTTTTTGCAACCAAATCGGTGACCTTTGAGTCTAAGTAAGTAACATGCTCGGTAAAACCGCCAATAAGCTCACCGCACTATTGACAAAGAAGAGCTGGCGAGACATGTTTAGGGTAGTGAACCCCATCCGCCGGTGTCCGTAGCAGACAGCCGTAGCACCTCGCATCCACTCGACGGTCGAAATTTCACAGATTCCGAGCAAACGAAGGCGTTGTCATTTAGGCAATTTGGAGAAATGTGATGCGATCACTGGCACACACAAGTGGTCCTGACCACAATCGGGGAGCGCTTTCCAAGCTTTTCCAGGTTCTGGCGGTAGCGATTGTCGTTCTGTTCCTCTCAGTAGCCACCGCGTTCGGGGAAGTCTCGACACCGAATACGCAAGGGGCGACTGTTTCAGAAAAAGAACAATCCATCGAAAAGGTGGAGCAGGAGGCAAGCGACGAGTCCGAAACGGTGACGATGACCATTGATCTCGAAGACGGCGGTGTCATTGATCTGGAGATGGCACGAGGAGACGTGGTCATCGATACATGGGACGGCGATGAGATTCTGCTCATCGTCGAACGATCACCCAAGTCGAACACCGGCTCTGGCAAATCGCCGATCAACGTTAAAGTCAGTCGTCACGGCAAGAATGTACGCATTTCCGCGTTGGACCAGCTGGGGCGACAGCTGACCGACGTGGATCTCTCTTACCGCATCATGATGCCGCGATCGACAGCTGGAAAAGGCAATAGGATCAGTCAGGTGTACGACCTGTCAAAGTTGACATCACTGGTGTTCAAAGCGCTTCAGCGGGAAGCCGTAAAGTGGCTACTACGATAATTTGCTAACCGTGCTGCGACGTTGCTCAGCCGCTTGGGTACGTTCACGGCGCCTCGCCAGCCCGTGCTGCGACCGATTTGTGCGATGCAAAATAAATAGCGGGGCCTTGCCACCAGCCCCGCCATTCCAGTTAGTGAACGATTAGGGATGTTGTCTATCTGCGACTCAACCGTGGATATACGGTCAGCTCGTCAAGCAAACCACTCGCACCCGCGAACTTGTCCAGGATAAAGAGGATATAGCGTGAGTCCACGTTGATGGTCCTCGTGAGCTCGGGAATCACCTGATAGTCCGCAGAGATAGCCTCGTAATTACCATCGAAAACCAGACCGATGATCTCACCCTTACCGTTGAGGATGGCGCTCCCCGAGTTACCACCAGTCACATCGTCCGTGGAGAGAAAACACACGGGGACGTCCTTCGCCTTGGGATCGGTATAGTCTCCGAGGTCTTTGGTTTTGGCGAGCTCTTTCAGTTTGTCCGGCACGTCAAAGGGCTCCTCACCGGTATCTTTCTCGATCACGCCGCCGAGGGTGGTCATAAAATCGTAACTAACCGCATCCCTCGGCGAGTAACCGTCTATCTTGCCGACCGAAAGTCGCATGGTGCGGTTAGCATCCGGATATAGGGCCCCGCCACTATAGTGCGCGCGAAGGGCAATGAGTTTTGGGCGAAGCTTGCTCAGCGCGCCGTCGAAGCTCTCGGATCGGTCTTTGAGCTCCTCACGAGTCACTTCGAGCTTGGCCGCAAACTCGATCATGGGGTCGTTGCCTGCCAGAAGATCTCTCTTCGACATCCCAAACATCTTCATCCGAGATTCCTTGTCCGTCACCTTTGTACCGGCATACACTTCGTCTACGAATTCAACGATAGCCTTTTCAAGGGCATCCCCGCTGAGTTCTCCGCATATGGCGCTTATAGCCTTCGGTCGCTGGCCCTTAGCAAGCGTGGCAGACTTCGATATGAAGTATGCCAGCAGACGCTTGTCCGCATCCTCATTGAAGCGGAGATCGGCCAGCTCGAGCCGTCTACGCACGGCCTCCTCGTCACGGGCCATGTAACCCTCATCGCGGTCGATGTCATCCTTCTCCTGTTCGGCGCTCCACTTGTAAAGTGTGCGGGCGGAGCCCATAGCCGAGCAGACGTATGACATCCAACGCAGCATGCGGTAGGGTTCCGCATAAGCCACATACTCTTGGTAATGTTTTCCAATTGCATCGAGGACACCACCGTGATCCTTTGCTAAATCGGGGTGAGTCGAAAGATAATCTCGGAGCGCCTTTTCTTCCTCAAGTTTTGCCGCGAGCAGATTGTGCTTCTTCAGACCCTCGAGCATACCCTGGTTGTTCTTGTGGCCATTGGCGAGGCCGCGGATGGTTGAGGCAAGCTTAATTGCCGCATCGCGATCCTTTTGCGACTCCTCCTCGAGAATGCCTATCATATCTTCGTAGAGCTCGATGGCAGCCGGGTAATAAGTATTTACGTTGTAGTCGATCGAATGCGAAGAGCGGTAACGCATCGTCGTTCCCGGGTAGCCGACTACCATGGTGAAATCGCCCCGCTTCAGCGGTGCTGTTGAAAACGCGAGATGTTTTCTTGGTTGATACGGCACGTTTTCTTGGGCGAATTCGGCGCTTTTGCCATCAGGACCGACGTACGCTCGCAAAAACGAGAAGTCGCCCGTGTGCCGGGGCCACATCCAGTTGTCGATCTCTCCACCATAGACACCGATGGTCGATGGTGGCGCGTACACGATACGGATATCTTTGATCTTGAGGTACGTATACAGGTAGTACTGCGATCCGCCGTAAACTTCTCTTACCTCGGCATCTATATCTTTGCCTTTTTCGGCATCGGCAACGATCTTCTTTCTCGCTGCCTCTATGGCGTCGTGACGTTGCTTGTCGCTCAAATCCTCTGTGACGTCACCCAGAACCTCTTTGGTGACTTCAATAGCTCCCTCGAGGACATAGGCGTTGTATCCAAGTGCCGGTATCTCGTCAGCGCGTGTCTCTGCCAGAAAGCCATCGTTCATGTAGTCGCTTTTTACCGAGCTCGACCTTTGCAGGGCGCCGAACGCCACGTGATGGTTGGTCACGATCAGTCCGTTGGGTGAGACAAATGATCCTGTCCCGCCCCCCAGTTTGACGACAGCATCACAAATGTCGGACCCTTTAGGATTGTATAGGTCCTTTATGTTGAGCTCGAGCCCCGCTTTCTGCCATTTCTTGAGCTGGTTCTTCTCCAGCGCGTGCACCAGCCACATGCCTTCCGCGGCACGGACCGGCGATGACCCGCCGACCAAAGTCAGTGCTAAAATGAGCCCTACAAAAGATGGCAGCACAAACAGCGTCCGTGGCCTTGCTTTGATCACTCGGCAAAATCTCTCGATCCGTTCTTGCATCACACCCTCCTTCAACGTAAAGACCCGCGCATACACCGGCGCAGGCAAAAAAATGTAAGTTCGGTCCAGCCAGATGGACCGCGCATATTCTATCGTATTCGATGCCGGATTCCCAGGGCTTTGAGCGACTAAAACCGTCTAGTCGGTATCATTCTTCGGTTTTTGTCGCCGCCGTTTGATCTTGGCTCGCTGACGCTTTTGCTCGAGGCGCTGTTCGACCGATGCCTTCGTGGGGGTCGTTATCTTACGGGGTTTGGGTTTGCGGGCGGCGCGGCGGATGAGCTTGACCAGCCGTTCGATGGCATCCTCTCGATTGGCCCTCTGGGTCCGATGTCGACGCGCGGTTATGACCAACACACCGTCTCCCGTCATCCGTCGCCCGGCCAGGGTCACGAGGCGCTCGCGCACGTCTTCGGTGAGCGCAGCAGAGTGGCGAACGTCAAAACGTAGCTGCACGACCGTCGCCACCTTGTTTACATTCTGCCCTCCGGGGCCGGACGCGCGGACGAATTCCATGTCGAGTTCGCTCTCTTCGATGGCTATCGAGTCGGTGATTCGAATCATTGTTGCCGCCGCACTCTTGTCGTGGCGACGAGCAGCCCACGCCACGTTGCAAAACCTCTCTCTGGCTTGAGATTCGGCATCGAGTAATGAGTGAAATTTGCTGCGCCAACACAAGATGCTCGAACGCAGACGCTTGCAAGTGAGCACGGTAAATATTATAACTTGCTGTTGTGGTTTGCGGGAGATGAATTGTCGCGAAGACACCTCGAAAAACACTTGTCATTGCCCGATCTGATATGGAACTATTAGCCAGAGCGTCGCTTTGCGAGCATCCAGACCTCATACGAAAGGAGTCTCTCATGGCAGACAGCGTACGCAAGGTAAACTACTGTAACACGACCGTCAGCAGCCGAGCGGGACAAGGAGCAAAGATTCTTGGCGAGCTGAGAAAGGCGGGCGTGAACCTAGTGGCCTTTACCGGTTTTCCAACCAAAGCAGGAAAGGCCCAGCTAGACTTCGTCACCGAGGATATGGCCGGTGTAAGGCGCTTGGCCAAGAAGAACGGCTGGCGTCTCAGCAAGACCAAGAGGGGTTTTCTCGTCCAGGGGAATGACCAGATTGGTGCGGCGGCACGACACATCCAAAAGCTCGCCGATCAGCGGATCAACATCACAGCCGCCGATGCCGTGTGTGCCGGTAAGAAGCGCTACGGAATGATTCTGTGGGTAAAGCCAAAGGATTATGCGCGGGCGGCGAGGACTCTGCGCGCAAGATAAACCAACGTGGCGGCTGGTGAATGCCTTTCAGCGAGTAGTGGCAGAATCAACCACTCGAGGAAGGTTCTGTTCACCCACGGCGCTTTGGCAGCCAGCGAGGAACATTCGCTTTGTAGAACAAATAGTCATCGCCAAATCGTTCCTCTAGGTGTTTCTCTTCGACCAGCGGAAAATAAATTGAGTGGACGACAAAAAAGAGGAGCACCCAAGCCAATAGGGGCCACGATCTCATCAGCAGCGATTCGCCGATCAGGATGAGAATGTCGCCTGTAGCCATGGGGTTTCTGACATGTCGGTAGGGGCCTCGGATCACCAGAGTTTTTGGGGGGTCCCAGCGGAGGGGCGTGCCTTTGCCGGACCTCAGAAAGAGTGCAACCGTCCATGACAAGAGGCACAGCCCCGCCACCAGCGGTACCAGGGCGAGCCAGAACCAAGCCTCGTTCGGCGACGTGGGGTCGGCTGCCAGGTTGGTACCGTGCGTGGCCCACAAAATGATCGCGGGCACGAGAACAACTTCGGTGGCGGGAAGCCCGATGAGGGCACGAATCAGTCTCCAGCGCAATGCATTACCATCCAAGCGAAGCAAACAAGTAAAATCAACCTAAACATTCCGACAATAAGACCGGACCTCGCAACAGGCGCAGTTTTCGTTCCAGGCCTTGGTTGCATTGGCCACGCTAGAAGTCTTGTAGCCTGTTGAGACGCGCCCGCGCGTCGGCAATCTCCCGCTTGTTCTTGTCGGCATTCTTCCACAACTCCAGAAATTTTTCGTAAAGTGCCGTGGATTTGTTCGGCTCGCCCAGTTCTTCATAGACCGTACCCAGAAGATAATGCGAGAGTGGCCACAGCCATGGTGTGTTTTCAAAAAAAGTCGAGTACTGATTGCGGATAATGTAGTTGTACTCGTCGACGGCATGCCCGTATTGCTGCAGTTGCGAGTAGCACGCGGCGAGAGAGAAGCGCGTACCCAGAAAGTCACGTATCGATAACGATGTTCGCAAGTCACGACCGGCGTCTGCGTATGACCCCTTCGCCATAGCAATCTCCCCCTTTAGCCTCTCCAGACGGGCTAAATCGCCCTTGGTCCTCTCGACCTGCACCAGTCTCCCGAGATCGGCCAGGGTCTTCTCGGCAAGGCCGGTCTGTGCCGTTCGGGCATAGCAAAGACCGAGAGCTAAGAGCGCTTCGGAGTCCTCCGATACGGCCACCGCCGCCTGTGCAGATCTGAGTGCCTGCGAGTGGCTTCCGTTTTCCAAGAGAACCTCGGACAGATTCACCATCTTTGTGGAGCGCTGCACGTCGCGTGCTCCCTCGGCGTCTTCCGATATACCCTCGCGCAGCGTTTCGATCGCTTCGCCATCGCGCCCCAGATAGCGAAGGAGACTCGCCATGTACAGGGTGCGGAGCGATTGCCACCCGGAACCGGTCGCAGGCACGTTGTGCAGCGCTGCGAACGCTCCCTCGGTATCGCCCCAACACAGCAGATTCCACCCCAGCGTGATATATGACCAGTAACCGGCTGGGTTGATCTTCAGTGCCACCCGCTCGCTCTCGATGGCTTCCTCGTAATTACCCAAGCCGCCGAGAATTCCGGCCCGGTTGTGGTGGGGAAACCAAGAATCGGGTGCGATTCGCATGGCTTCATCGCAACGCTTCCGGGCCTCCTCGTACTGACGTGTGAACTGGTAGTAGAATGATAGATTGTTCTGACCGTGAAAATCATCGGGGTAGAGTTCTGTCAGTAGTCTGAATTTGGCGATGGCCCTGTTCAGGTCTCCTCGATACACGTGATCTTGCGCCTCGATATAATATCTCTCACGCTCGGTTACTCTTGCCGTCCCCTCCACCGCGCGTCGGCTGCAATCGAGCGCCTCCTTTGAATTGCCAAGATTGTTGTGTATGACAGCCAGTTTCGAATGCGCCATTGCGAACCAGGGATCCTCCCTGACGGCCTGTTCGAGAAGCGGAATCGCATCATTGTACCGTGCCTTTAGGGCGTGTTGACTTGCCAGACTGTAAAATTTGAGTGCGCTCAGGGAAGATGTAGTAACCTTTGCCAAAGGCTCGTCCAGACTTTCTATCGACGAAAGCGATTCACCAAGATTCTTGCGCACCTGCCTTGACAACAGGTCGATGGCGCCCAGCACATCATCGGGGCTGCCCGCTTCGACCCTCTCCGTTTTGACGGCTTCACGCGTGGAGGGGTTAACGATCTGGGCGCTCAGAAAGTAAGACTCGCCAATCTTGCTGATGCCTCCAATCAACACCGCATTGATCCCCTCGCGCACAGCGATCTCACAGCCTACTTCCTCTCCAATCTCCGTTACAGCTGCTCGACCCATACGTTCAATCGTACCGAACGCTCGTTGACGTGGGAACACGTTTACGTACGGTGACTGCTGCAGATCGATGGTGAGCGCCTGGTGCACGATGCCTTTGAAGACATCCTCGCCGGTTTGATTGTCGAAGTCAGTGATCAGGATCCAATCACGTTGCGAAAAGGGAACGGTGGCCGATGGGTATAGCTGAATGGTCACAGCGACTGAGGCCGCCACGGTTAGCACAATCCATACCAACCGCGATTTGAACCATCTGTGGTGACGGATGCCGACTCTGCGACGCGCCGTTCCCGTCGACCCACCCGCCACATCCTGCTGGATCTGGCGCAGATCGGCGACCAACTCGTCGGCGCTCCGGTAACGATCGGCGGGTTTCTTCGCCAATGTTCGTGCAATGACAGCGTCCAAATCCGCCGGGACATCATCTCGGAGCTCGCCAGCTGGCGTTGGATCATCGTGAAGGATCGAATATATCAATCGTGGCTCGGTTTCCCCAACAAACGGCAGGCTGCCGGTAACCATCTCGTAAAGCACTACGCCGAGCGACCAGATATCGCTACGATGATCGAGCTCATCGCTGCTCGCATGCTCCGGTGACATATAAAGCAAGGTTCCCGGAAGCATCGTCCCCGGCCTGGTCAAACGTGTTACGCCACGCTGCAGCGCCAGACCGAAGTCCGTGATTTGGATTTGCCCCTCAGTCGTGACGATGGCATTGCTGCTCTTTATATCTCGATGAACGATACCCTTGTCATGCGCTGCCTTGAGACCCCTGGCCATCTGTAGGGTAAATTCCACCGCATCAGCAATTTCTAGTGGCCCCCTTTCGATTCGATCGTGCAGAGTTTCACCCTCGACGTACGCCATCGCAATGAAAGTCAGGTCTCCAACTCTGCCAATCTCGTAGACGGGACAGATATGGGGATGCTGGACTACGGCAGCCGCCTGTGCTTCGTGTACAAATCGATTTCTGTCTTCGTTTGAAATCAAGAATTCGGGTTTAAGAAACTTCAGAGCAACATCGCGCTTGAGCCGAAGATCTTTGGCTCTATAGATCTTGCCCACTCCGCCCTCACCGATTTTCTCAATAATCTCGTAGTGCGATATCGTTTCGCCGATCATGGGGATCAACGTTAGAGGGTTTATGCCTGCTGCGTGAAGGTGAGAAGACCACCAAGGGACGAGACGGACGGCCACTCATGGTGATTGCTCCTCCGTCAGCACAGTATCCACCGACACGGCCTGTAACGAAACCGTCGCCTGCATGCGTCCTGATACTAACAGACGAAGAAGCCACTGTCAAAAATGGCGGATAAGGGAGGGGCGTAGCAAGCACCAGGTGACATGAGCGGCAACGTAAGGGCGACGACCTTTGCTAAGCACTTGCGGTTCGGATAATTCGTGTTATATTTGGTTGTATCATCGCCCGTTTTACCTCCACCGACGATTTCGTACAAAATCAAGGAGTGTACAATGAAAATTGCTGTCACGACTCCAACTGGGAATATTGGCAGGGCGCTTACGATTCGGCTACTGGGGGCGGGTGAGCAGCCAATCCTACTCGCGCGTCAGCCCGAGAAAGTGCGAGAGTTTATCGAGCAAGGGGCCACGGTTCAACACGGCTCGCTGGAGGATAAAGAGTTTGTTGTTGAGGCCACTCGTGGCGTCGACGTCTTGTTCTGGCTTACCCCCGCTGACTATGGATCAAGGGATCTTCGCGTTTTTCAAAACACGCTTGGAGACAACGCCGCCGCGGCAGTCAGGACCAACAAAATCCCACGAGTCGTCGACCTCTCGAGCGTCGGCGCCCAGCTCGCGCAGGGTACCGGGCCGGTTGTGGGCCTTCGGGACGTCGAGAAGAAGCTGGAAGCCACAGGCGCCCATATAACGCATCTCCGTCCAGGTTACTTTATGGAGAATTTCTTTATGACCGCGGGTAGCATGGCCTCGCACGGTGCGGTCTTTCTACCGGTGCCCGGTAGTGCCCGGGTTCCCTTTATCGCCACGCCAGATATCGCGGCGGTCGCGGCTGAGAGAATTCTCGACGCGACTTGGACCGGCAGGTCCGTTATCGAGCTCGTGGGTCCGGAAGAGATAAGCTTCGAAGAAGCGGCTACCAGGTTTGGTGATGCGATCGGCAAGAAAGTGTCGTTCTCAGAAGCTACACCGGGTCAAACCCGTGAGGCCTTGACTGCAATGGGTGTCCACGAGAATACCGCGAATCTCTTCATCGAGTTGTACGATGCCATCGGCCAAGGCAAGTTCACGTCCGAGGCTTCGCCCAAAAAAGGCACGACAACGCTAAACTCGTTTGCCAAGGATGTGTTTCGTCCCACGTTCGATGCGATGACCCGGTAGTGATCGAGGCGAGAAGCCTGGCCGAGAGAATACAATCGAGGTTCGCAACGCTAGCGGCCGGTGCAAGTGGCGGGCTAGATGTCATCGTTCGTGCCCATTATCTCAGCGATGTGGCCGGCGGCCTGCGTGTCGCTCGTTCTAATGGTCGCTTCCAGCCTACGGATCTGCTGTGTCATACCTGCGCACCGTTGGGCTTGACGTATGCACGCACCGGCGGTTTCGGCAAAGACCTGAAGAGCTCTGAAATCCTCTTGGTCGTAGTCGACGTCCCACGACCGCGAGCTCACGTTGATTACGCCCACCAGTGAACCGCTCAGTATGATCGGGACAACCATGGCAGCGGCGACGGCCGTCGAGTGGAGTTGGAGCCCGGGATAATCGGCAAGATTACAGCCCTGCCCGAGTAGCAGTGGTTCACATCGTTCTCCTGCCCATCCTGCGATTCCCTGACCCATTTTCTGTTGTGCGCCGAGCATCGTGTGATCCATCGAACGCCCGCTGACTGCTCGAACAATCAGGACGTTATTGTGCTCGTTGAAGGTCATGAGGGAGACAAGGTCACAGCGAAACACGTCCGCACATATCTCCGTTATGTGATCAAAAACACTTTCAAGCCCTTCGGAAGCGCCCATCAAGTGGCTCACATCCAGGAGCGCATAGAGTCTGGCGGTGTTCATCCTGGCGCGTGTCATTTCTTCGACCCGCGACCGTTCGAACCGGGAGCGTATAATCTCCACATAGCGCTGTTGATGTGCCAGGCCAACGAGTGCCAGCATCGCAAGCGTCAGTAGGACGATCAACAGCATTTGTGGTGTCGCCCACGACCAGTGATTCGCGAGCCGCGCGTTCACCAGAGGCGGAACGACGATGAGCAGGCCGAAGCCCGTAATAACGCCGGCGATAGCCAACAGAAACCAGTTCATACAAGACTGGTTGTGCAGGCTCGTCCTGACGGATTGGGATGACGGCTCGATGTTACCGGTGCTTCGGTTGCTAGCCTCATCGCGTTCCAACGTTAACCTCTGATGAAGAAGACACTTTTGCTGACCCGCTGAAAACCCAACTTCAAACGCCTTATCCACCTACAGCATTTGCACAAAACCGCAAAATACATGCCACCCACTGGTCACGTGCGGCATGACAATTCGGTGTATTCGTGTCTGAAATATGATGTCTTTGCTGGGGCGGCAAGGGTGTCGGCCGGCGAGTGTCAACCTAAGGTTGCAATCGGGGGTGGGACCACTTTGCCTAACCATTTGCTAACTAGTACACTATAGCCCTCTCGGTTGCTGCAGCCCGCCGCATAATCTGTCAACTTAATTTTACGAATGGCCGGGCGGTGATTGCCATTGAGTCCCACGTCGAGGCGAGATTGGCGAAGGGCGGGAGAATCTGCCCAGAGATTTCTGCCTGACTTCCATGGCTATGGCATTGAATTCGCCTGGCGATTCGCATTTAGCGTATCAGAAGCGTTCGGACGCGGGAGGTGCGTGAGCGCGCTCATCGCGATGCTTCAGGCGTGGAGTGGTGACCCGTCGAACATCCATCGGGGGTTGAGGTGTAAGTCTTCCAGGGGGCAGACCGTGACTTACGCCACACTGGCGACAAACGATTTGATTCTCAAGAAAGCCATCGACTTGTGGATATGCGAATAACATGTTTCTTCAAACAACGTGTTCCCCGGGTGTTCCGAGAGGTCAGCGACACTTTCGCACAGGGAGCCCAATCCCGTCCCTTGCAGTTCATCTTCGGTGGCGGCCATTAGCAGTCGGTATCCTTCGTAGATCTCCAAACGCGCAAAGGCCATCGCGACGTATTTTTTTTTGAGAGCCCTACCGTGTGCCTTCGTCGCCGGATCAAAGATATAGTCTACAACCTGGGGAAACAGTACGTTCACAAGCTCGCTGGTTACCGTATCCCTGCGATCTTCGGTGAGGTCTTTTAGCACGTGTCCTTTTGTCAGAGCGATGTAGAAATACATGAATTCCATCACCACCGCCAGCCAGGTATCCCTGGGGAGACGGCCATCTGCCAGGTGGCCTATGGTGTTGGCGCCGGCGACTGAACAGTTGAATATCCGGCTGGCATACGGTTTTAACGGGTTTATTCCGTATTCGTGGTTGAAAATGTCAATCCGACTCATGACAGCCCTCGTCGTTGCGTATGGCTCCCGCACCGCCGCGAACCTTGCTTTCGCTGACAATCGTTAATCTGTGCCCATCGGGGAGGGCACTCGACGAGTTGCAAAAAATGAGCCACCAAGAGCCACTAGCGGGGAACACGCACCGGTTCCGCGTCGAACCGACCACGACGATGGCTCACCACTTGCTTGTTAGAAGTGAACGAGTCCCCGCCGGCGGTGACGCGCATCACTGAATGTAGACCGGGGATGGCGTATATCGTTTTCCTCAGGGCTAGTAGGGGAAAAAACCTCGCGTCGCTCCCGTTATGGGAAAGAACTCGCCCCGTGAGGATTCGGTTGGACACGACGGGTAGTTATCAGTCATGAAAGCACTTCTTTGTCTGTCATCGATCGCGTTGCTGGTCGTACTGTTGGACCCTGCGAGTGCGCAAAATTCCGCTGAAACACGAGCCACGTTGATAGATCTGGCCGGTGTGTCGATTTATGTTGAACCGCCGGCAAAAGCGCTCGAAGAGAAGGGGATGACCGACTTCGTGCTGGAGGTGGAAGTCGAGCGCCGCCTGAAGGAAGCGGGCGTTCCCGTGTTGGATTTCGATATCCAAGATCCACCGCCGGGAATGCCGACGCTGTACCTCGAGGTCACGGCGGTGATCGATGAAGCGGTTGAGCAAATCTCGTATGCGATCCGTTTGGAACTCACGCAGAGCGTTCGCCTCGAGCGCGATCCGACCAGTGATGGTCTCTATGCGCCGACATGGAGCGTTGGTGGTGTCGGAGTCTACGCGAAGGGATGGCGTGAAGCGATCATCGATGATGTGCTCTCCTACACGGATCAGTTTATCAACGCCTATTTCTCTGCAAACCCCGATGCCAAACCGTAATTTCATCGATGCGGCACCACCTCGGCGATCGCACACGATGGTGCGGCTCATCGATTGGTTGAGAGCCAAATGGCGACAGCTCACGGGGCCCCTTGGCCGACCCGATAACCCAACAACCGCACCCCAAGACGAATCTAGCACAGCCGGTGAGAATGGAGAAACCCTGCTCGCCGTCAATATCAGCAAAGGGTCACTTGTGGCGTCGAGAATCCGCTGGGCCGGCACGAGCCAAACGCGACGCCGAGGCCTACTCGGCCGTACTCATCTCGACGCCGCT
>JAOTUR010000023.1 GCA_029863805.1 Candidatus Krumholzibacteriia bacterium | reverse complement strand
CACGCGAGGATATTCGATGCGCACCTCCTGATATTGGATGATGTGCTTGTCGTTGATGACACAGAGGCCTTGATACGCAATGAGAATTGTAATGCGGCTTGGGCGTTTGAGAAGGTGATCTCAAACGTTACATCAACTTTTGCAGACATAGAAGACGAATATCTCAAGGACCGTTACGCGGATATCGTGGACGTTAAGAAACGCGTGCTGCATAAACTTCTGGGGGGACAAGAAGGCAAGTTTCGCAACCCGTCCGTGCCTTCGGTTGTGGTAGCGTACGACCTTTCCCCCAGCGAAACGGCTCAGCTGGATCGTAGGGTGGTTCTTGGCTACGCGACATCGTTGGGTGGCAGAACTTCGCACACCGCGATCCTTGCGCGTTCGCAGGGTGTAGCGGCCGTTGTCGGCTTAGAAGGCCTAAGTCTGTGCATCGAAACCGGCGATAAGGTAATTGTCGACGGAAACTGCGGTGCACTTATTGTCAATCCTCTGGCGGAGACACGCGAGATCTATCAGCGTGAGATTAAACGGTACAGAGAGTTTGAAGAGCAACTTCTGACGCTGACCGGCTACCCAGCTGAGACGCTGGACAACAGAAAAATCGAACTCATGGCCAACATCGATCTTCCCACTGAGGTCGGGTCCGCACTCGAACACGGAGCAGAGGGGATTGGCCTGTTCCGCACCGAGTATTTCTTTATGACTCGAGATCAGCTGCCCTCGGAGCAAGAGCAGTATCAAGTCTATCGTTCGGTTATCCAAGAAATGGATGGGAAGCCGGTTACGATCCGCGTTCTCGACATTGGTGGCGACAAGATCGCAGGATACCTGCACGATTCGCGCGAACGAAACCCTTTCATGGGTTGGAGAGGCATTCGTTTTCTTCTTGCGCGCAGGGACATACTAAAGACGCAGCTGCGGGCGATCTATCGGGCTAGCGCACACGGTAAAGTGAAGATCTTGCTGCCGCTTATCGTCGACCTGGACGAGGTGCTCAAGACGAAGGAAATCTGCCAAGAGATTCGAGAGGAACTAAAATCAAGCCGGTTCCGCGTGGATCAAGACGTGCCGCTCGGTGTTATGATCGAAACACCCGCGGCAGTTGTGCTGGCGGATGCGCTGGCAAAGGAAGTCGACTTCTTTTCCATTGGCACCAATGATTTGATTCAATACACGATGGCGGTCGATCGGGGTAACAGCAGAATAGCCCATCTGTACCAGAATCTCCACCCGAGCATCATTCGTTTCCTCAAGATGACGGTTGATGCCGGACGCAAGAATAAGATACCGGTCGCGATATGCGGTGAGATGGCTGTTGATCCTCTCTCTGCGATCCTTCTCATCGGTCTGCAAATCGATGAGTTTAGTTGTAGTCCGAATATGATGCCAGAAATAAAGAAGATCATTCGTTCCGTGACTTACGACGAGTGTAAAATGTTTGTAAAGAAAGTCCTGAGGTACAGGACTGCCGAACAAACTCAAAAAGAGGTTCGGGCGCTTCTAAAAGAAAGATGCCCGGACTTAGCGATGTTTGGTGAGCCAGCTTAGCATGGACGGTGCTTTGGAAAGACTCGAGGACCTGCGGGAGAGTCTCGACAAAGGGCATATGCTCCGGTTGGTGTCCTCCTTTCCAGAGCACATGGATGATGCCTGGCAGCGGGGCCGGGATTTCGCACGGGCGGTAAAGAGCCCGTCGTTTTCCAGAATCGTTGTGTGCGGGATCGGTGGGTCTGCGATTGGTGGGGATTTGGTGCGGTCCTTTCTGCGCGAGCGGCTGAAGGTTCCCGTGCACGTTAATCGTGGCTACGACGTTCCCCCGTCGCTCGTCGGTGACGGTTTTTTTGTGTTTTCCAGTTATTCGGGTAATACCGGTGAAACGCTCGCGGCCTACCGCAGCCTGCGGCAGGCCGGCGCGCCCTGTGTTGCCATCACAAGTGGAGGCGAACTGGCGGACCTGTGCAAAGCCGATAATAACGCGGTTTGTGAGGTCCCGGGGGGTATGCCTCCCCGTGCGGCCATCGCCTACTCTTTTTTTCCGTTGCTGCAGACAATCGCAGCGTTGGGGGTAGCCACGGTCGGCGAAGATGAGGCACAGGAAGCCAGGGATACGCTCGCAACGTTGTGCCAACGGTACAAGTTGCAGGGCACGGGAGAGAATCTGGCGGCGGAACTCGCTTATCGGTTGCAGACGAAATTTCCATTTGTCTATTCATGCACCGGTTTGCTCGACGCCGTGGCTCGGAGATGGAGCACTCAGTTCAACGAGAACAGCAAAGTCCTGGCTCATTTCGGCGCGTTTCCCGAGCTCAATCACAACGAGATCGTGGGGTGGAGGACGGACGGTTTGAGCAGTAATGACATTTTTGTTTTGTCACTGGAGGATCGGGAAGATCATGCTCTATCACGCAAGCAGGCTCGGATCGCCATGGAAATCGTCGAACCGTTGTGCGGTGGAGTGGTCCACGTATCGGGCATGGAGGGAGGGCGTCTAACCAGATTGCTTTCCACGATGATTCTCGGTGATTTTACTAGTGTATATCTGGCTTATCTAAACGGTGTTGATCCGACCCCTGTGGAAAACATCGATTTCCTCAAGCAGCGCCTGCGAGAAAGCACTTGAGAACTAGCGGTGATCGCCCAGTACGACTAGACTCGAGAGAGGCCGTGGTTTTGTGAAAGTGATCGTGCCTGCCGGGGGCATCGGAACACGTCTGAGACCTCAAACGCACACGCGTCCCAAGGCCCTTATTCACGTCGCGGGCCGGCCCATCATTTCGTACATTCTTGACGAAGTGAGGGGGCTGGATGTGAGCGGGGTCGTCCTCATTGTTGGGTACAAGGGCGAACTGCTCAAGCGCTACGTCGCCGAGGAGTATCCAGATCTGAAGATAGACTACGTGGTACAGGAGGAAAGGAACGGCATTGGGCACGCCATTCATCTAACCAGACAAGTTGCGGATACAGAGGAACCGGTTCTCATCATTCTGGGTGATACAATCGTCCGCACGAACCTAAGAAAAATCACGAAGTCCAAAGTCAACACGCTTGGAGTGAAAGAAGTGGAGGATCCGAGTCGATTCGGCGTCGCCGAGGTTGAGGATGGGTATATCGTCCGACTCGTTGAGAAGCCAAAGGTACCGTGTAGCAACCTCGCCATCGTTGGACTATATTTTCTCAGGGACTCGAGACTTCTATTCGACATCCTCCGGCAGCAGATCGACAGGGAACTCAAGAACCATGGTGAGTATCAGATCACGGATGCGTTGCAGATGATGATCGATACAGGTGCCAAGTTCACTCCTTTCGAAATCGATACCTGGTTCGATTGCGGTAAGCCGGAGACTCTGCTCGAGACTAACCGGCAGTTACTCGAGGGCAAACGCGCTCTTCCCACCCTAGAGGGTTCGATCGTGGTGGGCCCGGTGTCGATCGCTCCGAGCGCACATATAGTCAGCTCGATCATCGGTCCCTACGTATCGATCGCGGCGGATTGCAGTGTCACTAACTCCATCATTCGTGACTCGGTTCTCGACCAGGGGGCCAAGGTATCGGATTGTCTGTTGGAGGGAAGCATCGTCGGGGCGAGGGCGCTGGTAAAAGGGGGCTTCAAAAAGCTCAATATTGGGGATTCAAGCGAAGTGGTTTTCAAATAGACGATCTTGTTGTAAAATCTGCCCCCTCAAGGAGGACGGTATGGCACTTACGAGACTTTTCACATCAGAGTCGGTAACCGAAGGGCACCCCGATAAACTATCGGATCAGATATCTGACGCTATTCTTGATAGTATTCTCGAAAAAGATCCCGATGGCAAAGTAGCCTGTGAGACGCTCGTCACCACCGGAGTTGTTTTTGTCGCCGGTGAGATCACCACCAGCGCTATAATCGATATTCCATCAGTTGCCCGCCAGGTGGTCAAGGACATCGGATACACCGACGCCACTTACGGCTTTGATTACAAAACGTGTGCGGTGATTATTTCAATCGACGAGCAATCACCCGACATACGGCTGGGCGTCGTCGATAAGGCGGGTGCTGGTGATCAGGGTATGATGTTTGGGTATGCGTGCCGGGACACCGACGTCTTGATGCCGATGCCGATCTATCTCGCGCAGCGCATGGCTATTCGATTGGCACAGATGCGAAAAGAGCACGACGAGATGCCATATCTGCGGCCCGATGGTAAGACGCAGGTAACCGTGGAATACGTAGACGGCGTGCCCACACGCGTTCATACGGTGGTGGTTTCAACTCAGCACGATCCCGATGCGACCCTTGACGAGATCAGGAAGGGTGTGAGACAGCACGTCGTAGAACCCGTGCTCAAGTCCTGCGGGCTGAATAATGGCGATGATTACTTGCTGCTAGTAAACCCGACCGGTAGATTTGTTGAAGGTGGGCCAAAGGCGGACTGCGGACTCACCGGGCGAAAAATCATCGTCGATACTTATGGAGGGGTTGGGAGCCATGGTGGCGGCGCCTTTTCGGGTAAGGATCCGTCCAAGGTTGATCGCAGTGCCTCCTATGCCGCCCGTCATATTGCTAAGAACATCGTCGCCGCTGGCCTTGCCGACGCTTGCGAGATTCAAATCGCTTACGCGATAGGGGAAAAGGAACCGGTGTCGGTGATGGTGGGCACGTTCGGCCAGGGCAAACTGGCGGATCCTGAGCTCACCCGCATTGTCAAAGACACTTTTGACCTGACTCCTCAGGGTATTATTGATCGCTTGAACCTCAGGCGTCCCACATATAGGAAAACCGCTGCTTACGGCCATTTCGGTAGAGAGGATCAAGGGTTCGCATGGGAGCTCCGTGATTACGTAGACAAACTAAAAAGTCAACTTCGCTAGCACTGCTCGAGAAAGGATAACGATGAAGCACGATTGTAAAGACCTTGGCCTGGCGCCGACCGGTAAGGACAGAATATTGTGGGCTGACGATCGGATGCCGGTATTACGTTCGATACGGGAGCGCTTTGGCAAAGAAAAACCGCTGGCGGGCATTCGGCTTGCTGCCTGTCTTCACGTGACTACGGAGACGGCCAACCTGGCGAGAGCTTTGAAGTCCGGTGGTGCGGAGGTCACGCTATGCGCCTCCAACCCTCTCAGCACGCAGGACGACGTGGCTGCTAGTCTGATCGCCGATTTTCAGATACCTGTCTTTGCAATTAATGGTGAAGACAACGACACGTATTATAAGCATATCCACGCTGTGCTGGACATGAATCCTCAGATCACCATGGACGACGGGGCGGATCTGGTATCGACCGTGCATACCAGCCGCGAGGACGTTCTCGACCAGGTTTTTGGCGGGACCGAAGAGACGACAACTGGGGTGATCCGGCTGCGGAGCATGCAAAAGGAGGGTGTTCTCAAGTACCCGGTTATTGCGGTGAACGACGCCCAAACAAAGCACTTGTTTGACAATCGCTACGGAACAGGCCAGAGCACCATCGACGGAATCTTGCGGGCCACAAACATTCTTTTGTCGGGGAGCAAAGTGGTCGTCGCCGGGTACGGTTGGTGCGGACGCGGTGTTGCCATGCGCGCCCGTGGCATGGGTGCCAACGTGATCATCCTGGAAGTCGATCCGGTTAAGGCACTGGAGGCGGCCATGGATGGTTTTAACGTGATGCCCGTGGCCGATGCCGCGGAGGTTGGAGATGTGTTTGTCACGCTCACGGGCAATATCGCGGTGCTTCGCCAGGAGCACTTTGAAAAGATGAAAGACGGTGCAGTTGTCGCCAATAGCGGTCACTTCAACGTCGAGCTCGACATCGAGGCGCTGGATAAGATCGCCGCCAAGAAGAAGGTCGTTCGTGCGCACGTGGAACAATATACGCTTCCCAGTGGGAAACGCATCAATGTCCTCGGAGAGGGAAGACTCATCAATCTTGCCGCCGCCGAGGGCCACCCGGCATCCGTCATGGATATGAGTTTCGCCAACCAAGCTTTGGCTGCCGAGTACCTGGTCGGCCACCATGGTTCTCTCAAGAAAGAGGTCATCCGTATGCCGGAGAGAATCGATCAGGAGATTGCGGCGCTTAAGCTCGGTACGATGGGACTGAAGATCGATACACTCACCGATCAGCAGAAACGATATCTGGCTAGCTGGGATCAGGGAACGTAGAAAAGACCTTTGAGACGGCACTCAACATGGCTGGGGGGATGCTCGCTAAACGAGCGTCCCCTTTTTCTTGCCCCGCGGCGGTCCTCAGAGGCCAAACAGGAGGCAGGTGTGTTGCCTGGCACTAGTCGACCAGAGAGAATGTCCCCTTTTGAAACGTCACCTGGCCCGTTACATCGTCGGTCAGTGTGATCAGAAGATCGTATGAGCCTTTCTTCAGGTTGTCCATGTGAACAAATATGTGCTGCGGCTCGGTACGACTGAAACCCGACGACTGAAATTTCGATGCCACCACCGGCGTGCTCTTCTCAAAGCGCTCCCGAAAGCTCTTCTTTTCTCTTTTGTGGGGCACGATCTTGTATTCGAGCGTGTATGAGGAGACGCCCCTGTCGTCCAGCGTAAGATTGTACAGCTCGAAGTAGATCGGCATGGGAAAAGACCTGCCATACGCACGAAGTGGATGGGGAACAACCTCTAGCGGCCCGCGGGCAAAAATTGACGGTTTCTCTAAAGCGTCGATGCTCCTCGCGAACAGTATGTCGCTGATGCCTAGGTCATCGGCAAATGGTTCGCAAGTAAAGGTGGTGCGGTACGAGGAGTGCCTGCCGGAGCCAAGTCCGCGCATCGAGATGCCCATTCGGTAGTAGCCTCTTGGCAGAGAAAGCACGATCTGTGTGGGCAACAGACTAGACCATTTCGAAACTTCGGGCGTGGCTCGCAACACGATACTGGTCTCCTGCCGCGAGACCTCCTGGTAGCGCGAGTCCCACACGACCAACTCGGCCTGGAAAGTCTCCTGCGCAGCCATGCCCCCGGACTCTATGCTGACGGGGAGTTCCACGCTTACGTCGATACGATTGGTGGCCGTCCCGCCTCTGAACTGATCCACGGCGAAATAAAATGGCAACTTCTCTTCCTCAAAATTAAATGGGTAGGCGGAGGGCGTTTCCTCGAGGGCAATCTCGAAGTTGTTGGCGATCTTCTGTATCTTGTCTTTGTGGAAGACCGACGCGACATCGTTGGGCAGCATGTCGACGCGATCGGGATCCATCACGGCGTCGATGTCGTCGTCGAGCTCGCGTGGTTTGGACAAGCGAAATCCCTCTGCACGACCGTCAATGGCAGATGGTGGTACTTCACTATAGGCAGGAGCCGAGTAATACTCGAGATACTGCTGCGGGATTTTTCTTGTTAGCGATTCGCTTGTGTCATAGATCAGAAACTCCGCGAACTCCGGGGAGATCTTTGATGCGATTCCCAACGGGTCAATCGAGTAAATGTACTCGCCTTGCAAACCGAAGTTTTGAAAAGAGACCAGCATATCGTGCCTTCGGTAATACCACAGCTCGCCCGGTGGCTGCATCTTGTTGACTCCGACGCTTCCCCATATCTTGCCACGGTAATCCGGAGGCCCATAGCGGATAAAGACCTCACCTCGCTTGTCCCAGCCAGGCCATTTCTTGCTCTTATAAAACTGTTTCGCCAGCTTGGCACGGATCGTGTGTTCGACCTTCATTTCGTTCTTCGGGCTTGTCGGAGTCGGGTCGCTTTGCTTCCAGAAGAGTTCTATCCATTGCACGCGATCTTCATCGGTGTCCAGAGACATAAAATGACGAATCTGATAAGGGGTAAGCAGGTATTGGAGGCCGGCGAACGTCTCCTGCAGTTGCGGTGACAACCGCTCGACATCTGCTTTGCCTATTTTGTAGCGTGGTTGTCCGGACCACCCCGCGGAGTGAAAAACAAGGCCAAGAAGAGCGAGGACTACGACCGTCGTTTGCTTCATTGGTTTGCCCTGGACAGAAGCCCGACGCCGACGGTCAGAAATATCAGATTCCCCAACTGCGCCGCAAGGAAAGGTGGCACAACCCCATTGTAACCAAGGGTTTGGCCCACCCTCAGAACCCCATAGTAGATAAAGCTGATCAGTAGAGTCACTCCAAAACCCGTCGCCATGGACTGTTTTCTCTTGCCCGACGCGAAGGCGATACCTATTAGAACAAATATCGAGCCGGCCAGCGGATAGCTGAACTTGAAATAGAGGTCTGTCGTGTATCGTTCTGTGCTTCCACCGCTCTTACGTACTTTATCTATGTACGAAGTCAGCTCTCTCGCGTTCATGTTTTCCTGATCCACTTCCCTTTTGGCAAAGCTCTCCGGGTCTTCTTGCAGTTCCGGAATCTTGAGCTCTCGGAACGCCTGCACCTGTTCACTCTTGGATTGAAATACCCGATCAAACCCGGAGGAAAACAGCCACGCGCCATGTTTCCACACCGCCCTTTTTGCGTCTACACGCCTTACGAGTGTATTTTCATCGAACTGCTGAACCACAACTTCGTACAGCGTCCTGTTTTCATGGTTGTAGCGGCTCGCCAGATAGACAAAGCCATTCTCTCCCAGGTAGTGAAAATTTTCTTTGAGCCGTGGATCGGACCGAGTTCGACCCTCGATGTCGTAACGTTTTATGTCCTTTTGCCTGCGATTGGCCCGCGTCACCACCACGTCATTGAAAACCGCCGATGCCATACTGACCATCATCGCCAGCAAGAGTATAGGTTGGGCGACCCGAACCAGACTCACGCCTGATGAGATGAAGGCTGTTATCTCGTTTCGGCGTGCCAGGATGCCCATGGAAAAAACGGTGCCCAGGAGAAGGGAGACGGGGATTATATAGGTGAGGATAAATGGAAGTGAGTAAACATAGTACAAGACAATATGTCGAATCTTCGCGTTGTGGTCGATGAAGTTGTCTATCTCCTCGAAGGTGTCGACCGTCACGTAGATGACAACAAAAGCGATTACACTCAGCGCGAAGACTTTGAGGAACTGCTTCAGCAAGTATTTGTCATGAATACGTGTGATCATGAAGTACGCTTAACAGACCTGAAAGGGTTGAATCGAGTCCAGCGGATCACGCTCTGTTCGGCCGAAGCCCTGCGTATTAGGGCTATGGCTGCCACGCCAAAAATCACGTTGGGCACCCACATCGCGAACGCGGGGCTGACGATTCGGCGGTCAGCGAGTTTCTCGCCCCCGATTAGACAAATATAGTATACGAGAAAGACGAGAATGCTTAGACCTATCGCCATATTCATTCCGGACCTGCCCATTCTCAGAGCGATGGGCGACCCGATGAGCACGAATATGACACAGGCGAAGGGGATCGAAAATTTCTTGTGTATTTCAACACGGTAGCGATTTATCTGCCGAAAGTAGGACTCCTTTATCTCCCGCTGACTCTCCAGCGCTCTGTACGTGACTGCGGACTTTGACCGCATCGCTTGCGCATTCGCCTTAGCTGTGGCCCGACTGACCTCGAGTCTTGGAGTCGGTGAGTCACGGCGCGCGCGCGTGGATGGGGCGCCAGCGGGCTGGCTCGAAGCGGCGCCCCCCAGGAGAGAGTCGCGGGCCGTGGCATCGAGAAGTCGGAATACGGCCTTGGCCTGACTGGTCGCGAGGTCGGCCATCTTTAGGTCCACCCCGGCGATGTCGCTGCGAATCGCCTCGATCTTCTCCTTCATCTGTTTGACATTCATTTCGCGGTCGCCACGGTACTTGCGCTCGCTTCTCTTGAGTGAGCGGTCGATATCGTCGATGTTAATGACATAATGCTTGAACTCTGTTCGCCGGTAGGTCGACGGATCGTTTCCCTGGGGCATTTCGTGGATCTCGCCATTCTCGAGCTCGAATCGCAGCAACTGACTCCGCTCGATGTATTCCAACCGTCCTTTTTCGGCGACAATCGTGGTGGGAAGCGCCCCGGGTTTGCTGTAGCGAAATATCTGGATGTCCCTGATTTGACCTGTCTTGTCGTCCTTGTGACGGACATAGATGGTGTAGTCCTTGAAGGCACTGATAAACACGTTTGCCTTTATCTCAACTGTCGGCTTTTTCTTGTTGATGTCGATTAGCAAGTTCAGGAGCTTGTGATTACTCTCCGGTAAGACGTGGTTGTTGTACAGAATCATCCCAAAGGTCAAGAGCGACGCCATGACCACACCGGGTAGAATCATACGGTAGAGGCTTACTCCGCTCGCCCGCATGGCGGTTATCTCGTTTTCCGATGACAGGTTGCCAAAGGTCATGAGCGTCGCGGGCAGAACGGCCATTGGTATGATTAATGCAAACATGTGTCCCAGACTCAGGATAAACGTTTGTAAAACAACGAGAAACTCCACTCCCTTGTTCAGGAACAGATCGATATAGCGGAGTATGAAATCCATTATAAACAAGAATGTTATGATGGAGATCGAGAAGAAAAATGGGCCGACGTAGTTGCGGATTATGTAGCGCTCGAGGATCACGGGCTGAGACCTTTTCTTTGCAGCGGTTGGTCGAATCGACAATTAAATAATACAAATAATTGGTTTATTGACAAGCGCTTTGTAAGGTTGAAATCACCTGGCACCGCGCCGATTTCACCGTCCGCCTCTGAATCCCCTGGGGTGATGAGGGGAGGTGCGGCCGGCGCCTTCCAATTGTCGTCAAAAGTGACAATGAGTCGCTTTTTTGTATCGATTGTTGGACACCCGGTCTGAACTGGACATTCGAGTTGTTTGTCCCACGTACGGATGTCGACCGGTTTTCCAGGATCTCCCCCAAAGCAAGCGAGCAGTGGTTCTCATCGTTGGATTAGTAATTGTGTCCAAGAATTCTTGCTCCATTCTCTTCAGTCGTGGCGTGTGGCTCGCGTGCCTCGTGTTCATACCGATTTCGATTATCACGGTTCCCGATAATGTCCACGCCCAGCGGTTCTCGTTGTCTCTGGATGATTTCTCGCACCTCCACACCGACCTGCCGTGGGACACTCTGAAACCCCCTCCACTGGATCGGCTCACCGTGGGAGAACACCACCGAGTGCCTAATTTCCTCGCGTCCGATTTTAGCCGTGTGCGCGAAGTGGAGGAATACTCGCTTTATGCCCCTCTCAAGATCACAATACGTCACCCAAACCATTATCGTTTCGGATTCGAAGAGACACGGGAGGGGGCATTTATTGTTCTAGCTCCCCGCGATCTGTCGATACCCGACCTGTCGATCGAAGTCGTGTTCATCGATGACCTTGCCGAGCGCCGCCGGCGGGAGTCGTTTGCCAACGTCTGGCAGACCACCATCGTCACCTCCATAAATGCTCAGAGACAAACGACGGCCGAGAAAAAAGGGCTCCTAAATATCAGTATTCCCGTCCCCTTGCCCAGCGCCGTCGAAAGGATTATCGGAAAGGGGGAGGAAACAAACATCGATATCTCGGGGCGGCAAAGCATCACTTTTGCAGGTGAATCGAGGCGTGTCGATCCCTTCATCGGTGCCGAAGGTCAGCAAAAACAACCGCTCTTTCCATCGCTCGATCTCCGCCAGGAACTCGATGTACGGCTTCAAGGCCAGATTGGCGAGAAGATCCACATCCAGGTGGATCACTCGAGTAGCAGCGTTCTGCAGGAGCAGAACCGGATCCGCCTAAATTACCAGGGTTTTGAGGACGATATCGTGCAATTGATCGAAATGGGCAACACCAGCCTGTCGCTGCCAGGATCGCAACTGGTCAGTTTCTCGACGTCTGCCCAAGGGCTCTTTGGCGTCAAAGCCCTGGCCAAGGTTGGCCCCATGGACATCACGGCCATCGCGAGTAAGGAGGAGGGCGAGTTGTCCAGGGCGACATTTACCCCCCGCGGAGGGTCGATCGGACAAACCGAGGTCCGGACCATCAACGACGTCGATTTTATAAAGAATGTGTATTTCTTCCTCGACCATCCGCCGGATGATACGACGTCGATAAACGTCTTCCGGAGGCCGCTGGAAAGTTCGATCGAGTTGTTCCAGTCAGTCGATCCCTTTGAGATTGTCGCCAATCCTGAGCTGGTGACCTTTTTTGGGCGGGCATGGGTAGACTCTCTTGGCGACGGTTCGGACGTTCGCGAGGCGCTGAGTCTGCTGCAAGCCGGAGATCCCAATACTCCCCCGTTTGCTGAGGCTCAGTACCGTTTGATGCAGCAAGCCGAGGATTACCGGTTTGTCTTGGATTCGCAGGACAACTCGGTGGTTGGCATCGAGCTGGTAAGAGCAGTCCCGAATACGAAGGTGCTGGCGGTACGTTATGTCAACGAGTTCGGCGACACCATCGGCAATTTCAATGACTTTTCAGACACGCTGGCGCTCGAGTTGATCAAGCCGTTTGGTGCGCGTCCGGACAACGAGTTTGGCTACACCTGGTCCTATATGATGCGTCACATCTATAGCCTTCAGCTTTCCAACATCGATCCAACGACGCTCAGTGTCGAGATCCTGGATTTCCTTCCCCGGCTGGACAGGTCGGTGCCCCAAGGTTCCTCGGTGCCCTGGATCCGGGTATTTGGGCTCGATCGCACCGATCAGGCAGGTTTGGGATTCCCCGACAACCAGGTTGACGTGACGCGGAACCTAATCGACTTTCAACGCGGTCTTCTGACCTTTCCCATTTTCAGTCCGTTCAATCCGTCCGACGCTTTTGTTGCAGCCGAGACCGATAGCCAGTTTGCATTTACTGGCGTGTACAAGGACATCCGGCGCCCGGAGATTTACAACCAGTTTCTGACAGACATCCTCTCGGCCCCACGCTTCCAGATCGTGGTGAGGGCGGCGAGCACCACACGGACCTTTAACATCAATGCTTTCAATATCTCGGAACTGAGCGAGGTGGTTAGACTCGACGGGCGAGAGCTAGCGCGAAATCGCGATTACACGATCAACTATGATACCGGGCAGGTAGAGCTACAGGGGGCGGTGCTGGATGAACTCACACCGAGTTCGAACATCACCATCGATTACGAGTTCAAGCCGTTCGCCGGTGGCGGTTCGAGTTCACTGGTGGGATTCAACTCGCTGCTTACGCTATCGGAGAATGCAAAGTTTGGCACCACATGGCTGTACGAGTCGAAGGGGGCTGCGACGGTCCGTCCCAGATTGGGCGAGGAGCCCACACGAGCGGTTGTGGGTGACGTCAACACAAACCTGCAATACGACCCCAACTTTCTGACCGACTTGGTCAACAAGCTGCCCTTGGTGGACACCGATGCACGAAGTTCGGTCAGTTTTGCCGCCGAGGTCGCGGTGAGTTTTCCAGATCCGAATACACTGGGTGAGGTTTTCATCGATGATTTCGAGGGTGTAGAGGACTCGGATCTGATTTCGCTCTTGCGACGTAGCTGGTATCCGGCCAGTCCGCCGGTGGATTCGACGGGCACGGGCACGTTGGAAGCGGCCAAAAGGGAACCGATCTTCTGGTACAATATAGAGCCAGACCGAGCGGTGACGCGCCGTGACCTCAATCCCGACCTCGATGAGCGCGAGAGCACGATCGTGCCCACCCTGGATTTGGAATTCGACACCTTGTCCGTGGATCCGACGCACTGGAGCGGGGTCATGGGGGGCTTTCGCGGTGGCGGCCTGGATCTCACACAGGGGCAATTCATCGAGGTGTGGGTCAACGATTTCAAAGTGGCTTCGCCACACGGTGGCATATTGCGTATCGATCTGGGGACAATCGATGAGGATTTTTACAGGCCCGACGTAACGCCACCGCGTTTCGACACCGAAGACAAGGGCCGCGATGGCTTCGCGGTTTTGACGGACGACACCGGTCTGGACGGAGTGTTCAACGGTGAACCGGGGGATGATGCCGATGACGACTTTGAATCGAATCGTCAACCTGATGGTCGTTTTTCCAAGATCAATGGCAACGAAGGCAACTTTCAGCTTGACAGCGAAGACCTCGACGGATCGGGGCAGTTGGATGCCACAAACGCTTACTTCAGTTATGCCGTTGATCTCGCATCCGAACCCGTGATCGATGTCCGCCGGGACTTCTCGCAGGAACCACGGTCGGGTCACGAAAACGACAGCTGGCGGCTTTATCGGGTTCGGCTGTCGGACCACGCGAGGGTGGCCAAAGACGCAGCGCCGTCGTTTGGGCAA
Source organism: Candidatus Krumholzibacteriia bacterium (assembly GCA_029863805.1). Classification (GTDB taxonomy): domain Bacteria; phylum Krumholzibacteriota; class Krumholzibacteriia; order WVZY01; family WVZY01; genus JAOTUR01. Next base: position 8,948 of record JAOTUR010000023.1, on the reverse strand, counting down.
ATCAGGCACGTCCGCATATGGATGGAGAACATCGGTGAGGTGGTCAATCCTCAGTTCCGCCGCGTCCAGATCGCGGGTCTCAAGATCGTCGGCAACCGCTGGGAGCGAGACGGAATCCGTACGCTGGGCGACAGCCTGGTAGCTGGGTTCGATACTGTGGGTGTAGGGTTCTCTCTCGGGGTTATCAGCACCAAAACCGATCCCATCGACTACATCCCGCCGGTCAACCCCAATCGGCAAAATGACATCGCAGAAAAGGAACAGTCGCTGTTGGTCACCTACGACAGCCTCCAGGCCGGGCAGTCTTTCAGACTTCGCAAACGATTCAGTGGACGGGGCCTCGATCTGACCAACTACCGGGACGTACACCTTTTTGTACACACTGATCGCTTCGATCCGTCGTCGGAGTATTTCTTCCGATTCGCGGTCGATAGTCTCAATTACTATGAGGTGTCGGTTCCTCTGACACAGTTGTATTTCCCTTCCCAAAATTGGGCGAGAATCGCGATCGGGCTCACGGATCTGACCGATCTAAAATTTGAACCGGCAGATTCTGTGATTGTTGGCGCAATCACTGACATTGTTGATAATTCCCGCGCGTACGACATCAGGATGGTCGGTCTTCCAAACCTCTTTACCGTGAGGTTCCTCTATGCGGGACTCCGCAACAATGGTACGCAGGCGGTCAGTGGCGAGCTGTGGTTGGATGACATTTTTCTTGGCAATCGAAGAAAAGACATAGACTATGCCCAGCGGTTCGGCGCGACAGTCAACCTAGCCAACGTGATCAACGTCAGCGGCAGCTGGAGTCGGACGGGTCCGGACTTTCGGGGGTTGAGACAACAGAGGGGCTCTGGTGCCGATCAGCAGAACCTGAACCTGAGCGTCAAGACCGCGTTGGGAAACTTTATTCCTCTTTTTGGATTTTCGATTCCCGTCACGGGAAACTACACTCGCAATCTGCTGCTGCCAAAGTTTACGCCAAATAGCGATACCGAGGTGGCGGAAGACGCGATTCAGGACAGCCTCAAGACCGAGAGGGTTACTCGAGGCTTCAGCACGACCCTGACGCGATCCGGTTCGAGAAACCCGCTGATGAGATACACATTTGACAAGCTCAAAGCGAACTTCTCCCTCAGTCAAACGCGAACCCTTGCGCCCGCGTCCGCAGACACGTCGCTGAACATGAGTGGTACGCTCGATTACTCGATTACCTGGGGTGCAAAGAGAACCATTCGTCTGTTCAGGGACGTACGCTTCAGGTACTGGTTCAATTCGCTAAATTTTCGCGTCAATGCCACCAGACAGACGGGGCAGAGATATCGAAACGTCGGCGGCAAGCTTGTCCCCGATCCATCATTCTTTAGCGCTGCGCTGGGTACGAGTGGGCAGGCCAATTATGTTCCTTTTCGCTCGCTGACCACTTCTTTGCGCATGAACGTAGTCAGGGATGTGGCGAGGCCCAACGAATTCTTCGGCATCGACATCGGAACCGAAACCAGGCGAGACTTTTCGTTGCAGGCTAACTTCAAACCCCCGACGGTGTGGCTCATCGGTGTCTTCTCTCCGGACATTAACTTCAGTTCCGGCTATAGAGAGGATTCGAGTCCCAACGTTCGACGGGCGGCTGATCCCCCCGGTGTGAAGAATATTGGAAACACCAGAGATACGGCGGTCAAGCTAAGTTTCGATGTGGGCAAGTATTTCAAGAAGTTGTTTACGCGTCTAGATATCCTCGAAGAGGAAGATAAAAAGCGCCCGCCCGCAGCCCCAACACAAACCGGCGGACAAGATCAGGCGCGCCCCGATACCACCGAGACGCCACAGGAACCCGCCGAGGGTCCGGACCGGTTGATCGCCGTGAGAAAGGTTGGGGGAATACTCAGTCGTATTCGCAAGGTAAACGCGACGCTTGGCCAGCGGTTCCAAAGCAGTTACAGCAGGATACCTGAGCGTCCCTCACTGCTTTACATGCTGGGTGTCACCGATTACAGCGGGGTGTTTAGACAGGGGCAGGCGTTTGATCAGCCCGAGCGCGCGGTCGAAACCAACACCATCAACCTGGACTCCGGGGTGCAGATCACGAGAAACATCGATTTGTCGGCTCGATTCAGCGCCGCGATCACAAACACCGACTTCCGGTCCAGCAAGACGAAGGGCAAGAACATGACGTGGCCCGATGTCAACGTAAGCTGGACGGGAATCGAGCAGTACGGTCCTTTGCAAGGCCTGTTCAAAACCACCAGCGCGACGGTTGGCTTTAGGTCCCAGACGCGGGAGACGGGCCGCGGCGAAACGGTTGAAAGCACTGAGAAGAACCGCGCGATATCTCCGACCATGGTGTTTACCTGGAAAAACGATCTCAACACCAACTTGAACGCACAATTCACCAAGAATACATCTGAGACACGCGGTGCTCTAAATGAGACGACATCCATGAACATTGGTATGGAACTCAAGTATTCGTTTCAACCGGGCAAAGCGCTGAAGCTGCCGTTCCTCAAAAACAAGACACTACGCAGCTCGTTGAATACCAGTCTCGGGATGGGTTACTCGCGCAGCGGCGGTAAACGATCGGTGTTAGGGCAGGCCGCCGTCGATGTGCCGAGAAGGACTTCCATCCGTGTCGCGCCGCGTGTCGCCTACAATTTTACCCGTGCGCTCAACGGCAGTTTTTTTGTCGACTATACGAGGCAGTATAGCGCATCAACAAACCAGACGACGACCACGGTGAGGGTTGGCATCGACGCAACTTTCACCTTCTGAGCGAGGGGGCAGTCATTCGGCGATGGTTTTTCATAGTCGCGTTATCTTGCGTTGCCGGCCTGGGTTGTGAGCCGGATGGGGAGGCGACTTTTTCCGGAGATCCGGCGTGGCAATACCTTGCCCGGCAGTGTGAATATGGGCCGCGTGTGCCCGGTTCGCTGGCTCATGACAGCGTCAAGGTGTTCATCGTGAATGGGCTAAAACGCGCCGGGGCCAAGGTGACCCTGCAGAGGTTTAGCACCCCGGATCCCTACCAATCGAGAACCCTCAATCTCACCAATATCGTCGGGAGCTTTTTCCCCAACCGAAAGCAGCGACTGCTGTTGGCCGCGCATTATGACACCCGGCCATGGGCGGATGAGGAAGAGGACGAAAAACTGTGGCAGCAGTCCATCGTGGGCGCAAACGACGGTGCAAGCGGCGTAGCCGTGCTACTGGAGCTCGCTGATATTCTGGCGCAAAGGCGCCCAAAGCGAGTGGGCGTCGACCTGGTCTTTTTCGATGGAGAGGATTACGGTAAGGCGGGAGACCTCCAGTTCTATCTGCTCGGTTCAAAGCACTTTGTCGCTAATCTGCAAGGCTATCGCCCCGAGTGTGGTATCGTGCTCGATATGGTCGGCGCCGAGGGGGGCAAGATCCGCCAGGAAGGGAACTCACTGTCCGTGGCACCGCAGCTGACCCAGGAACTGTTCGCGAGAGCCGCGCGCTTGGGGCTCGATGTGTTCGTGCCACAGCGCTCTGAGCCCATCTACGACGACCATGTCCCGCTTCTCCAGGCGGGTATCCCCACGGTAGACCTGATCGGCCTCCCCTACCCTTACTGGCACCGGCTGGGCGACACGCCGGACAAGTGCTCGAAGGAGACGCTGAGGCAAGTGGGGACCCTGGTGGTCGACTTCATATACGACTTCGGCTTCTAAGTTTTGCTTGCCAGCGGTGGCCAATTCTGTTATCTACTAAGATGTAGTACGAAGTGGGCGCGGGTGCCCACTTTTTTCATTCCCATCGGTGTGACTCTAAGCGCCCATTACCGATCCAACTCGCCCTGGCTGTACTCCTATGGAAAGTAATGAGTTAGAAAAGATCGTCGCGCCGGAGCTCGAACTCCTGGGGTTCGAATGCGTAAAGCTTGAAATTGTGGGCACCAATAGGAGCCCGATCGTCCGGCTGTATATCGATAGGGCAGAGGGCGTCAGCATCAAGGATTGTGCGATGATCAGTCGCACAGTGGGTCTTTTGTTCGACCGCATCGATCCGTTTCCGGGCCGGTACTTACTTGAGGTGTCTTCACCCGGTAGCAGCAGGCCGCTCACCCGCGCAGAACATTTCATCCGCTTCACCGGCTGCCAGGCCCGGGTGCAATCGGCGAGTCCTGAGGCGGGGAAAAAGACATATACAGGCAACATACGATCCTGTATAAATGGATTGCTGGTAATGGATACAGACACCGGACAACAACTTATAAGATTATCGGACGTAGTTAAGGCTAATCTGATCAACAGGGAATACCAGATCGACAAGAAACAAAAGCAGAGCAAGAGAAACAAGGGTGAGTGAAAATGAGCATACAATTCGCCGAAGCCTTTAACAGCCTCATCCGTGAGAAGCGTATCGACAAGGGTCTTCTTATGGAAACGTTGACCGCTGGCTTCTCCTCGGCGGTCAAGAAAAAGTATGGCAGTGGCGCAGAAGTTGAAGTTGCTGAGGACAACAAGGGTAGCCTTGTGCTCTATCTGCTAAAAACGGTGGTGGGCGAGGTCACTAGTCCCGCGACGGAAATCTCGGTTGACGAGGCGCGTGAGCACAAGAAAAAGGCTAAGGTCGGCGATACGATCAAGATCCTCATGCCGTTTTCCGACTTTGGCCGCAATGCAATTCAGATCGCGAAGCAGATTTTGATGCAGAAGATCAGGGAATTCGAGAGGGAACGTGTATTCGAGGAATACAAGAACCGAATCGGCGAGGTGGTCTCGGGTTCGGTGCAACAGATCGATCGCAATGGGATCCTGGTCAATCTGGGCAACGCCGAGGCGAGTATGCCCAAGAAGGAGCAGATCCGGCGGGAACGATACAATCAGGGATCGTCGATCAGAGCCTGTATAACCAAGGTTGACAAAGAGGCCAAGGGACCAATGATCACCTTGTCACGCACGAGTCCAGACTTCTTGAAGAAACTGTTTTCACAGGAAGTGCCTGAAATCTATGAAGGAATCATCGACATAAAAAGTGTCGCCAGGGAAGCGGGCGGGCGCTCGAAAATCGCTGTCTACTCTCGGGACGAGCGTGTGGACGCGGTGGGAGCGTGCGTGGGTATGAAAGGGTCTCGCGTGCAGGCCGTGGTCAACGAGCTCAGCGGTGAGAGGATCGATATCGTGCCGTGGAATGACGATATCTCAGCGTTCGTCGGCCGTGCATTGTCACCGGCCAAGATATCTTCGGTGCGCGTCGATTCTGAGAACAAGGGCGTGCTAGTGGTTGTCGAAGAGGATCAACTGTCGCTGGCCATCGGCAAAGACGGGCAGAACGTGCGGCTTGCCTCAAAGCTTACGGGGTGGCAAATTGATCTGATCACGGCACGCGAACTCGAACAGCGTGAAAGACTGCAGGAACATATTACGATGTCGATCGAAGAAATGGTTGGCGTTACGGCAAAGATCGCCGAGAAGCTCAAGTCAGCCGGTATTACGACGGTCCAAAAATTCGCCCGTTCGCCCGATGACGAGTTGTTGTCGATACCGGGCCTGGGTCCCAAGACCCTGACCAAATTACGGGAAACAGCGGAAGGTACCATATCAGAGCTGGAGAAAGCCCTTGAAGAGCTGATCGACAAAGAGAATGAGGAACGGATCCGCGCTAAGGAAGAAGAAAAGCCTCTATTTGACGAGAGCGTGATGAGCGAAGATGGGCCCGCGGAGAAGAAGCACACGGAGGAAACTCTATTCAGTGATAGTGACGCTGTGGAGGAAGAGCAAGAAGTTGAGGAAGGCGTGGGGCAAGAAGTCGAAGAAAGCGAGGCCTCTGATGCGGGAGAATCAGAAGAGGCCGATGGCACAGAGATCCCTGATGTCGAACAGGAGTCCGATACCCCCGTCCGTGAATGAACGGTGTGGGGTTTAGGAGTACTTATATGCGCGTTCACGAAGCCGCGAAGAAATACAAACTCACCAAGGACGAATTGATCGTGGTGCTCGGCAAGGCCGGGTTTGTGGTCAGGAGTCACATGAGCGGCATGACCGATGAGATGGTTGAAGCCGTAGAGAGACATGCCAACAAGGGTAAACCGAGAGCGAAAACCAAGACCAAGGCCCCGAAGACGGAAGCGAAAAAGCCAGCGGCTAAGGTCACTGCAAGAAAAGCCAAGGAAAAGCAGACAATACCAAAGAAAACTAAACCCCCGGTCAAAACCAAGCCCACGGTGAAAGCTAAGCCCGATTCGAAAGCCAAGTTGGTGGCGAAGGCGAAATCCGAGGCGAAGGCCAAACCGGATAAGAAAGCTAAACCCGAGGCAAAGACACAAGCTCAGCGCGGTCGGCCCACCCGATTCGCAGCCGGAGCGCCGAAGAGCGCAGCCGGGCCGGCTGCGAAGAAACCTCAGGCGAGGAGGGGGACCAGCGGCGGAAAGACCGTACGGGTCACCAAGCCGCCTGCGCCGGCTCGTGGAGCGCGAGTCCCCAAAAGACGGCAAGCGAGCAGCAGTGAAGCGCAGCAAAAGGCTGTGCGCGAGAGTGTTCGGCGGACTCTTGCCAAAATCGAGGTCACACGTCGTACCCGACGGCGCAAAGGTAAATCGCGGGGAGAAACGACGTCAACCGAGCCGCCGATCCGGATTTCTGAAGGTGCAACCATACGGGAGCTGGGCGAACTGTTCAAGCTCGATGCCAACGAAATAATCCGGCGATGTTTGGACCTGGGCGTGACCGCCACCATTGGACAGAGCCTGGACAAGGAAACGATAGAGCTTGTCGCGGATGATTTTGATAAGAACATCCAGTTTGTGTCAGATGAAGTTGAGAATCTTCTTCGAGTAGAGAGCAAGATAGATCCGACTCGCCTCGAGCCAAGGGCACCGATCGTCACAGTGATGGGGCACGTTGACCACGGTAAGACATCGATCCTTGATTACATTCGCAAGACACGGGTAGCTAGTGGGGAGGCCGGAGGAATCACTCAACATATTGGTTCTTATCAGGTCGTTACGCCCGGTGGGAATATAACGTTTATCGACACGCCGGGACACGAGGCATTTACGTCGATGAGGGCGCGTGGAGCACAGGTGACCGATATCGTGGTGCTGGTGGTCGCTGCCGATGATGGTGTGATGCCGCAGACAATAGAAGCGATCAACCACGCGAGAGCGGCAGACGTGCCGATAATCGTTGCGTTGAACAAGATGGACCTGCCAGGAGCAGACGCCGCGCGCATTAGGCAGCAGCTGACAGAGAGCGATGTTGTCATCGAGGAGTTCGGCGGTGAGGTGGTTTCGGTCGAGGTATCTGCGAAGACGGGTGAGGGTATCGACAAGCTTCTGGAGATGATACTCCTGCAGTCCGAGCTACTTGAACTCAGAGCGGATAAGCGGGCTTCGGCACAGGCGGTGGCGGTTGAGGTAAAAAAGGAAGAGGGTCGTGGAATCCTGTGCACCGTGTTGGTTACTCAAGGCACATTGCGTATCGGTGATACCTTTGTGATAGGTGCCAACTACGGCAAGGTGCGTGCTCTCCTCGATCATTTGGGATATCCGCAGAAGAGTGCCGGACCCGCGACGCCGGTTCTGGTTCTGGGTTGTAATGGACTTCCGGAAGCGGGTGACAAACTGGTCGTGGTTCGTGAGGAGCGTGAGGCGAGGGAGCTCAGCGTTCGTAGGCAACAAGCACAAAAATCTCGCGATAGAACCACTGCAAAGAAACTAACGCTCGACGAGTTATATGCCCAGATTCAATCTGGAGAATTGAAGGAGCTGAGACTGCTGGTCAAGGGCGACACCAACGGCTCGGTTGAGGCGCTCACCCAGAGTCTCGAAAAACTGTCGATTGAAGATGTTGTTGTAAAGATTCTGCACTCGGGGGTGGGAGTTGTAAGTGAGTCCGACGTCCTGCTCGCGGCTAGCTCTGATGCCATCATCATCGGTTTCAACGTAAAGGTTGCGCCGAAAGCTCGGGAGGCAGCGGACAGAGAAAAAGTTGAGGTAAAGACTTACGACGTCATCTACGAATGCATTACGGATGTCGATGATGCGATGAAAGGATTGCTGGACCCCGAAAGAGTCGAGCGGATTCTAGGACGGGCCGAGGTGCGAAAGGTCTTCAAGATCGCGAAGCTCGGCGTAATTGGAGGATCTTTCGTCACCGAGGGGTCAATCACCCGTAATTCATTGGTCAGAGTGGTGCGCGATAGCGCGGTTGTCTTCGAAGGAAGGATCTCCTCTCTGAAGCGGTTTCAGGACGATGCTCGGGAAGTGCAGAAAGATTTTGAGTGTGGCATCGGCATCACGGGGTTCAACGATTTGCGAGAAGGTGACATCTTCGAAGCGTTTGTTGTCGAAGAAAAAGCTAGAGTCTTCTAATCCCCAGACGAGATTGATTTGATTCGACGAATCAAATCATGGTGATCAAGCTTCTTACAATAGACCTTCACCTCCCAGGTCGCTCTTCTCTGAAGGAGAAGCGGTTCGTTATATCCAGCCTCAAGATGAAGCTGAGTAAACGGTGCAACGTCGCGGTGGCCGAGATCGGGTATCAGGACAAGTGGCAACGCTCGCTGTTGGCCATAGTGATGGTTGGCAATAGTGGCGAGATCGTTGAGGCAACGTCCGTTAGCGTACTGAAGTTGCTCGAGAAGGATCATCGCTTGGCAATCATAGACTGCACTCAGGAACTCCGTTGAAGGTTTGGCAATGGCAAAGTCCTATCGCAAGGAAAGGTTAAGCGAGTCCATAAAGGAGCTTTTGGGCGAGCTCATCCTCACTCGAATCAAGGATCCACGGGTGGGATTCGTTACCATCACAGGTGTTGAGGTGGCGCGGGACTTCATAAGTGCCAAGGTTTATTTCTCGGTGATGGGGGGGCAGAGGGAGAAGGAGGAATCACAGGAAGGCTTAGAGAGCGCGCGCAACTTCTTACGAAAGGCGGTTGCGCATGAGCTCAAACTGCGCAATGCCCCAGATTTTCGTTTTGTCTATGATG
>JAOTUR010000022.1 GCA_029863805.1 Candidatus Krumholzibacteriia bacterium | reverse complement strand
CTTCCCGGTCAAGAGTGGAGACGCTCCAACCATATCGCGGATTAGCGCTCTAAGTGGTCGCGATTCCAAGAGCATCGAGTAGAGTGTCAAGGCATTACTAGTTGCTCCGGCGATCTTCGAAAAGTTGAGAAGTGCGCGATTCGGATCGGCGGTTCGAGCCAGTTCCTCAAGCAGCAAAGGAAGAAGTCTGAGAAACGACTCCCGAGTACCCCGATCAATCAGGTGTGGAAAGGATCCGTGAGCAAGTGACTGAATAGTCGACAAAGCGTGCGCTGTGTCAGACAAACCGAATTTGGAAAGCGTTTTGCGAGTGAGTGCAGCATCTTCGGGACGCAATAGCAATAATGTAGATTCGGAAATACAGACGCCTCCAAAAAAACTGTCACTGACAAGACGTATCTTGGTCAAATGCTTGGTCAATGTTGAAAGAAACTTGTGGTGCGAGTAGGTGCCCATCGGGCCTCTGGATACCCGCGCAGCTAGAAGTGCGATCTCTTCTTGAGATTCGGGAATCGAGTGCGTCTTGAGTTGGTGCATCATCTGTAAGCGGTGCTCCACGAGTCTGAAGAAGCGGTACGCGTTCAGCAAGGTTTGTTTTTCAATCCTCTTGAGCAGCTTTCTCTTATGCGCGGCCTTGACGCCATCGATGGTGTTGGCGACCAGCAGCTCAGGGTAGTCGTGGCCATGAACGAGTTGTAAGGTCTGTACGATAAACTCAACATCACGAATGCCACCCTCCATTAGCTTGATGTTGAACGACCTGTCTCGAAGCGACATATTCTGTCGAATACGGTTTCTCATCAGTGCTATGGTTTCCACTGGCGAGTACGATAGCGTGGGGTTGAACATCAGGGCAGAAATAGCGCCCAGAAAACGTTTACCCACGGAGCAATCACCGGCAATCACGCGGGCTTTGAGCATGGCCTGAAACTCCCAAGGTCTGGCCCGATTCTCGTAATAGAGCATCATTGAGGTGAACGGGTTTACGAGAGGCCCCACGTCACCGTCCGGCCTGAGCCTGAGGTCCACACGATACAGATACCCTTCCGCAGTAACCTCCGAGAGGACAGTCGTAAACCTCTTGGCCACATCTTTGTAAAGCACCAACTTGTCGTCACTGGTGTCTTCACAAAGATAGATAAGGTCCACATCGGAGCTATAATTCAACTCGCCACCACCCAACTTGCCAAGCGCCAGGACCGCCAGCCCGGGCGCCGTATCAACTTCGGCGCCAGGTAGATTCTGCCACAGAACATCGAGTACGTTTTCTGCAATGGCGTCGGCCAGATGGCTCAGACTCGACGTGGTCTCTTCGATGGTCTGTTGTCCGAGAAGATCCTGCACGCCAATCTTGAGTAGCATACGTCTCTGAAATCTTCTAGCGGCGTCCAGCTTGCTTGCGACGGTCTGAAAATTCGCCACGTCGCACTTGAGGTCCTCCAAATAGCTAGCCCTCGTTTCTCGGCGCTCCCAGGTTTGCTTCTCGATCAACCAATAGAGGTATCCTGGATTGCGGATGATGATGTCCGACATGTATTGGCTTGTTCCAAACACAGTAGAGAGTATCTCTCGCACAGGTTTGCCCCCAGCCACGATATTCAAGAAAGTGTCTGGGGCGCCAGTCTTGTCGATATAGCGGAGTAAGTTGACGAGGGCTCCCGAGGGAAATGGGGATTCAAGCAGATCGAGCAAAAGCCCAGCCAATGGCGTCTCGGAAGCAGACGCAGTCGCCATTCTGACAACAATGGCTTTGAACGATTCCGCAAGAGCGGGTGTCACTGAAAACCCCAGGGCGTTCAATTCCGAGGCCAGGTCCGACAGCTGTGGTCGCCGAATGATGTCGATGATCAAGGCCTTGAGCTCATGCTCAAGCGTTTTTCGATTGCGCTTCATGGAGTCCATAATAGCCCATCACCATTTTTCTTGCCAGACGTCTCACGTTGCCCTAGACTACAAATCACTGAGGTAACACGCCTTCATTAAGCGTTCCAGCTGTCGGTGTGAGGGTATCGCTGGTGTGACATCTTTATAACTGGGTGCGATGGTAGATGAAAAAAATCGAGGCGTATATTAAACCTTTCAAGCTCGACGACGTCAAGGCAGCCTTGATGGAGATCGGCGTGCGTGGGATGAGTGTATCCGAGATTAGGGGCTTTGGTCGACAGAAGGGGCACACCGAGCTCTACCGTGGCAGCGAGTACCAGGTCGATTTCCTCCCCAAGAGTAAGCTCGAGATCGTGGTGAGCGACAGCATGGTGGAAAGAGTCATTGAAATGATTCAAAAAGTCGCCCGCACCGGTCAGGTAGGTGACGGGAAGATCTTTGTCATTCCCATCGAGGATGTGATACGTATTCGCACTGGCGAGAGCGGAGACGGTGCCTTGTAATCACCCGGGTTTCCGTGCGGTGATGATCCTATAAAAGTCTTGCGGAGTGAGTTTGCGATTGAGGGTTTTGGGTATAGAGACATCCTGCGATGACACATCACTCGCCTTGTTTTCGAGACAGCGGGGTGTGGTCGGTAACCTTACGGCCAATCAATTGACCCACGACAAGTACGGTGGTGTCGTGCCGGAGATTGCTTCGCGCGAACACATCAGAAATCTTCTTCCGGTTTTTGAAGCGCTCCTCGATCGATGTGATTTTACCAGCAAGGATATAGAGGGTATCGGCGTCAGCAATGGGCCCGGGCTAATTGGTTCGTTGCTCGTTGGCGTGAGTTTTGCCAAGGCGCTTGCTCTGGCCTTGGGCGTCCCCATTGTGGGCGTTCATCATTTGGAAGCGCACATCCTGTCCAACGAGATCGAGGGCGGAGAGCTGCGAACGCCCTGCGTTGTGTTGGTTGTCTCTGGGGGACACACTTCGCTATATCATGTAGATAGGGTCGGTTGTTACCAGTTAGTCGGCAATACCCGGGATGATGCTGCCGGAGAGTGTTTTGATAAGGTTGCCAAGCTGCTCGATCTTGGGTTTCCGGGAGGTCCGGCGATCGAGCGCGTGGCAACGAATGGTGACCCACAAGCGGTGCGGTTTCCCAGGGCAATGATGGTGCGGGGCAACCTTGATTTTAGTTTTTCGGGTTTGAAGACGGCTGTTCGTCTCCACGTGGAAAGCGTTTCTCGTCTCGATGAAAAAATCATCGCCGATCTTGCGGCATCTGCACAGGAAGCCATAGTGGACGTCCTGGTTGAGAAGACGATCGCGTGTGCAAAAGCACAAGGGGTGGCGAACGTCTATTTGGCAGGCGGTGTCGCCGCCAACACCCCACTTCGTTCAAGAATGGCCTCCTACAGCGAGCAAGAGGGCATGGACTACCATGCGCCGCTCCTTCAGTACTGCACCGACAATGGGGCCATGGTCGCCTGCGCGGCGGCCAGGCATCTGGCTCGCGGTCGCGACGACGGAACAAGTCTGGACGTTTTCGCGCGTGGACCCATTGTCTCCTGGTCCTGATAGTTCCCGGTTGCTTCCAGTTGTTACTCAAAGTTCCCTCGCTACATACCCCGACTCCACGGTCATTCACACCCACAGAGATCTGATATAACGCGTTTCCCTCGGGGCATAATGCACGCTGGGCGTCATTAAACCTCTTGTCCTCGGTATCGTTTTTTACCGTGACAACGGTGTTCTCGTAACGCGTGTCTCAACAAGAGCTTGATCGCAGGTCGGGGATATTTTGCTTGGCATATTTATTGCCAAATTGCCGTGGATAGCCGACGAAACTCGAGGTGCACAAATGCTTACGCAGGACAGCTCGCCAGCCAGGGTACTGGTTGTAGACGACGAACCACACATCGCCCAGATTCTCAAGTTCACGCTTGAGAAAGCCGGGTATCAGGTATTCACGGCCGAAAACGGAGAAGCCGCTCTCGAAAGGATCAATGAGTTGCAGCCTAACCTAGTCATTCTCGACATCATGATGCCTATCATGGATGGTTACGAGGTTTGTCGCAAAATGCGAGAAGACTTCAAGATGAACCAGATCCCAGTAATCATGCTGTCCGCCAAAGGTGAGCTGCCGGAACGTGTCAAAGGGTTGGAAGGTGGAGCAAATGATTATCTAATCAAGCCGTACTCCAACGATGAGCTTCTTCTACGAGTCAGGAACGTTCTAGAGTGGAATATCAAGCAGAAGGAAGCAAACCCGCTCACAGGGCTGCCGGGAAACACGGCGATCGAACGTGAGCTAAAGACACGGATCAACAAGAGCCAGCCGTATGCGTTTCTTTATATCGACATCGATAATTTCAAGGGTTTTAACGACTACTACGGCTATCAGAAGGGTGACGAGATCATCAGCTACCTGGCGGCGATCATCACCACAACCGTCGAAAAACTCGGATCAAAAGAAGATTTTATGGGCCACATTGGCGGTGACGACTTCGTGCTAGTCACTGACCCCAGTCGGGCAGAGTTCATGGCCAAACACATAATCGACGAATTCGACAAAGGGGCGCTTTTCCTGCTCAATGAGGATGATGTCAAACGAGGATACTTCGAAGTCAGAAATCGACAGGGTGAAATCGCTCGTGTATCGCTCATGTCGATCACCATTGCTCTAGTTGTCAGCACTGATAACCATATCGACCACTTCGCTGAAATCAACGACATCGCTAGCGACCTGAAGAAGTACGGAAAGAAAATGAAAGGAAGTGTTGTGATCAAAGAGCGAAGACAGGATGTTCTGCCTAATGCACAGAAGACGACGGACAACTAACAAGAGCTGTACGGAGCGCACTAGATGAAAACCAAAGAGCAAACGGGGAAATCACAGACTGTATTGAACCTCCTCAATGAGGCTCGTGCCGAAGCCGATGGTTTGAGGGCTCGAGTGATGAAACTCGAGCAGATCATCCTGTCAACGCGATTGATCATGGGCCACGAGCTCAAGAAGCCAGCGACGGCGATTAGTGGTTATCTCGAGTTGGCCTTGGAAGAGATGGATAGCTCTTCACAAGACAGGCTGGAGGAAAAAATTCAAAAAGCGCGCACCGAATGTGCGCTCCTTAACGAGCTAAACATGTTCTTTCTAGAACTTCTCAAAGTCGACGGCGGTGAAGAGGTGTTGTGGGGCAGTAAGATAGAGTTGCGAGACTTCGTGGAAAAGGTTCTCGACCACCTTCCGCCCAGTCTGGACACTGCGCGTCGCGTTAAGACGAGGATCGCTCCAAATATCAACGACTTTCACACGAATCCCGACGCATTCAAGATCATTCTCACCAACATCATCGAAAACGCCCTAAAGTATTCATCAAAGGACTCGGAAGTGCTCGTCGATATCCGGAGGGCTCCGGACAAACGTGGTATGCGTGATCAGGAACTCCTGAGAATTCGGGTCACTGATCATGGAGTGGGAATACCGGAAGCACATCTAAAGCGGATTTTTATCCCGTTTGTGAGATTACACAAAGATATAACGGAGGGGTCAGGCTTAGGCCTCACCCTGGTCAGAAGCCTCGTCGAACTCTACGGCGGTGACGTGTACATAAAGAGCACTGAAAAAGATGGAACAACGGTCCATGTCACGATTCCCGAGGCTGACAATGAGGATTTGCCGAGGGACGCATCATGAGAGCGATTGCAGCAAGGAGTCTCGCCTCAGCATCCCGAGGGTTGAACGGCACAAAGACGGTTCTACAACTCCGAATCATCGAGCTCGTTGCCTTCTTCATGATCGTATTTGTGGCCCGTGAGATCGCGGATTTTGATTTCAAGGCCCATGTCTTCATAATACTCTTTCTTGCCGCTGCCTTACTTCAAATCGGTGGTCAGTTTGTTTACGAGTACTGCAGAGAACGTTTCGATGCCTACGGTAACAGGGCAAGTACAACCCTAATTTGGTATTCGAGCGCCCTCGACTTCTTGACCGTTATCGCGATTATTTATCTTACTGGTACCATCGAAAGTCCCTTTCTGTTTCTACTTGTGGTTCCTCTTTTCTTCGTGAGTCACATATTTACCTGGCGCGTCACAGTCGGTGGATATTTGACCGGAGCGATCGCAACGGTTGCTGTGTTTGGGTACCTGGAACTAAAACAGATCATTCCCCATTACAACTGCTATCTATTCCAGAACGATGTTTACCTGAATCCCCATTATTACATAGGGTCCTTGCTGGTGTTGAGTGGGTTTCTAAGTCTGGTTGTCTTTCTCTCGAATGCGTTCCAGGGACATTTCCTGGCGTCCATTGATACGCTGCGCATGAGGGATCGAGAGACCAAAGACAAGATGCAAGAACTATCAAGACTTTATGACATCAGTCTAGGTATCAACGCTGTAATGACGGTCGAGACACTGCTGAAGATGGTGGCTAAAGAGGTCACGATTCTTCTCTCCCAGCCCTGGGCGGGAATCGTTCTATTTAATCAACAGCGAGAAACGACTCACGCTGTCATCGTTGGGTTACCCGAAGAGCACAATTCGAATTTTGGGTCTAGTATCCGCCCTGGAGGCTTCACGGAATGGATGTACAGGCACAAAAAGCCGGTTATCGTGGAAGATGCGATAAACGACAGACGGATGGGCGCCGGCGAGTTTCCTGAGACAACGAAAGTTCGCTCTTTCATTGGGTTGCCTCTCAGCACCGGACAGCACATCATTGGCGTAATCTACGTGGGTGACTTTATCAAGAAGGAATTCGAAGAAAGGCACCTGCGAGTACTTACCGTGATGACGGATCAACTGGCCATCGCTATAGCCAAGAGCAAGCTCTACGAGTCGATTCAACGCAAGATACGCAATCACGAAAGGAAGATACAAAGCCTGGAGAAAGTAAACCATCTGAAGTCGGAGTACGTGTCGCACGTGTCGCACGAGTTGAGAACACCACTTACCTCCATAAAGGCCTACGTTGAGACCCTGGTGAATCACGCCGAGGACCCCAAGTTTGGTGAAAAGAAACTATTTCTCGGCATTGTCGCCAGGGAGACCGAACGGCTCATTCGCATAGTGAATGATATTCTCGATGTTTCCAGTATCGAGTTCGGGCAAAGGCCCCTCCAGCGCGCCAGCGTCAACATTGAGGAGCTGATCTCAGCGGTAGTGCTAACTCTCCAGCCGACACTCAATCACAAACGCATCAAGCTCGAAACTATCTTGCCTGATCGTTTGCCGAAGATAAGCGTCGATCAGGATCTAATCACACAGGTATTTATAAACCTAATCAACAATGCAGTCAAGTATTCGCCGGAGGATACGACTATTAGAGTCAGAGTCAAAGAGGAGGCAGTTGATCTGTCGGTGTCCATCGAGGATGAAGGGATCGGCATTCCAGAAGCCCAGATCGAGAAGATCTTCGAGCGATATTTTAGAGTCAAGTCAGAGCAATCAAGACACTTCGATGGCGTTGGGTTGGGGCTGGCCATCGTCAAAAACATCATAGAACAGCACGGGGGTACTATCTCGGTAATGAGTGAGGAGAACATTGGTAGTGCTTTTACATTCAGTATCCCCAAGGAACATTGCGTCAACGAAATTCTCGGTTACATCTCCCAACGAGTGAGTGACAAGACCGATGTGCATGACATGCTCACATTGATCGTGAGGATGATCGCGGAGTTGGTGTCAGCGAAAATAGTATCGCTGATGTTGCTTGACCACAGTCGCTCGGAGCTTTTCATAAAGGTTTCATTTGGCTTGGATGAAAAGGTTGTTGAGGAAACGCGGGTGAAAGTGGGTGAAGGCATTGCGGGGACGGTTGTAGAGTCAGGAATGCCTTTACTCATAGATAATATTGAGAAGAACGAAATCTACAGATCTGCCAATAAGTCACAATACGAAACGATGTCTTTACTCAGCGTGCCAGTCTCGTTGGGTAATACGGTAATCGGAGTGATAAATGTAAACAACAAGATATCTGGGGAGCCTTTTCACCAAGATGATATGAATCTAATACTGTCTTTCGCAGAGCGGATCTCGAAAGCATTAGAGCGAATGCAAACCATGGAGGATCCTCATGCCTACATGCAGGATACAGTTGATGCTTTCAGAAAGTTGCTCGAGCGACAAATTCAGACCGGGGCGATCGAACAGATCGTCGACTTGGCCGTTAAAGTTGCGAAGAAACTCAATCTTAGCCAAAAGGAAATCAGGGTCATTCAGTACGTCGCAAGCGTTCACGATATCGGGATGACAAAAGTCAGTGACGAGATCTTGAACAAAACGTTTCACTTGAACTCAGATGAGATCAATGAGATCCGACGACATCCGCAAAGGGGCGCGGAACTAATAAGACCGTTGGAGTTCGTCGAACTTGTCAGCAACATTATTCTCCATCACCACGAGCGCGTGGACGGTCTGGGCTATCCAATGGGCTTGAAGGGAGACGAAATACCGATCGGTGCACGTATATTGGCGATCATCGATGCCTATCAGTCGATGACGAGCGAGCGACCGTACCGGGATAAGATGTCATGCGAGCACGCGGTGAAGGAGCTTGTGGATTGTGCCGGTAAGGATTTCGACGCGGATGTCGTGAATTGCTTTGTGGAAGTGTTGGCCGATGAAGGGACTGTATCGATTGGTCAAAAGAAGAAATTTATGAAGATGCTTCGAGAAGTCGTCCCAGGGAGTGTTTACTAAATACCGTTTTGTGATCATGATGTCACTGACTCAGGGCATACTCGCGCAAGACAGCGTTACATCCGTGTACCTGCTCTTGCTGGCCGCGCTCAGCGGTCTGCTTCTCTTCATCTTGGTTCGAGGACGAGAAGCGACTGGCAGGGAGGTTATTACACCCCTTCTGGTTGCCGTGCCTCTTTTTGCGGTTGGCCGGGTGGCGACGCTCGGTCCAGCTTCAGAACTCGGCTGGCTCGCGGCTTTTTCGCTGCTTAACCTCGTCTTTTTCTATTTTGTGGCGCTTGCTATCATACGGCTGACCGCCGTCGAATCTCACACAGAAAACGAGTCTCAGTGGTCTGCCCTGACGGCGCACACGTTGAGGAGACGTTCTTTGTATCTCGGCCTCCTCATGGGTCTCGTCTATTTGGTTGCGTCTCCCGACGGTTCCATAGGCGGGTTCGCGATCGGGTTGGTGAATCTCGCTCTCGTGGGAGCCACGGTAGGGGCCCTCGTATTTATCGCAGAGGCGGTCTATTGGCGAGTCCACACGCATAGACCCAGCGTTATGGGGACAATCGCGCTCGTTACAGCATCGTGGGTCGCGATGGAGATCACCCCATTGCTGTCGAACAGCGCCGCATCTCGCGTTATGGGCATGGCCTACATTTTCGACATCGCGGTACTCGTTCTCATTCTCGGCGTCCTCGCGTCAAATTATGTCTCGATGGGCAGTAGGTTCAAAATGGAGGCTAGCCAGGCTGCAAATGAGATGGACGCTGCCAAGAAGGAACTGACCAAACTCAGCAACATTGCCTCCAATATCTACGAGGATAGTAGCGATCTCATCAAGAAACAGAAAGAACAGACGCTTCTCTACATGAAGAAGGCGGAGAGCCTGGAGAAGATCCTTAAGATCGGGGTCAACATTCAGAGACGGCATCAACTGGACGAACTACTACAACAGATCGCCGAGATGGTCCGCGATAACTTGGGGTTCAAGACAGTAACCCTAAGGCTTTTTAACAGGAAAGCTCAGAACTTTGAAACACAGGCTCACGTGGGTCTGAGTGATGAGGTAAAGGACACGGTTGTAAACTACCGGATACCGATCACCGAGTACCAGAAAATGATCGAGCCAAGGTTTAGAATAAGCAAGAGCTATTTCATTAGAAAGAGCAACACCTGGTACGGCGAAGATTTGAGTGCCGACCGCTCGGTTCTCGTCAAGGATACCTGGGGTGAGATCGACATGCTGATTGTCCCCCTCCTCAACGAGGATCAGTCAACAATTGGATATCTGTCGGTCGAAAACCCAGAAAATCCGAGATTATCTGTTGCCGATGTGATCGAAACACTCGAGAACATTTCAGTACTGGCTGTGGTGGCGATAAGAAATGCGCGATTTTTTCAAGAACTCGAGGCGAAGAACGAAAAACTCAGTATATATGCAGACAAGCTTTCAGGTCTCAACCAGCTGAAAGCGAATTTTGTCGCGACGATTTCGCACGAATTTAGAACGCCTCTGACATCGATCAAAGCGTATTGCGAGACTTTGCTGAAGAACGCCGACAATGTGGAGCTGGATCTGCTCAAGCAATTTCTTTGTGTGATCGACGAGGAAAGCGATCGTTTGATGACGCTCATCGACGATATTCTCGATTTCTCGCAAATGGAATCGGGCGCGGTAAGGCTCGAAAGGAGCCCCTGTGAACTAAACGCTCTAACCAAACAGGCGTCTCAGCAGCTGACGCAGAACTTCGAGAACAAGCAAGTAAAACTGCACCTCGAAGTTCCGAACAAGAATGTAGTGGTGAATGGCAGCAGTGAGCTCATAAAGCAACTGATGATCAATCTGCTTCACAACGCTTCGAAGTTCACTAGGGAAGGGGGAAATGTCTGGCTGCGAGTCCAGGAAGAACCTGGCTCGGTTCGCATGGTGGTGGAGGACGATGGCATAGGAATCCCCGAAGGTCAACTGGCGCGAATCTTCGAGCAGTTTTATCAGGTCGACAATTCGAGTACGAGAAAGCACGGTGGCAGCGGACTTGGACTGGCCATGTGCAAGAGCATTATTGAGTGGCACGATGGCAGGATCTGGGTTGAAAATGTCTCGGGTCGGGGGGCCAGGTTTGTCGCCGTCCTTCCCAAGAAGGAAGCGGTGATAGGGCGCAACTTGCTGGGATCTTCCGGAACCGTTCGGCATTTTGAAATAGAACGATTTTTGGAACTTGTCGTGGAATCCGTTGCGGAATTCATCGATGTGGGTAAAGCGTCGATCATGCTCGTCGACAACGCCAGGCAGGAGCTGCGCATTGAATGTGCGATCGGTATCGATGAGGAAGTTGTGGCCAACGCCCGTGTAAAGCTCGGAGAGGGGATAGCCGGCAGGGTGGCCAAGGAAGGACGTACCATGCTGGTGACCAACATCGAGGAGGACTCGCGCGTAACCAGGAGCAACAACGAGTTAGTGTACCAATCCAAGTCGTTTTTGTGCGTGCCTATTGTCAGCGATGGCGACGTCATTGGTGTGGTAAACGCGGCCAGTCCCCTGCGTAAAGACGCGCTGGACGAGCACGATAAAGGATTGCTGGAATCGCTTGTTGATCGGTGTGCGGTGGCGATTGGTAAGATGCGAGTATTCGCAGACGCGACTATCGATTTCGAGAAAGTCCGGGAGACGTTCAAGGCAATACTGGAATCAAAACGATACACGGATCTTCAGCACGAAGAACTCATCAACTCCTACCTATTGAGGGTTGCACGCAAGGTGGGTCTTAGCGACGAGGCTGTGACGCGACTGCACTTTGTTCTGAACGTGTATGACCTGGGATTGTCGAAGGTCGGATACCATATCATTAAGAACCCGAAAGATATATCACCAAAGGACCGCGAGGAGATTCAAAAGCATACGATTCTTGGAAACGAGATGCTCTCGTCCATAGAGACGGACACGGAAGTTCGAAGCATTGTTCTGTACCATCATGAGAACTTCGACGGTAGTGGTTATCCGGGCAACTTGCACGGTGAGGCTATTCCGATCGAAGCACGCATAGTTCGCGTCGCTGACGCGCTGCGGGCGCTTATGTCCGAACGACCATATCAACGAAAATACACGTGGTCCGAGGCTCTAGAGATCCTCAAACATCGTTCAGGCACGTTTTTTGATCCGCGTGTGATTGACGCACTGTTTGAAGTTATTAGCGAGTCACACGATCAAGACATAGCATCTTCCCAGCCCGACACACTGGATGAAACCGTCGAGGAGCACCGTTGAAACCATCTGCCAAGCAAGGAGTTGTACAAGATGCAAAAGGGTAAGATTCTCGTCGTAGATGATGAAGTCTACATCCTCCACATCCTGGAATTTAGTCTAGGAGCGGAAGGATTCCAAGTAATCACCGCAAACAACGGCGAGCTGGCCATCGAGAAGGCCAGGCGAGAGAAACCAGATCTGATCGTCCTCGATATCATGATGCCCGTTCTGGATGGGTACGAGACGCTCAAGCGGCTTAAGAGTGACTCGGAGACCAAAGACATGCCGGTCATCCTGTTAACGGCCAAGGGACGAGACGTCGATAAGCGTTTGGGTTTCGAAGTCGGCGCTACCGACTATATTGTCAAACCGTTTAGTCCTAGTCGGCTAATCGAGAGAATTGAAGAGATCATCGGTTGCAGGAAGTAGTAGAAGTGATAACCTTCACAAAAGCCAACCGACTCGACGTACTTGCCCTCCGGACTCCCGACGCATATAATCGTCGGGATGCAGTCAATCTCTTTAGTAGCACAAACTAGTAAATTTGCGAGAGTTGCGCTTCCCGTGCCGATCGCAACCTGTTTCACCTACGAGGTCCCGAAGGATCTTCGCTCACGGATCTTCGTTGGCTGCAGGGTCGAGGTCCAATTCCGCCGTCGCACGATGAGCGGCATCGTCGTCGAACTCGCCCAACAAACGGATGTCACCCACCTAAAACCGATTCGCAGAATTTACGATACCTTTTTGCCCGAGACACTTCTGCGGCTGACGGACTGGATCGCGTCTTATTACGGATGCTCTTTCGGCGAAGCGGCACAATCGGTGCTCCCACCGATCCTGAGAAAGTCCAGCCGCCCGGCTGCGATGAGTGGCATTCTATCGCTGACAAAAACGTTTGACCCGCAAGAGACTTTATCAATGCTCAAGCGCGCGCACAAACAGCGCGAGCTTGCGGGAAGCCTGCACGATTCAGGTGGCAGCGCCACGACCCAGACCGTTTTTCACGACTGGGGATTCAGTTTGCAACACGTCAAGTCGCTGATAAAGAAAGGGATTGTGGAACTGGTTACTCGCAGCGAGCAGTCGCACCTCGCTTCGATGGAGGCAATCGTTACGCATCTCAATTCAGATCAGGAAAAAGCCTTTGATCTCATTAGGCGAGCGATAATGGCCAGGCGATTCAGTCCGTTGCTTCTACAGGGTGTGACGGGGAGTGGAAAGACCGAGCTGTACTTGCGCGCCGCTCAACTGGCTTTATCGCAAGGCGGCGGTTGTATAGTCCTTGTGCCCGAGATCGGCTTGCTCCCGCAAGCCATGGCGCGCTATCGGCGCGCGTTGGGTGAGGGAGTCGCGATACTGCACAGCCGCCTGACCGGACCGGAACGGTTCGAGATCTGGCGGAGGATCGAGGATGGTGACTGTCGAGCGGTTCTTGGTCCCCGCTCAGCCATTTTCAGTCCCGTGCGGAACCTCAGGCTGATCGTTGTCGACGAGGAACAAGACGATTCCTACAAACAGGAGGACAAGCCCCGTTACCACGCGAGAAGCGTCGCGCTGATGCGCGGCAAATTCGAGAACTTGATAGTTCTGCTTGGGTCTGCCACGCCCTCCGCGGAATCATTGCACCATGCACAAAGCGGAAGGTATGGCCACCTCACTCTCCCCAGGCGGGTAAAAGGTGCCCGACTACCCGTCATCCACTTCGTCGATATGCGTGGCGCCGCGAGCGGAGGGACCATTCTATCCGCCGAACTGGTAGAAAGGCTCGATGCGACCATCAAAGCGGGGCATCAGAGCATCCTCTTTCTCAACAAACGAGGACACGCGCGGTTCGTTCTGTGCAACGTCTGTGGGTGGGTGGCCAAGTGCCGGAACTGCGATATTTCGTTGACTTACCACCGGGTTGTCAACCGACTGAAATGCCACTTCTGTGGGTACAACGAATCGGCGCGCCGCCGCTGCCCGACCTGTGATGGCCGCAGCCTTTACCTCGGTGGCGTGGGAACCCAGCGGATCGAGCTCGATCTCGCCTCGCTTTTTCCAGGGGTCGGGGTTTTGAGAATGGATGCGGATACGACGGCGGGCAAGGAAGCTCACAAACGGCTACTCGAACAGTTCGGAAAGGGCGATTATCCTATTCTTATAGGCACTCAGATGGTGGCCAAGGGGCACCATTTCCCAAATGTGAATTTGGTAGGCGTTTTGTTCGCCGAAGAGAGTCTCAACTATCCGGATTTTCGGTCATCGGAGAGGACATTTCAGCAACTCATCCAGGTAGCCGGGCGCGCGGGTCGCGCATCGGTCGCGGGAGAAGTTATCATTCAAACCTACATGCCAGAACACCACGTGTTCAGGTTTCTCGAGGCGCACGATTACGATGGCTTCATGAAAGAAGAGCTCAAGATCCGTCGACAACTAAACTATCCGCCATTCACGAAGCTCGTACTCGCGTCGTGCTCGGCTTCCAAACAGGAGACGCTATCTCGAGTTGTACAGGACTGGGCCGCCGTGATGCGTCGGCAAGTCAGGCAACAAGGGGTCGAAGTGCTAGGACCTGTGCCACCGATCGTTGCCAGGGTAAAGAATCGTTATCGTGAGCAGCTTCTTATTAAAGGCCGTCTGAAAGATGACGAAAAATCGAAACTGCGCGACTCGTTCAACCAAGTCGTCCGCAAACACCACGGTGCCCGGTCGGTTGAGGTCAGGTGGGACGTAGATCCGGAATCCTTCCAGTAGACCATGGTCTCACAATCAGCCTAATTCTAACAGGTTGTGGACCTCCCCGCCCGGCACATCGGCGACGCGTCCATCCGGGCGAGCCGGTCGGGCGGGGGCGTGGGCACCAAAAAGCGTTGACAGGGTTCTTGGCGGGTTCCTAAAATACCTTGACACTGCGGGTGAAAGCGGTTATATACCTTTCAGGAATCACCCCCAGAAGTGTAGATCCAGTTTGCCCTTGGCGAGTTTTTTGAGACCGCCGTCACAACAGGCACCTTCCTTACGGTTTGATAATTCAGCCGCTTATAATGTTTTTCGGGTGAGGCATCGCTGTTCGCAAGTTTATCCTTGCACAGTTTTTTAATTGGGCGTATCAAACGATCCACGAACATACCGCGCGATTTTGCTCTAGTTCTGTTTTCTCAGGGGAGGGTTGACGTCATGAAGTCATGGATGATGGCCGCGTTTGGCTGTGTCTTGCTGGCCTTCGTCGGCGGATGCAAGTCGGTCGAAACGAGAAGCGCTATTCTTCATAATGACGCCGGTCGACACGATCTGGCCATTGAGACCGCCCAACAGGCGTTGGCGTCCAACCCCAATGATGCCGAGGCGTATTTTCAACTTGGCGTGGCCTACAGCAAGCTGGACAGCGCCGGACTCGCTTACCACCATTTCGTCAGATCGTCGGAACTAGACCCAACTCGCGAGAAGATGGTGAACGACAACATCCAGAGTAACTTCGCGAAACACTATAACCGCGCACTCAACTTTCAGAAACAAGATGACTTAACCTCGGCAGCAGAGGAGTTCGATACGGCCACCCTGGCCGATCCACGACAGGCAAAAGGCTTCTTTATGTTGGGAGCGACATTCGAGCAACTAGGGGATTCCGATCCCACATATTACGAAAAGGCGGTGCCTGCCTTCGACAAGGTTCTCGAACTTGCCACACCCGCCGATAAGCACTACATCGACGCGCTCAAGCACGCCGGGCGGGTTCTGGCAAAGATCGGCCGGCCGCAAGAAGCCGAGTCCCGCTTCAGTAGACTTATCGAAGAAGACCCGACCAATTATCGGATCATTGAGCAGATTGGCTATGACGCCTTGGAAGCCAAAGACTGGAAAAGTGCGGCGGTCTTCCTGGATCTGGCCGCACGCGCTCGGGCGAGAATCGGTGCCGAGGACTTCAACCTTTACTACAATATTGGTGTGGCGCATTTTCAGCAGAGAAAAGAAGATGAGGCAGCGATCCCTATGGCCGTATCATTCTACGAAAAGGCACTGGAACTTCAGCCGGACGAGCCTCAGACCGTTTTCAACATCCTTGTGGCCTACGTCGCTGGCGAGCAATGGCAGCAGGCGATTATCTGGGGGGAGAAGTACGTGGGCACGACGCCGGATAACGCGGATGCCTGGAGACTATTATCTCGTTCCTACAGCGAGCTTGGCGATGACTCCAAGGCGCGTGAGTGTGCATCCCGCTACGAGGAAATCGTAAAAAAGGGCGGCTCGAACTAACAGCGTCCCAGCCTGTCCACCGGACTCGTCACCCGATGGGAGCTGGGTTCGCAAAACGATAGCTGAGGCTGTTTCTGGAATAGAATATGCATAACGACCAGAAAGAGACATTCCGAGACAAGCTTCGTAAAACAAGTGATCAGTTTTTGGGCGTGTGGATGAGCATCTTTCCAGCGCTTGGATACTTCTTTACTCAAGCCCTCAAGATCTTTCATGAGTTCAACTACGTAGGATAAGAATCCGGATTCCGTCAACCACTTGGATTCTGTGGCCAAGCGCGAGGCCCTATGATTAAAAAACCGCACCAACCACAACTTCACTAACCAGGAGGAGTTCCCATTACTACCAGGAGCGAGTCTTTAGACATTGCGGAATTGAAGGGTAAGACGATTCCCGAGCTTCTCAATGTTGCAAACTCTCTAAGCATCGAGGGCAGCAGCAGCATGCGGAAGCAAGAACTGATCTTCAAGATACTGGAGGCGCAGACCCAGCAAAATGGTCTGATCTTTGCCGAGGGCGTGCTGCAGGTTCTTCCCGAGGGGTACGGTTTTCTCAGATCGCCCGACTACAATTATCTTCCGGGCCCGGATGATATCTATGTCTCACCCTCGCAGATCAAGAAGTTCGATCTTCGCACGGGCGATACCATATCCGGTCAGATTCGATCTCCCAAGGATTCCGAACGCTATTTTGCCCTTCTGCGTGTCGAGGCCGTCAACTTCGAGCATCCCGATGTGGCAAAAACAAAGCCTTTCTTTGACAACCTCACACCGCTTTATCCGGAAAGCATGCTCGACCTTGAGTACGAAGCCATGGATCTATCGACAAGGCTCATCAATCTGCTGATTCCCATCGGAAAGGGTCAGCGCGCCCTGATTGTCGCCCCGCCCAGGACCGGTAAGACGATCTTGCTCCAGAAGATCGCAAATGCTATCACAGCCAATCACAGGGAAGTCTATTTGATTGTGCTTCTCATCGACGAACGTCCCGAAGAGGTAACGGATATGGAACGGTCGGTGGACGGAGAGGTGATCAGCTCAACGTTCGATGAGCCAGCGGAGCGTCACGTGCAGGTCGCGGACATGGTTATCGAGAAAGCCAAGCGGCTTGTCGAGCACGGTAAGGACGTTGTTATTCTGCTCGACAGCATTACACGACTCGCTCGGGCTCACAACTCGGTTGTGCCTCATAGCGGTAAGATCCTATCCGGTGGTGTCGATTCCAACGCTTTGCAAAGGCCCAAACGCTTTTTTGGAGCTGCCAGGAACATCGAAGGCAATGGTAGTCTTACTATTGTGGCGACTGCACTGATCGAGACCGGAAGTAGAATGGATGACGTGATTTTTGAAGAATTCAAAGGTACCGGCAATATGGAGTTGGTGCTCGACCGGCGTTTGAGCGATAAGCGTACGTTCCCGGCAGTGGATATCTTTCGGTCGGGTACTCGAAAAGAGGAACTGCTAATTGACAAGAAAGACATCGATAAGGTCTGGATCCTGAGAAAGTTCCTGAACGAGAAGCCGCTCCCCGAGGCAATGGATTTTCTGCTCGAAAAACTCAGGAAAACGAAAACCAATGCCCTGTTTCTCAAGTCAATGAATACCTAGCACCATCTCGATCGGCCGGCAGTCGACGGTTGAGAGGTACTTGCATCGACCCACAAAGAACCTTATAATTGTTGTACGGCTCAACCGTATGGCTAAGACAAGCTGACGGTGCCGGGAAGAAAGGGAGAAAGACATGAAAAGAGAAATACACCCAAAATACAAACCGGCCAAGATCATCTGCCACTGCGGCAACGTGATCGAAACACGTTCGACGGTTGAGGAGATCCACGTGGAAATCTGCTCGAGTTGTCATCCGTTTTTCACGGGCAAGCAAAAGCTTGTTGACTCCACCGGCAGAGTCGAGCGTTTCAGGAGCAAATACAACTATCAGGACAACAATTGAGCCTGCCGACCCGCCCGTGAGCGGCTCGCTTTCACATGTCTGAGATTCGTTCCAGTATCGGCGGTCAGGCGGTAATCGAAGGGGTGATGATGCGATCACCCACTCATTACGCCACGGCTGTGCGGACACCTCAGGGTCGCATCGTAATTAACAGGGTCCCCTTCAAGAGCCTTATACGGCGCCTGAGGTTTCTAAATATCCCCGTAATCCGCGGTGCCATCACTCTTGTGGAGACTCTCTTCATAGGCGTTCAGTCATTGACCTACTCCGCCTCACAGGCCGTCGAAGAGGACGCCAGTCAGAAACCAAAAAGTAAACTCGGTTCATCGATGGCGTTAACCGGTTCGGTCGCCATGGCGCTTGCTATGGGCTTGCTGCTGTTCTTTTATCTCCCGCTTGTGTTCACTGATCTCTTGGGAGTGAAAAGTGGCGCCATGTTCAATCTGGTTGACGGTGTTTTCCGTCTGACTATATTTCTTCTTTACGTTGTTGTCATCTCTCGTTGGAAGGAAATGAGAAGGATTTTCCAGTATCACGGGGCGGAGCACATGACGATCTTCGCTTACGAGTCTGGTGAGGAACTAACCACCCAGCACGCTCGGCGGCAGCCGAGATTGCATCCGCGGTGTGGGACGAGCTTTCTCATTGTGGTCATGTTGACGAGCATCTTCGTGTTTATGTTTTTAGGTAGACCCGAAAGTGTGGGCGATCGGCTCCTACGTTTTGCGATGATACCCCTTATTGCCGGTTTCTCCTTCGAGTTCATAAGGATTTCATCCCGCCGGCGATTCGAAAGAATCCTCAAGCCTGCCATATGGCCGGGCTTGACTCTGCAAAAAATCACTACGCAGCCACCGACCGATGATATGCTCGAAGTCGCGATTGCTGCGCTCGAGGCTTGCCTGGATCACCAAGCGGTTAAACTGCATATTCCCGCGAGCTAAGCTTTTCCGACGTCTACAACGGGGACCACGCTTTTATGCGAAAGCAAATCGATCAAATTCTGTCAAAATTCGACGACCTCACTGAGCAACTCACCGATGAAGCTGTGCTGAGCGATCGAAAACGCTACCAGGCCGTAGCCAAGGAAAGGGCTGAGCTCGAGAAACAGGTGCAGATCGCGACAGAGCTCAAAGACGTATACCGGACTCTGGACGAGGATCGGTCGGTCATCGAGGCTAACGAAGACCCCGAGATCGTCGAGCTGGCACAAGGAGAAATCTCTGAACTCGAAGCGGCGTGCGATCGGCTGGAATCCGACTTGAAGCTGCTTCTCGTTCCCAAAGACCCGAGCGATCACAGAAACACGATCATCGAGATCCGTGCGGGAACTGGCGGGGAGGAAGCTAATCTGTTTGTGGCTGATCTGATGCGGATGTATACCCGATTCGCGGAGAGCAGAGGGTGGAAGATTGAAATCCTCTCCAGCCACGCAACGGGCATCGGTGGTCTCAAAGAGATCATCTTTCTGCTTCAGGGCAACGACGCCTACGGGACGCTCAAGTATGAAAAAGGTGTGCATCGTGTGCAGCGTGTTCCCGTCACCGAGTCGAGTGGGAGGATACACACGTCAGCGGTCTCCGTGGCCGTGCTGCCGGAAGCCGAGGAGGTCGATGTTGACATCAACCCAAAGGATTTAAGAATCGACGTCTTTCGATCCAGCGGCCCGGGAGGGCAGAGCGTCAACACTACGGATAGCGCGGTCCGCATTACACACATCCCAACCGGACTGGTGGTCACCTGTCAGGATGAAAAATCACAGCACAAAAACAAGGACAAGGCGCTAAAGGTGCTTCGTGCCCGCCTGCTCGAAAAGGCGGAGAAGGAACACGAAGAGAAGGTATCACACGAAAGAAAAACGCAGATTGGCTCGGGTGACCGCAGCGCAAAAATACGAACCTACAACTTTCCGCAACAGAGGGTGACCGATCATCGTATCGGACTCACACAGCATCGACTGGCCGAGATTCTCGACGGCGACTTGAATGATATCGTTGCCGCTTTACAACACGCGGACCTCATGGAGAAGATCCAGAAATAGCGAGCGCGTGTGTCATGCACTTCGGACCTTGCAACGTTTCCCAGCTCATCCGGCAGGGAGAATCCCATCTGATAACGAACGGCGTCCCCAATGCCCGTTGTAACGCCGAGTGGCTGTTGGCGCACGTTCTAGGCTGCCGGTCCGCCGATCTTTATCTCGATACGCGGCGCGTTCTCGATCGGACTCAAGTAGAGGCCTACCGCTCCCTGATAAAGAGACGCGGCATGCGCGAGCCACTCCAGTACATCATCGGTGCGACGGAGTTCATGTCATTACCGTTTTATTCGTCACCGGGTGTCTTTATTCCAAGGCCGGATACGGAAGTCTTGGTCGAGAAAATAGAGTCGCTTGTGACCGGGCTCAACCCGGACGGCGAAGCGATGGTGCTGGATCTTTGCTGCGGAAGTGGAGTCATCGCTATTTGTCTGCTGAAGCGGGTCGCAACTGCCATGGCGATTGGGGTCGATGCAAGTCCTGCGGCGATCTGCCTGACCCTCAGGAACGCGGAGTTAAACGGTGTTCAAGATCGGCTTGACGGGGTTGTGTCAACGGCGCGTGATTTTCTCGGGGACAATCGAACACGGTTTGACATTGTTGTTTGTAACCCGCCATATGTTCCTCTTGGGGATATCGACCGACTCCCACCCGAGGTCAGGCTGCACGAGCCAAAGCAAAGCCTTGATGGCGGGAGCGACGGTTTGGATTTCTACCGAGACGCGGTTCCCCGGCTTGTTGGCTCGTTAAAGCGGGGGGGGATCGTCGCCTTCGAAATCGGAGTAACCCAGGGGGAGATCGTGTGCGACCTTCTGAGTAAGTCATCCTTTGTGGACATTGAAGTGTGTGAGGACTACGCTGGACTGGACCGCGTTGTAGTAGCCCGTTCCGTTTAATTTACCGTGGGGGTGGTGTATTGGATAAATTTGTTGTACACGGACCTTGTTCTCTAAATGGCACGGTCGAGATTAACGGGGCAAAAAACGCTGTGCTTCCGCTTTTGGCGGCGTCACTTCTCGCGCGTGGGCGGAGCGTCATCGAAAACGTCCCACGTCTCCGGGACGTTTCCACAATGATTCAACTTCTCACGATGCTGGGTGCCGAGACCACTTTTGATGCAAGCACCCTGGTGGTCGACACGAACAGGGTTAACCGGTGGGAAGCGCCGTATGATCTCGTGCGAACCATGAGGGCCTCGATCTACGTTCTTGGTCCCCTGGTCAGCGCGAGCGGTAAAGCCAAGGTGAGCCTGCCCGGTGGTTGTGCGTGGGGGCCGCGTCCGATTGACCTGCATCTTATGGCGTTGGAGCGTCTTGGGGCCCGCATCGCCTTGGAACACGGGTACATAAATGCGTCCGCGCGAAGACTCAAAGGCGCGGAGATCGTTTTTCCAATTGCCAGCGTGGGGGCGACCGCCCAGACGATGATGGCAGCGGCGCTCGCGAAAGGCGTGACTACCATCAAGAATGCGGCGCTGGAGCCAGAGGTCACCGAGTTGGCGAAAGCGCTGGTTAGCGCCGGGGCGAAGATAGAAGATATCGGGACCCCGACACTTACCATCACCGGCGTGGATGAGATTCAACCATTTCACTATCGGGTGATTCCCGACAGGATCGAGGCCGGGACGTTCGCGGCGGCTGCGGCGGCAACGGGTGGCAGAGTCCGCATTGCGCAC
Organism: Candidatus Krumholzibacteriia bacterium; assembly: GCA_029863805.1. Taxonomy (GTDB): domain Bacteria; phylum Krumholzibacteriota; class Krumholzibacteriia; order WVZY01; family WVZY01; genus JAOTUR01. The sequence continues at coordinate 1,364 of JAOTUR010000022.1, read as the reverse complement.
TGTAGCCCCTCTCAGCTTGACGCCGTGCTGGACGCTTTGAGATTGTGCGGTGCGGAAATCGAGAGCAAGGATGATCACCTGGATATAAAAGGTCCCTCACAAATCGAAGCGATGCATCTGGTTACTCGAGAGTATCCCGGGTTTCCGACCGATATGCAGGCGCAAATGATGGCTGTTCTCACCAGGGCCAACGGTATAAGTACCGTGAAGGATACGATATATCCCGATCGTTTTACCCATGTACCCGAGCTGCGAAGACTGGGCGCCACGATCCGGCTCGACGGAAACCTCGCCGTGATCGCGGGGGTGAACTCGCTCGAAGGAGCCCCTGTCATGGCGACCGACATTCGTGCCAGTTCGGCGCTCATCATCGCGGCGCTGGCTGCGGAAGGGACAACCGACATATCACGTGTCTATCATATCGATCGTGGCTACGAGCAGATCGAGAAGAAGCTCCAGCGACTCGGTGCGCGGATCGAGCGTGTTTCAGCGTGAGACGCTGGATTTTTTAGTTTTTGGGTGGTGTCGGGATGGGGTTGCTCCTCGGCTCCCGGTCCTCGCGCGCGTCTAAAAGTCAGAGCGCGCTGCGGAGGTCGCCTCGGAGCAACCCCATCCCGGCGTAGTCAAGGACAGCCGATGCCAGATCGACACTTCATACTCGGAACGGCTGGACACGTCGACCACGGCAAGACCAAGCTTGTGGGCTGCTTGAGCGGCTGGGACACCGATCGTCTAAAAGAAGAAAAGGAACGTGGGATCTCCATCGAGTTGGGGTTCGCGCCTCTGTGGCTGGACGACGGAACCATGATCGGAATTGTCGATGTCCCGGGGCACGAGCGGTTTGTCAAGAACATGGTTGCCGGTGCCGGGGGTATCGACGTGGCGATGCTGGTAGTGGCCGCCGATGAGGGCGTCATGCCGCAGACGCGAGAGCACCTCGAAGTCTTGCGATCGCTTGCCTTATCGCATGGGCTGGTTGTCATTACGAAGATCGACCTGCTGGCAAAAGACATGGCCGCAATACTGAAAGACGACATTGCCGATCTGGTCGAGGGTACATTTCTGGAAGAAGCCCCCATCGTGGAGACATCGGTTGTCACGGGTGCCGGCATCGATGATCTAAAACGGATTCTGAAGCGTGTCTGTGAGGCCATTCCAGAACGAGACAAAGGGGGATCCTTTCGTTTGGCGGTGGACCGAGTGTTTCATAAGCAGGGTATCGGGGTCGTTGTGACCGGTAGTTGCTACTCGGGAACTGTATCCATCGGCGACACACTAAACTTGCTTCCATCGCAAAAGTCGGTTCGAGTGCGCGACATCCAGTGTTTTGGAGAGAAGCGCCAACAGGGGTTTGCAGGTGAGCG
>JAOTUR010000243.1 GCA_029863805.1 Candidatus Krumholzibacteriia bacterium | reverse complement strand
AGAGCGCGCTTGAAACCGGCCTCGGCGCTCTGCCAATCCCAGTCGTACACGTAGCTAATGTAGGCCAGGGCGCTCACGGCTTCGGCGAGCGACGGATCGATGGCGAGCGCACGGTGGGCGAGCTGCTTGCCTTGCGAGTATCCCTCGCGCGATGTGACAAAGCCCCAGTCCGCAGACACCACGTAGGCTTCGGCGAGTGCGACATGGGCTAACGCGTACTGTGGATCGATCTTGATGGCCTGACCAAACAGTTCGATGCTCCTCGCCAGACCCTCGCGGCTCCTCGTGTTCCAGTGGAATCGTCCTTGCAGATAGAGACGGTACGCCTTCGGATCCACCTTACCAGTCTGTGCCAGACGCTCCTCCTCCTGCGGTGTGAGCTTGACACGGATCTCATCGGTGATAGCACGCGCCACTTCGCCTTGCAGCGCGATCACATCGCTCACGTCTCGCTCGTAGTCGCGGGCCCACAGGTGCCGGTCGCTGGCGGCATCGATCAGTTGCGCGGTGATGCGCACGCGACCTTCCGCCCACAGCACCGACCCCTCGACTACGGTGCTTACACCGAGCTCTTTCGAGATCTCGCGCAGCGATTTGTCGGTGTTCTTGTATTTCATGACCGATGTCCGTGATATGACTTTTAGCGCACCGACCCGGGCCAGATTCGAGATCAACGCCTCGGTCATGCCATCGGTAAAATACTCCTGTGCGGGGTCGCCCGACAGGTTCTCGAGCGGCAAGACCGCAATCGAATCGGTACCGCTCACCGGTTTGGTCGAGAAGTAGTTCCAAACGAAGAGGACGGCGATCACCAAAACGGCGATCGCGGTAAAGAGGGGAAAGCGCCTCTTTCTGGCCGGGGCGGCACGGACCCCAGAATCCGCTGGCACACCGGACACCTGGCTCTTTTGTATCACCCTCAGGTCGACCAACAGATCTTCGACATGCGGATAGCGCTCATCGGCACGCTTGGCCATCGCCTTATCGATGAGCCCTTCCAACTTGACAGGGACGCCGGTCCTGAGTCCGGTGATCGCATCGGGCTTTTCGTTTACGATGGCATACTGAATGTTTTCTGTGCGCTCACCCATGAACGGTGCGCGACCGGTGATCATTTCGTAGAGAATGACACCGAGCGCCCAGATGTCGGTGCGGCGATCCACATCCATGGCACGGGCCTGCTCGGGTGACATGTAGGCCACCGTCCCCACAGTCGATGCCTCCTTGGTGATCTGTGTCACCCCGCGGAGCTTGGCCAGACCAAAGTCCACGATCTTTACTCGACCATCACTGTCGATGAGGATGTTGTCCGGCTTTAAATCGCGGTGAACGATATCGGCCTGATGGGCTTTGCTCAAACCCTCGGCCACCTGAGACGCGATCTCCAGCGCGCGATCGAGTGGCAGCGGCTTTCCCGCCATGAATTCTCGCAAGGTATCCCCGTCCACGTATTCCATGCATATGTAGACCTGGTCTTCGAACTCGCCGATTTCGTAGATGGTAATGATGTGGGGGTGACTGAGCGCGGCGGCCGCCTGCGCCTCGCGCTCGAAGCGGATGACCATCTCCTTATCGGCGGTCAACTGCGGCGGCAAAAACTTGAGCGCGACGTGCCGCTTGAGTTTGGTGTCCTCGGCTTTGTAGACGACACCCATGCCGCCTTCGCCGAGTTTCTCCAGGATTTTGTAGTGCGAAATAGTCTTACCGATCATGGTCTTTTCACCGCGACATCGCCTGCGGGTACATCGCAAGGGGTAATCCGGCCGCTGCCCTGACTGGCAAAGTCGGCAGGAACTCGAGTTGTGATATCCGGTATTTCAGCTCGATCCCGGGCCGTCGATAACGGTCGCATTCTAACAGGGATCGCGTGCAGGGTCAAAGCCACCTCGAATCATGATGCAATCTCCGTAAGCGCTCTGTATACTAGCAGATGAACGGGCGCCGCCGGTGACGGCGGCCCGTGATGAAGTCGGCTACCGCCGGAGGTATCCGGTGCGTGTGGGCGTCCGGCAAAGGCCGTGAGATTCCCCTTTATGGCACACTTGATGTCAGCTCCCCATTTCGATCGCGTGTTACCGGGTATCATTCGGTGGCTCGTCCGGCACCGGCGGTTCGCGGTGTTATGTGCCATGTTGCTCGCCAGTGGCATGGGTGTATTCGCATCCCGTCTCGGTGTCGACAACTCGCTCGAGGTGTGGTTTGTCAAAGACGATCCGACGCTGGCATCTTACCGCAACTTCCAAGAGCAGTTTGGCAACGATGAACTGGTGGTGACGGTGATGCACGGCTCGGGCGATGTCTTCGACACCGGCCGCCTCGCCCGTTTGATGCATTTTACCCGGGCGCTCGAGTCCATCGACGGCGTGGCGCAGGTGCGAACTCTGGCCAACGCCAGCATCACCCGGCAGAGTGTGTTTGGCCCATCCGTGGTGCCGGTTATCGATAGTCCCGTGGAGCGCGACGATGTCGAGCGGGCGCGCGAAGCCGTATCGATCAGCGGGGACGGGTCGGCGTTTGTGGGCGAAGACGGAAAATCGCTGGTGGTCTACACCTGGCTCGAGGCCGCACCGGACATCGATGCGCGGCGCGGACCGATTCTCGATGACATGCGATCCGCCGCCGATGCCGCCATCGCGGGCACCGGCGAGCGCGTCAGCCACGGGGGGGTGGGCGTGTTGCACGATGCGTTGAACCGTGCCACGCTGAGCGAGGGCGCGGTGTATATCGGTTTCTCTTACCTGGTGATCGCCATCGTGCTCTATCTGATCACCCGGCGATGGCTGTGGACCGTGCTGGCCCTGCTGGCGGTGACATGCGCCGACCTTGCGTTGCTTGGAACCATGTCGCTCCTGGGCCGACCCATCAACATGATCACCATCGCCCTGCCTCCGCTGGTGATGATCCTCGGCGTGGCCAACGTGGTGCACATGGCCACCGACCTCGACAATTCGCTGGCGAGCAAGCAAAACCGGCTGTCCGATCTGAGCACATGTCTGGCGGGCATCTCGGTACCGTGCCTGTTCAACGCCGTCACTACCGCCGTGGCTTTTCTCTCCCTGACCACCGCCAGCATGGCGGTGACACGTGACTACGGCCTGTTCGCTGCACTGGGCGTGGTGTTTGCCTTTGTGTTTTCTCTGGTGGGTATGTCGGCGCTGCTCCCGCGCGTCGCTCATTTTCGCTCGCCGGGCCGGATGCACGCGTGGATGAAGACCCTGGTCGAGCGCGTGATGCTCTTTGCCGTGCGATGGCGTGGGGTGGTGGTGACCGTTGCCGTGTTGTTGGTTGTGATCTCCGTCGTCGGAGCAGGGCGGATCGTTGTCGACACCTACAGCATCGGTTTTCTACCGGAAGATCACACCGTTCGTGTCGATAGCGACGCCATCGAGGATGCCGTGGGGCCGTATCTCCCGCTCGAACTCACGCTGCAGGTCACCGACGCGGACGACTGGAAACGCGCCGACTTCCTCGCCCACGTGGCCACCATGCAGGCGGCGCTGGAAGCCGACTCCGCCATCGGCCGCACCACCACGGTGGGTAACGTACTCCGCGATCTCTATGTGGCGCTGACCGGACAAACGGTCGAACGCTTGTGGGCGCCCGAAGAGGACTCGGAAGTCGATGGACTGCTGTCACTCATCAAAAAGTCGGGCGACCACAGGGCTTTGCAGAGTTTTGTGGCCGAGGACGATCGCACGCTTCGGTTGGCAGGAACGACGGTGATGGCCAGCGCCCGTGAGCTGACCACGGTCGCTAATCGCGCCAAGCAAACCGCCGAGCGCGTATCGGCACCCGGTGTGGATGTCGCCCTGAGCGGTTACCTACCGCTCTACGGGCAGATCATCGTGCACACGCTCGACGATCAAGTCAAGAGCTTCACCCTGGCCTTTCTCATGGTGTTCCTGGTCATCGCGATAGTGTTACGATCGTGGCGGTTTACGCTGGTGGCGATACCGCCCAACTTGCTGCCCGTAGCCGTCGTCCTGGGTGTGATGGGCTTCGCGCGTATCCAACTCGATATCGCCACCGTCACCGTGGCCGCGGTCGTGTTGGGTATCATCGTCGACGACACCGTGCACATTCTTTATCGGCTGCGTCGCGAACTGGCCGATGGGCGTTCGCTGGAAGCGGCCATGCGCAGTGTGGCGCGTGCCAGTGGGGTGGCGGTATTCTCGACCAGCATCGTCTTCTTTTGCGGATTTCTGATCATTGCGCTTGCGGGTACCACCGCGGTCGCAAACCCCGGGCTCTTGACCGCGGTGGCCGTCTTTGCGGCGCTGGTCACAGACCTGGCGCTTCTACCAGCCTTTGCCTCGTACCTGTTCGGCAAGCGGAGCGGCGCAGGTGCTGCGGCGATCGCCTCGGCGCACGGTCCTGAACCATCGCTGACAAAACGAAAACACAGAACAACGGATGACCGTCGGCCGCTTCGTCTGTCATACTCTAGTAAACTCCGGAGGGGGTCTTCGCATGGCGACAGATTTTAACCGCTTAAAAAAATACATGGAGTATCTCGACGAGGTTCATGATGAATCGGATTGGAAAACCAGGCTACGGCCCAAGACCAGTGACCTCCCTCCCTCGGTGCCGCGCGGCGATGATGCGAAGAGCATTGCCGCCCGCTGGGGTGTGCTGTCGGTTGGGCAGGCTGAGCGCGGTGCCATTGCCGATGCGGATGCTCTAGCCGACGCGGATAAGTACCAGCACAACATCGAGAATTTTGTGGGCACCGTCAAAGTGCCCGTCGGCATCGCAGGGCCCCTGCGCGTGAACGGAGTCTTCGCGCAGGGTGATTATTATTTTCCGCTGGCCACCACCGAGGCGGCTCTGGTTGCCTCCTACAACCGCGGCGCGCACGTCATCAGCGAGGCGGGTGGTTGCTCGACGGTTCTCGCCAACGAGGGGGTGGGCCGGGCGCCCGGTTTTGCGTTCGAAACCCTGACCGATGCGGCGATCTTTGTGATCTGGGCGATGGGCCACACCAAGAAACTGAAGTACGTGGCCGAGAAAACAACGCGTCACGGAAAACTGATCGACATCCAGTTCAACGTCGAAGGCAATCACGTCTACTTTATCTTCGATTTCGTCACTTCGGATGCCTCGGGCCAGAACATGGCGACGATTGCGTCGGAAGCGATTTGCGACTACATAAACGAGCATAGCCCCATCAAACCAAAGTTCTCCTTTGCCGAGTCCAATTTGTCCGGCGACAAGAAAGCCACCAACCAGTCGTTTCAATCGGTCCGTGGCCGCAAGGTGACCGCCGAGGCTTTCGTTCCCCGAGATCTGGTCAAGAAAAAGCTGCACACCACACCCGAGGAGATGGCAAGGTATTCGCAGTTCTCTACCGTCGCCAGTCTTCTGAGCGGCTCCATCGGCACGCAGGGTCACTATGCCAACGGCTTGGCGGCGCTATACATGGCGTGCGGGCAGGACGTCGCCTGTGTCGCAGAATCCGCCGTGGGAATCACCCGTATCGAGGCAACGGATGACGGCAATCTGCATTTGTGCGTCACCTTACCCAGCCTCATGGTGGCTACCGTGGGGGGGGGCACCGGCCTACCCAGCCAATCGGCCTGCCTCGACATCCTCGGTCTCAAGGGGCCCGGCAAGGCGCACGTGCTTGCCGAGGTGACGGCGGCGCTGTGTCTGGCCGGTGAGCTATCCGTCGCGGCCGCCATTTGTTCGCACGAGTT
>JAOTUR010000242.1 GCA_029863805.1 Candidatus Krumholzibacteriia bacterium | reverse complement strand
AGCGTGCTTCACATGCTGCGTTTTCTAATTGGTGATGAGCTCTTCAGGAGATCGGTTCGCCACTACGGGGAGCGTCACAAATATGGGCTGGCCGAAACATCTGATTTTGCCCGTGCCGTGAAGGAGACGACGGGTGAGAATCTAGACTGGTTTTTTGAGCAGTGGATCTACCTGGCTGGACATCCGAAACTCCTGGTGACCAAAACGTGGGACCAGGAGAAGAGTACTCTCGAACTCCGCATCGACCAGACACAGGACACGTCGGATATGACACCGTTTTTTCGTCTGCCGATGGATATCGAGATAACCTGTCCCGAGAAGACCGAGGTTTACCGCGTCGTGGTGGACGACCAATCGCAGGATTTTTATTTCAATCTCCCATCAAAGCCATTGATGGTCATTGTCGACAAAGGCGATTGGATCCTCAAGACACTTGATTTCGACAAGAGCACCGAAGAGCTTCGTTACCAACTCAGAAACGGTGATACGATGGCAAGGGTACGGGCGGCGCGCGGTCTGGCCGGCGGCTCCGAGCAGGCCGAGGCAGTGGCCGCTCTGAGCGACGTGCTTGGCGCTGACGGTTTCTGGGGAGTCCGCCGCGAGGTGGCAATTGCGCTCGGCGCCATCAAGGGCCACGACGCACAGCGGGCGCTACTCGAGGGCCTCAAGGCCAAAGACGCCCGGGTGCGCCTGGCTTGTGCCAAGGCGCTGGGCAACTTCGATAAAGCCGCCGAACTCGAGCGGGATCTTCTCGCCGCATTCCGCGACGATTTTGCCTACGAGGTGCGCGCCGCTGCGCTCGGCAGTCTGGTCGAAATGAAGTCAAAACGGGCGAAAGCGGCCTGTCTGGAAGCACTCAAGGTGGACTCGGACCGGGGCGTGATAAGACGCGCGGGGCTCACGGGCCTCATCGATCTCAAAGCCAGCGAAGAGATAGACCAAGTTGAGGCGCTGGCCCGCAAGGGTAATCGCCGGACCTACCGTCACGCAGCGATCACGGCCTACGCCGATCTGGCCAAGCAACTGGATCGGGAAGGCGCGCGCGAAAAGGCGGCCGATTTTCTTTGCGACATGCTCGATGACTGGTATTTGCGGACTCGCACGACGGTCATCACCGCCCTAGGGACGCTGGGGGAAAAACACGCGCTGGACGAGCTGCGGCGGGTGGCCGGCACCGACCCTGTCGAGTCCATACGGGCCAGGGCCGCGAGGACGGCAGGCTCCATCGAGACCAAGGCCAAAGCCGTGGCCGACACCGATGAACTGCGCGAGGAAATCCGTGCCCTCGGTCAAAAGCTGGACGCGCTAAAGGCGGAGCTTAGAACCCTGCAGGCGACAGTCCCCAGGACGCCCAGCGACGAGAAGGTGTCCCGGCGTCGTGGCGAGGAGTGAAAAATTGACATTTGTCAAATTGTGGCTTGACCTTGAGAAACTTTTCACATAGTTTTATTTGGGGTTGATTTTGATAATCTTTTCACGTAACGTCGCTGAAAAATAAAATCGCTCCGCGCGACATTGGGATATTACGCACGGATACGTCGGCCCCCGAGCGATTTTTTTTGTTCGGTTCCTTAAATACTGAATCCTTGCAAAAAAGAAGCGAAGACGACCGTTATCAGACGATGCGGCGGGCTGGTCTGTTGACGACGGTTCCCGTTCTGCTCGCTGCGTCACCCGTGATCGGGTTCTATATCGGTCGGTTCATAGACGTCAAGCTGAAGACCGAACCGCTCTTTAGTATCATTTTTCTGATTCTCGGTTTTGTTGCCGGGGCCGTTCAGGTGGCCAAGGTCGTGAAGCTTGCAAACCGGGAACCCCCGAAGAAGGATAAGAACAGTGGGATTTGAGTTTCTAGGTCGCGTGAGGAAAACGTCCGTCATCACCGGACTCGTGATCTTCTTGGTCGCTGTGACTTACTGGGACCTCGCGACCGGCGTAGGCTGGATGTTGGGATGCATTTGGTCTCTGGTGAATATCTATTTTATCGGACTTCTCGTCCGCACGGTGTGGTCGCAGCGGCAAAAGAACCGGCTTCGGGTTGCACTCATCTTTCTCGTCAAAGTGCCGGTATTATATGCGATCGGTTTTCTTCTGCTGTCTAGCCACTGGCTGCCAACGATCGCCTTGTTGGCCGGATTCATGTGGCCGCTGCTCGTCGTCACCATGAAGATACTCGGAAGGGCCGTGCTGAGACTGGACCGTCAGAGGGTCATCGGTTCGAGCGCCAAACCACTGCAAAAAGGTATTCGGGAATAGGAGCCGGTCACTGCACATGTACAACATACCCGCATTCTTTAAGTCAGTTACCGTAGGCAGCGAACCTGCCCACGGCGGTGGCGGGGAAAGCGTACAGCACGAGCTGCCCAACCTACTGACGGTCGTCAACCAGTATCTGGGGGGTACCAGTGTTGGCGATTTTCTGCACAAGTGGGAAAACGTGATCTTCTCGCTCATTGTAATCGGCATCCTGGTGCTCATTGCCAGGCTCGCGTCCAGAAATCCGCAGATGGTTCCCCGCGGACTTCAGAATGTGACGGAGATGGTGGTCGAGGAACTGGAGAAGTTCATCGTAGGTGTGATCGGACCCCAGGGCAGGAAGTTCGTGCCTTTTCTGGGCACCCTATTTCTCTATATTCTCTTCATGAATTTTGCCGGCCTGGTTCCGCTAATGAAGGCCTCGACATCGAGTGTTAACACAACCATCGCGCTTGCTCTGTGCGTGTTCTTTTATGTGCAGTTCACGGCCCTCAGGGAGAACGGTATTGTCGGCTACGTCGACCATCTCATGGGCCAACCGCGAACGGCATTGCAGTGGGCTTTCGTACCGCTGATGCTTCCCATTCACGTTATCGGTGAGCTGGCCAAACCCTTGAGCCTGTCGCTGCGTTTGTTTGGCAATGTCACCGGGGAGGACATACTCATACTCATCTTCGTCGGCCTGGGTGTCACCGTGTTGAGTTTTACCCACTTGCCCGTGGGTATTCCGCTGCAGGTTCCATTCATCTTTCTTGCCCTTTTGACCAGCTTTATCCAAGCATTGGTCTTTATGTTGTTGAGCACAATTTACTTTGCCTTGATGTTGCCCCACGAAGAGGGCGAGCACCACTAACCACAGTGAGGAAGGAGTAACAAATGGATTTTCAAGCAACGCTGGGACTTGCGCTTCCCTTGGGCATTGGCCTTGCCGCCATCGGCAGTGGCGTTGGACTGGGGCGAGCGGTGGGGTCAGCGATGGAGGCGATCGGTCGTCAGCCTGAGGCCTACGGCAAGATTCAAACGGCGATGATCATTGGTGCGGCGCTGATCGAGGCGCTCACCATTTACGCGCTGGTCACGATGTTCTTGCTTCAAGGCAAGATCGGTGGATAAGCCAGACTTCTTATCCCACTAGGAGAACCAACCACCCGAGTCCACACCGGTTGCCTGGATCGGGTTGCGTTCGTAAGGAGCTCAAATATGCAAGTCGATTGGGGACAAATCGTCACCCACGCCATCGGTTTTATGATCGCGGTCTGGCTTCTCAAGCGCTACGCCTGGGAACACCTGCTCGGTTTTGTCGAAAAGAGGCGGGAGACGATCGCCGCATCGTTCGAGGAGATCGATAAGGGCAAGGCCGACATCGCCTCCGAAAAGGCTCGGCTGGACCAGGAGTTGGAGAACATCGAGGCAACGCGGCGCGAGAAGATACAGCAGGCCGCTCAGGAGGCCGAGCGTCTGGCGAGCGAGATCAGAGAAGAGGCTCGCAGGGAAGCGATAGCCACCCGCGAGAAAACCAAGCAAGATATTGCGATCGAACTCGATAAGGCGAATGAGATTCTCAAGGATCGTACGATCGAGGCCGTACTTACCGCGACCGAGAAGATGATCGACGATCAGTTGGATCGAGACAAGCACAACAAGTTGATCGATGAATTTCTCAATCAAGTCAAGGCGGGGTAGTCATGTGGAGTGACGCGATGACTACAGTAGTTGATGGCCACTTGCCCGTGTGGACCCTGCGAGGGCAGAAAAAAGAGGTGTTATGATTCCGCGCGGGATAGCCAGGCGCTACGCGACTGCCCTGTTCAACGCGGCCCTCAAGGCCAATGTCTCGGACGAGATCCACGAACAGACACAGCACTTTCGAGGCTTGTTGCGCAAGGACTCGGCCTGCAAGAATTTTCTTTTGTCTCCTCAAGTCCTGACAGAAGACAAGAAGGATCTTATAACGGCGATCAGAAGTCAAACGTCCGAGTTGTTTGTTCAGTTCTTGCTCCTGCTCATAGATAAGAAGAGGTTTCAACACGTCGAGGAGATTATCGACGGATATAAACATCTCTACGAGAGACACCAAGGCATTCTTGAAGTCAAAGCAATAACCGCCGTGCCGCTGGATCAACCCATGAAACAAAAGACAATCGACAAGCTTGCAAGCGAAACGGGAAAGAAAATACGATTATCCCCAACGGTTGACCCCGATATCATTGGTGGCATGATCGTTATTATGGAAGACAAGATTATCGACGGCAGCATTAGATTTCGTATGGAAAAGTTGAGGCGTGAACTCGACGAGATAAGAGTCTGACACAGGGAGAACATTAAGATGGCGTTCCGGCCTGAAGAAGTAAGTGCAATTATCCAGAGAGAGTTGGAAAGACACCAGAGCAGCCTGGAAACGGAATCCGTGGGGACCATTCTGCAAATCGGCGATGGCATCGTGCGCATATGGGGTTTGTGGGACGTGATGGCCGGTGAGCTGCTCGAGTTTCCCGGCGGGATCATGGGTATGGCCCTCAACCTAGAACAAGACAATGTAGGTGCGGTTTTGTTTGGGCCGGATGCCGACATCAAAGAAGGCGACACCGTCAAACGAACCGGCAGGATTGTCCAGGTCCCGGTGGGCAGAGCGCTTCTCGGCCGGGTGGTAAACTCGCTGGGCCAGCCGCTCGACGGTAAGGGCCCCATCGTCACCGAAGAGTTTCGCCCCGTAGAAACGGTAGCGCCCAACGTCGTGCAGAGACAACCGGTAAAAGAGCCGCTCCACACGGGGCTCAAGGCAATCGACTCGATGATCCCCATCGGCCGGGGGCAACGCGAGCTGATCATTGGCGATCGTCAGACCGGCAAGACGGCCATTGCGATCGACACTATCATCAATCAGAAAGACTCGGATGTTTACTGCGTCTATGTTGCCATCGGACAGAAGGAGTCGACGGTGGCCCACTTGGTCAAGGCGCTGGAGAAACACGGTGCGATGGACAACACCGTGGTGGTAAGCGCGGGTTCCAGTGATCCTGCGCCGTTGCAGTTTTTGGCACCATACGCGGGTTGTTCGATCGGCGAGCACTTCAGAGACACGAACCGGCACGCCGTTGTTTTCTACGACGATCTTTCAAAACACGCACAGGCCTATCGCCAGCTGTCGCTGCTTTTAAGACGACCCCCGGGACGTGAGGCTTATCCGGGGGACGTGTTTTATGTTCACTCGAGACTGCTCGAGCGCGCCGCCAAGTTGAACGATGAAGGGGGAGGTGGCTCACTCACCGCGCTCCCCATCATAGAAACGCAACTAGGCGATGTGACGGCCTATATCCCGACAAATGTGATCTCGATTACCGATGGACAGATATTCTTGCAGAACGATTTGTTCTACGCAGGTATACGACCAGCGATCAACGTCGGTATTTCGGTGTCCCGTGTCGGAGGCAATGCGCAGACCAAGATGATGAGACAGGTGGCCGGCCAGCT
>JAOTUR010000241.1 GCA_029863805.1 Candidatus Krumholzibacteriia bacterium | reverse complement strand
ACGGCTGTTCCGTAGGTCTGACTAAACTCTCCATCACCTGTGCCGAACGCACCCCACTTGGTCAAGAACGTGCCGGTGTTATCGAACTTCTGGATGCGGTGGTTGAGTTTGTCCGATACGTACACGTTGTCGTTTTGATCTACCGTGAGGAAGGAGAGGTCAGCAAACTGGCCATCGCCTGTGCCGGTTGCGCCCCACTTGGTCAAGAACGCACCCGCGCTGTCGAACTTCTGGACGCGGTGGCCAAATCGTTCGGCGACATAGACATCACCATTCGAGTCTGTCGACACTCCACTGGGGAAATTGAACTGACCGTTGCCGGTCCCGGCACTGCCCCACGTTCGTATGAAGACGCCCGTGCTGTCGTATTTGTACACCCGGTTGTCTTCCTCATCCGTCACGTAGACATTGCCAGCCGCATCGGCAGCCACGTCAGAGAGTCGGTTGAATCCGGCTGCCCACTGTCGTATATATACGCCGTTGCTGTTGAACTTCTGGACGCGGTCGCCCGTGTTTTCGGCAACGTAGACATTGCCTGCTCCGTCTACCGCCACCCCGGTCGGCCTTAGAAATTGGCCGTTCCCCGAACCGGTTCCACCCCATTCGAGCAAAAAATTGCCTGAGTTGTCGAACTTCTGGATGCGGTTATTGCTCGCATCAGCGACGTAGACGTCTCCACTCGCATTCACGGCCACGCCTTCGGGCTCGTTGAATTGACCTTCGCCCGAGCCGCTCGAGCCCCATTTCAGAAGAAACGTCGGTGGTGACTCGGCCGCGGCGTTGCTGACGACCGCGGTTACCACACCAGGTGCTAGAAGAACCAGCAAGGCACGAAAAGCGATTTTGCCGATTTTGGTGAAATCGTAGCGGAACGTCTTCTCTCCCCAGACACCATGCAAGGATGACCGAACACGTGACAGAGAATACATATATACCCCCAGGCTATCGCGATAAACGCGGCGTGCAGAACGTCGTGTCTCCACACACAGTAATTGAAAGAGCCAACGTTTTAATAAGGAGTGGTAACCGTAGCCTCGCCTCTCACGATGTTACCCCCCCTTATGAAGAGAGTGGACAGCGACCTCCGGGCGGGTGGTGTGAAGGCAGGGGATGGTAGGAGGCAAGGCACTTGAGGATTAGCCACATGACAACACAGCGAAGGCGATTGATTGATAGTTGTCTTTTTGATTCTTGTGGCCCTCGTTTAGCAAACGCCTCACATTGGCGTTACTCTACCGCGTCGAGAGTTGAGAAGTAAATGATGCAAATGCATTATTTTTGATGCAAACACACCGTTTTTATCGCGAAAACTTGACAATGATCAAGTTCTGGAAGACCTTCGGCACACGTTTGCCACACGCCTCGTGCTCGCCGGCGTAGACCTTGCCACCGTAAAAGAACTCATGGGTCATGCGAGCATTTCTACGACGATGAGATACGCCCATCCAACCCCACCTCACAAACGAGACGCCGTGGCAAGGCTGGAGTCGCCGCTCGCTCAAAAACAGATCTCCATGAGAATCGGTTGAGTCACGGACACGGAGACATCATAACATCTTCATTGGAAAGGAGTTAAGAGATGTGAATCGGCAGGATGAAATCGGTGGACCACTACACCCGATCGAATTTACCATGCGGCAGCGACCAAGGCCAAAAAACCCGCCCACGACGACACCATTGACAGGGGCGGGTTTCTTCCGTTCTGACCTGATTAAGTTCTACCTCACGTGTACGAACTTCACGGATTTCATACCGGTGGCTGTCCGGAGCCGAGCGAAATAGACACCAGGCACCAGCGAACTGCCAGCGGTCGTTTTTCCGTTCCACAGAAGCGTCGCGTCACCGACACCGAACGTGCGCGTGAGCGTCGCGACGCGCTGTCCCGCCACGTTGTAGATCTCGAGCCGTAGCTGTTCGGACACGGGGGTCGAAAACGAGAACCGATACGGTCCCATTCCGCCCGGATTCGGACGGACACTAAGTGGCCGATCCACGAATCTCGGCGTCTCCCCTCGCGGCGGCGCGTAAGCTATGTTAGCAAAGCCCAGATCGATCACGCCGGCCGCGACGAGTTGTGCGTTGTTGATCGTGTCGCAGATGTCCTTGGCCACTTCGAGACTTTCCGAGCAATCCACCTGATTAATGATGCAGGCAACATACTGAAGCGCCTGGCTTGCCGTGGCCGGATCATCAGACACGACAGTCGAGGGCAACAGCTTCAAGGAAGCGATGTTGAGGAGAAGCGTCAAGTACTGCTGCTTGGCCTTGGCCTCCATTCCCGCGTTCCCCTTCACACTCAGGGTGGCGTGGATTGTGGCCAGATCCAGAGGCTCGGGGCTGCCCCCGTTGTCTATGTACGTGACGTCCTCGACTTCAATGGCGTTGAGTGAGTTTTCGTGAAAGTGCTCGAAGATCTCCCAGGGATAGTTGGTTTCCATGTCGTCCTGCAACTCCTGGGCGCTGCCCTTGTTCTTCAAGTACACATTGGCCTGATGCTTCCAGTAGCCCATCGAGCGCGCTTCGCCCTCGGGATCCTCGCAGATCAGTGTGAAGTTGACAGCCTGGCTCTGGTTGAGCGGAACCATCGTCTGACCGGTCGCGGGGTTATCTGCAACGTACCCCAAGGGCGGGACGATCGCGACCACGGCAAGGTCTGCCGATTGCGGCACGTCCGTAAACGTGTAGTTCCCGGTAGCGTCCGTGGGCATGGTGAACATATCGCCGTTGGGATGATCGAGATCCATGGTGATGCCGAGCACGCCACCGGGGCAAGGGTCGCCCAGGAGGTCAAATGCGCTCACATTGACGGAGACGGTGACAAATGGCGGCGCGCAACAACCGAGAAAGAGCACCCACACGGCCCCCTTACGATCTCCCCCATCGTCGCTCCCCATCGCCCCCACGACCAGATCGGGCACGAGGTCGCCGTTTAGATCGCCCAATGGGGTTGCCGAGACGCCGAAGAAATCGCTGTTGGCTAACCCACCGGCGGGAAACCCGCCAAGATTGTCACCGATTTGCTCGTGCGACTTGACGGTTCCGTCGTCATTCAAGTATAGAACCCACACCGCCCCTCGGTTAGTACCTCCCGCGTCGCTTTTGTGGGCACCGACGGCCATGTCAAGCATGCCATCAGCGTCAAGATCGCCCATCGGGGCGATCGAGGCCCCAAAGCTATCGTCATCGGTCAAAGAGCCCGAGAAGCCCCCCTGCGTCGAGCTGATCTTCTGAAACGAACTCACCGTCCCATCGTTATTCATGAACAGCACATAAATAGCCCCACGGTCTTGACCGCCGTCATCGTCCCTTATTGCCGAGACCGCCAACTCGTTCACTCCGTCGCCATCGAGATCTCCCAGCACGGCGATCGCCGAGCCGAAACGATCGTCATTTTCCAACATACCCGCAAAGCCCCCCTGGGTGTCGCTGATCTTTTGCTCGTTTTTTACGGTCCCATCGCTGTTGAGAAAAAGCACCCACACCGCACCGCGGTCTGTGCCGCCGTCGTCGTCAAGCAGCGAGCACGCGACCAGCTCAGGAACTCCATCGCCGTCGAGGTCCTCCATCGCTCCAACCGCGGCACCAAAAAGCGCGCCGTCGCTCAGGCTTCCGGAGAACCCGCCTTGGCTCTCGTTGATCTTTTGCGCAGAGTCAACCGTCCCACCGTTATTAAGAAACAAGACCCACACCGCCCCGTGGTCGGGACCATTGTCGCTGTCGCCGAAAGCCCCGACGGCGAGGTCCGTGACACCGTCACGATTGACATCGAGCGCGGCAAGCGCGGCGCCAAATCGATCGCGATTGCTCAGTGAGCCGGCAGGAAAGCCACCTTGTCCGTCGCTGATCTTCTGGTACGATTTCACAGTCCCATCACCATTCAGGAAGAGCACCCACACGGCTCCGCGATCTTGCCCGCCATCGTCATCGAACTGTACGCCGACAGCTATGTCCTCGAACCCATCGTTGTCAAGGTCACCCAATCCGGCCACCGCTTTTCCAAAGAAATCCACGGCCGACAACTCATTCGGAGGGAAATTGCCCGCTACGTCGCTTATCTTCTGGACGGATGTAACCAGTGCGGGCGAGCTCACCGCCGGTGCGACATGGGCCGCTACAACGGCAACGCAGATGACTACGGAAACACACCATAGAAATCTTCCGGAGCGCACGGCGATGCATAGTGATGAACCGACGAATGATTTGAGCGATTGACTCGCAATCATACTAGTCCTCCTCTTGGTCACCGCGTTTGACGCTTAAGGATCGAATCACGCAATTGCGTGGGGTCGACTCTTCAAACCAGAAATTGCCGGCGCCGTGAGACTCAATCTTTATGTCTCTTTTCCCTTCAAATCGCCTTTGTTAGTCCTGTCCAAGGCACGGCAATCCCGCCCGGCGTTGGGGGGCTGCACTTCGTCAACTGGCGTTCTCACCAGTCGACTGCCCGCCTCGCAGATGCGAAGTGTCACGTGGACTGGAGCTGTTGAGGCTGGTGTGTGGACTGGGGGCTGTTGAGACTGGTGTGCGAGCTGGTGCCCGAGTCGTTGCCCTATACAAACACTAGACCTCAAGCTGGAGGCTTGACAATAATGCAATTGCATCATTTTTGATGCACACGGCGTGGTGGCACTGACCTTTCCCGGCGAGACCGATTGGAGAGCAGGAGAAGCGTCGGCCGGCTGGATACCTGCGGCCGACGCTATTCCTGCCAAAACCAAACTGTAATAAAACTGTAAGATGGGGGTTTTGAGCGGAAGCGGCAGATTGCCTAAGTCTTTGAAAACATTGGAGCTGGTGAGCGGAATCGAACCGCTGACCTACGCATTACGAGTGGGATGCTAACAGATCGGTTAACTTGTTGCGGACGAGCCAACTAACAAATTCTTCAAATTGTTACAACGAAGCTACACTTGCGCATTGTTGAGTATTCTCGCGCATTATTGCGAGTAGTATACGGCGTTAGTGTAAGAAGAAGTGTCCGAGAGAGCGGCCGTCACTTCAACGCCGACAATTGACAACGTTGCGATGCCCAAGCATCGCTCAGGCGGTTTGTCTCCTGCGTCCCCAGTAAAAAACTGAGAGCCCTACAAGAGACAGAATCAGCACGATGTATCCCCATTCAGTGAGTGTCGGTACCTGCGGCGTAACGGTACCGAACTTCGCCACGAAGATGTCGGTGGACCCCGCACTGACCAAGTCGCCCCCCCCGAACTCCACGGTGCCCTGAAACTCTCCCGTCACTACCACGTTCCCTGAGGCGTCCACGGCAACGCCCTGGCCGATGTCACCGCCCGTACTGCCGGCGCGCTGGCTCCACTGGTGCGCTCCGCTCGCGTCGTACTTCGCCACGAAGATGTCGGTGGACCCCGCACTCACCAAGTCGCCCCCCCCGAAGTCCACGGTGCCCTGGAAGGGGCCCGTCACCACCACGTTCCCCGAGGCGTCGATCGCAACGCCGTAGCCACGTTCAAGGTTCGTACTGCCGGCGCGCTGGCTCCACTGGTGCGCTCCGCTCGCGTCGTACTTCGCCACGAAGATGTCGTCGGACCCCGCACTGACCAAGTTACCCCCTCCGAAGTCTACGGTGCCCCGAAACTCTCCCGTCACCACCACGTTCCCCGAGGCGTCGACTGCAACGCCGTAGCCAGCGTCAGAGTTCGTACTGCCGAAGCGCTGGCTCCACTGGTGCGCTCCGCTCGCGTCGTACTTCGCCACGAAGATGTCGGTGGACCCCGCACTGACCAAGTTGCCCCCCCCGAAGTCTACGGTGCCCTGGAAGTCGCCCGTTACCACCACGTT
>JAOTUR010000240.1 GCA_029863805.1 Candidatus Krumholzibacteriia bacterium | reverse complement strand
GCAGGCGCGCTAACCGGGCTGCGCTACGCCCCGAGCATACACACCGATTGTAACTTATTTCAGCACATTATTTTACCGGATACACCTTCTCGTTTTCGGGCAGTATTCAGGATAGCAGGTCTGAGGGGATTTACAACCGGTAAGTTGCCCGAGCTCAGCCCGTCGCCAGACCCCAAAGGCCGATAACCCCCAGAGAAGCCAGGGTGACGACCACACCGGCGATCATGATACCCACGAAGATCGCTGGCAGGGCAATCCGCTTCTTGACGTCGAACAGAAACGCGGCCAGTGAGCCCGTCCATGCGCCCGTTACCGGTAGCGGGATGGCCACAAACAGGATCAGACCCAGAATCTCCACACGCTCGATCATCCCGCCCCTGCGCCGCGTGCGGGCAAAAAGCCACTCAAAAAAACGGTCAAATACGCTGAATCGCCGCAAATACACGGACACCGGCCCGATAAAGTGCAGGATAAAAATAACGGGGACAAAATTCGCAATCACGGCAATGACGTATGCTTCCTGCCACGGCATGTTGCCAATGGTCACCGCATACGGTATGGCTCCCCTGAGCTCCGATATGGGTAGCATCGCCAGCACGACCGTGGTCACCTCGTGCGGGGTGCCAGACAACAGTTCGATCAACCTGTCTTTCATCAAATATTGGCGTTGTTGAGATCGGATGACGAAGGCACTCGGTCCAAACGCACTAGTGGGACGAACGAACACGGTTTCAGGCGCTCGAGGGTGAAGCTTTCTCCCCTGCGGGCCAGTTTGACGATTTCCTGACCACCGTCGTCTCGTACGACCGGACCCAGCAAAAACCCACCGTCGCGGAGTTGAATCACGAGATTCTGTGGGACTTCACTGGCAGCAGCCGTGAGCAAAATTCGATCAAAGGGCGCCATCTCCGGCCAGCCGCACGCCCCGTCGGCCGTTTTTGTAAACATGTGCTTTAGACCGAGCTCCCGGAACACTGAACTCGCCCTGTGCGCGAGCTCCGGAATGCGCTCAATGGTGTAGACCGTCTTTGCCAGTGTGGCCAGCACCGCTGCTTGATAACCCGATCCGGTGCCGATCTCGAGAACTTCCTCATCGCCCTGTAAGGCGAGCTGTTCCGACAGATAGGCCACCATATAGGGCTGCGACATGGTCTGAGAGAACCCGATGGGCAGTGCGTGATCGGTGTAGGCCTCGGGCCCCGCCTTATGACCCAAAAAAAGGTGCCGCGGCACTTGCAGCAGAGCCTTCAGGACTCGGCGGTCGACGATCCCTTTGCCAAAGACCTGCTCTCTAACCATTCTCTCACGGGCGACTCGATAGTCTGGATAATTCACAGCGCGAATCGCCACCTTTCCATCTCTACTATCGCCTTGTAGTGGGTGAGATCCAGATGCAGTGGGGTCACGGACACATACCCCATCCGCACAGCCGAGATATCGGTACCGTCATCGTCCTTCCAAATCGGGTCGTCGCCGCCGATGGTGTAACTCACATCGTGCTCGTGCCCGGTCTCCTTCTGTAGCAAGTTATCATAAGCACGGGATCCAAGCTTGGTGATGCGGACACCTTTTATCGACGAGATGCTGGGGTCGGGAATGTTGACGTTTAACAGACAATCCTCGGGGACACCCAACTGCAACGCCGCTTCCACCACCACACGGGCCACCTTCCGGATCGCTTCATCGCTTGTCACACCTCTTTGCAGCGAAGAAATGGCCAGAGAGGGAACACCAAGTATCGTACCCTCAAAAGCGGCGGCCACCGTGCCGCTGTAAGTTACGTCCTCGCCCATGTTGGGCCCGTGGTTGATACCAGAAATAATGAGATCCGGCTTGCGCTTTAGGATTCCGTTGACGCCGAGGAGCACGCAGTCTGTCGGTGTGCCATGAACCCGGTAATGCTGCTCAGCGACCAACTCGGTACCGATGCGTTTTCGCAAGGTCAGGGAGTGGCTACTCGCGCTTTGCTCGCGATCGGGAGCCACCACGTAAACAGTCCCCAGGCCGGCCACGGCGTCCACCAACACCTTTATGCCTGGCGCGTCATAACCATCGTCGTTTGTAACAAGAATGGTCGTACTCATGATCAATCGTAACTCGTTTGCAGCAACAGATTTTTCAGGTCGCCCGATCCTACCAGAACATGCTTCTGAAGACCATACGAAAAAACCGCATTGTGTCAATGACCGGGTTCACCGAGCTGGCCTCGCTACCGTAGATTGTCTGAACCGGAATTGAATCGATGCTCGCCCCGGCCGCCGCCGCCTTAATAAGAATCTCCGATTCGGTGTCATACCTTTTGGTCTCCAGCTTCACCTTGTCAAAAACCCAGGTTCTGAGCATGCGGTAGCCGTTCTGTGAATCGGGGATGTTCTTGCCCGTTCGCAGCGATACAAAAGCCGACGTGGCTCGATTCGCAAACACACGAATGAAGGGCATGTCCTTCCTGTCTTTCATCCGATTGCCTAGTATGATGTCGGCGCCCGTCTTTTGAGCGTGCTCGATAAATTTTGGAATTTCCGCCGGATCATGCTGGCCATCCGCATCGAGCGTGACCACGTAGTCCATTCCCATCTCGACGGCTTTCTTGGCCCCGGAGGAAAGCGCCGCTCCCTTGCCCTGATTGACCGTATGTTCGACCACGTTGACGCCCGCCTTGCGGGCCTTGTCACTGGTCTCGTCCGTCGAACCGTCGTCGACCACGATAATCTGTTGGGCGGGAATTGTGCGACAAATATCATCGATGACCGCTGTCAGATGTCTGGCCGCGTTGAAGGCCGGTACCACGACGGCTATCTTATCGACAACGTTTGCTGAGGGGGTTGTCATCTTCGCGGACCTCCCAGCGGTTGGAAATGAAACCACTGTTCGGGATGCCGGCGAATAAAACTTTCCATATCTTCGATGCACCTCTCCTGCAGGTCGATCATCGCCGCACGGTACGCCAGATCGGCGCGAGGGTGATGAGGACCGTTAAACAGGAATTTGAAACCGTCTCTTCCCTCGAATACGCAGGCAGTTGTAACAATCGGAATCCGACACCGCACCGCCAGCGCCACGTGCCCCAGAGGCATCTCGACCTCCCGACCAAACCACCGAAATGTGCCTCTTGTGCCACCGTAGATTCTGTCGATCAGCAGGGCCACGCTCTTTCCTGCGCGCAATGCCTTGCGCAGCGAATCGGCCGCCGCTTGGATCGAGCTGCACTCGATTCCAAGGAGTTCCCTACGCTGGTTAAAGAAGCGAGTGACCCGCGATGACGGATGAGGTAAAGCAACGGTGCGCAACGACACCCCCAGCGCGGTCAGACAGGCACCACCGACCTCCCAGGTGCCCATGTGAGGCCCCACAAAGATATACGTGCCTCGAGCACCGGTTAAGGCATCGATACCGCCGTAGTCGCAGCGCCTTCTCAACTCACTCTTATCGATGAATGGTAGCCGCAAGAAGTAGTATATGCTTCTTCCAAAATTCGAGAACACGCGTCTTGTGAATTCACGCAGCTCCTTGTCATCGGTGTTATCGCCTAGAACCACACGCAGATTACTCATGACAATGCGGCGGGATCGGAATCGCATGATATATTGAAATCTTACGAAAATCTCGGTGATAGATTCTGAAACATGCTGCGGGAGACGTCGGGCAAAAAAAGCGCCCAGCTTATAGAAAAGAACGCCAATCATTCATAGCAGTGCGGGATGAATCAGCAAAGAGGGGATATGCAAAGAATGGTCGGGGCGACTGGATTCGAACCAGCGACCACTAGCCCCCCATGCTAGTGCGCTACCGGACTGCGCCACGCCCCGACCTCGCAGAACAGTGTAACAACGACACCGTCTTGCTTCAAGCGGAATCAGCTTCTTCGGCATCCACACCGTCCGCGAATATACTGCGCAGCTTAACAAGCTCGCTCTTTATGGACATGAGTACCTGACGGGCGTGCGGATCCGCGAATGGAATCTGCAGTTGGTTGATAAGCGGATCTGGGTTGCCATAATGTTCCTGCAGTTTCTTGCGCGCGCCGCTTATCGTGAATTTCTCCCTGTACAGCAGATCCCGTATAACCAGGATCGCTTTGATGTCCTTTGGCCGGTAATTGCGATTGCCGGCTCGGTTCTTCTTGGGCCTCAAGCTCGGAAATTCTGTCTCCCAATAGCGGAGGACGTGGGCCTTGACGCCGGTCATCTCGCTGACTTCGCTGATGGAGTAGTACATTTTTGCAGACCCGCTTCCTAACCTCATAAACTACCCCCTTTCTAGGCCTTTCGCCCGCATCCAATTCATCTCCTCCTGCGGCGGACGACTCATCAACTGATTAATGGCTTTCCTCGGATCCATCTTCTCAAACAGTACCGCGTGCACACTCGATATGATCGGCAGGTCGGCGTCCAACTTCTTGCCCATATCGACCGCCGCTCGAGTCGTGCGCACTCCCTCGGCCACCATTACCATATTCCGCAACACCCTATCGAGCGATTCTCCCCTGCCGATCTTCTCACCCACGTGACGGTTACGGCTATGGCGGCTCAGCGCCGTCGCGATCAAATCACCAATCCCCGCGAGACCAAAGAAGGTCTCGCGCTTGGCCCCCAACGCGCACCCGAGCCGCGTGATTTCAACCAAACCGCGTGTCAGAAGAGCCGCCTTGGTATTGTCTCCGTACCCGAGGCCGTCGCAGACCCCGGCGGCG
The DNA here is from genome assembly GCA_029863805.1 of Candidatus Krumholzibacteriia bacterium. GTDB lineage: Bacteria > Krumholzibacteriota > Krumholzibacteriia > WVZY01 > WVZY01 > JAOTUR01. Next base: position 1,138 of record JAOTUR010000240.1, on the reverse strand, counting down.
ATGGCGATGATGTTCTTCAGCGCCACTCCAACCTCGACCCCAATCAGGTCGTCATTGGTATAGATGCGAAAATACGGTCGAAAAAAGACATCCTGTACCCTGCTGGCCGTTGCCGCATCGGTCGCTGCAATCACAACCGAGGTAGGCATCTTACGGCTCACCTCCTCGGCATGGCTGGGTCCGACCAGTGTACCGATGTTGCCGGCGGCCACCGGTAGTTCGTCCGCGAGAACCTCGCTCATCCTCTTGAGCGTCTTCTCCTCGAGCCCCTTGGCGGCGTTGACAATGATAGTGCCTTCCGTCAGGCAACCGCTCTCCGCAACCATTTTGGCCGCGCTGCGCACAACGTGGCTGGGGACGGCGAAGACAACCAGTTGTACCTCTTCCAGCGCCTTTGTGATATCGCTGTGGATGGATATCGAACCCGGCACGCGTACGCCGGGCAACAGACGCTTATTCTCACCATCGCGACGTATCGCCTCTGCCAACTCGGGAAAAAACTCCCACAGAGCAACCCGATGCCCGTTCTCATCGAGCAAGATGGCCAGGGTCGTGCCCCAACTACCTGCACCCAGGACAGCGATATTCAGTTTATCCGGCATGATTCTCAGGCCTGTGCCGCCGCAAGACGGGCTCTTTGCCAGCGACGAGACGTCTAATGTTGCTTCTGTGCTTGACCAACACGACTAGAGTGATGGCAAAAGAGATGATAAGCAGCGATGTGTCTGCAGAGGCCACCCCCACGCGTCCCACCCCATACACGACCGCCGGCAGCGCGATGGCGGCACTCATACTGGCGACGGACACGATGCGCGTGGTCAGCATAACGGCGGCCCACACCAAGAAGGCCCCCAGAAACGCGACCGGTGACAGGGCCATGAAGACTCCGGCGGTGGTCGCAATTCCCTTGCCGCCACGAAACCCAACAAACACGGAGAACATGTGTCCAATGACAGCAAAAAAACCAGCGATCAGCATCAACCATCGATCCGGTAACGAGTGGCCAATTGCATAAATCGGCGCAAAAAAGGTTGGCAAGAAACCTTTGGCGATGTCGGCCACCAGGACCAGCACCGCGATCTTGGGACCGAGAAACCGAAAGGTGTTCGATGCGCCCAAATTGCCGCTGCCGTGCTCT
>JAOTUR010000239.1 GCA_029863805.1 Candidatus Krumholzibacteriia bacterium | reverse complement strand
GCGCGGTCATCGATGCTTACGAGCAGGCACTTCGCCTTCACCCGTCGATCGAGCATCGGTTTCGTATCGAGCACGCGCAGTTGCTGGCCGCTGATGACATCAAACGGCTGGCCAAGCTCGGCATCATCGCATCGGTGCAGCCCACGCACGCAACATCGGACATGTATTGGGCGGAAGACCGCGTCGGCCCGCAGAGGATAAAAGGCGCGTACGCGTGGCGGAGCTTGATCGATGCCGGCGCGCGGGTTATTTGCGGTTCCGACTTTCCCGTCGAGGGTGTCAATCCGCTGTGGGGGATCTACGCGGCGGTTACCCGGCGGGATCACGACGGTTGGCCGGATGGTGGTTGGCACTCAGAGGAGTGCATGACCATCGATGAGGCGATAAGGGGTTTTACTGGCGGAGCTGCGTATGCCGAATTCAACGAGGATAACAAGGGGACGATCGAGAAACATAAACTCGCCGACTTCACCATCGTAGACACCGATATTGTGGCCGTCCCGCCAAGAGACATTCTGACCGCAAGGGTGGTGCACACCGTTGTTGGGGGCAAGATCGTCTATACTTCACCGCCCGAAGATTCGGTACAGGGCACACGGACGAATTGACATGCGTCAGCTTGCAAAATGGCTCATATGGGTTGCGATGGCCAGCGTGGTGGCCGGGTTTGCGTGGGTGTACATCTCTGACTCGTCCGAGCTAAACCGGCTCGACCTATCGATTGCGGAGCAGGAAACGAATATCGTGTCGCGCCGGGTCGAGTTGCGTGAGCTGAGACGAGAGGCTCAGGCGTTCGGCGAGGGATTGAAGGCGCTACCCGACTCGGTGCGCATGGCGCAGATGGGGATTGCAACGAAAAAGGGTTTCGAGATCGCCAAACAGGAAGCTGCCGTCGAAGGCCTGATCACGCGTAGCAGGGCCAAGATCCGAAGTCTCGAGGCGGCACGGGACACTCTGAGTAACCAAAGGAAACGGCGCACCGCACCGGTCCTGTTTTTGCTGTCGGTGCTGCTCGCTGCCTATTTTTTGCTTCGCAGGAGGGCGGGCTGAACACGCGCGACCGCGAGCAAAAGCAACCAAATATCCAAGCGGTTGGTCAGCAACGACATAGCGCTGAGCATGGCGCCGGCGCTAGCAGCTGGCGCCGAGCGCGCCGGCAGGGGCCCGGGAATTCCCCGTCGCTATGAGAATAAGTGGGAATCCACCCTTGACATGCGCTTCAAATCTATGGTACTATTCCTCGTAACCGACACACCATAAGCCGGAACAATTCCAGCCTGTTAGAGAAGGTGGGACTATTTGACTTTTCTGGTGGAGTCCGAGTTTGAATAAGCGACATGTTTGCAGGTATGGTCCGATCAAGGCAACCGGATGGACCACTGCCCGCGACGCAGAGCGGCCAGCGACAGGGGACTATCGGAAAAGTCAAAGAACTGCCCAGGGAATTCCGGGTTATAGCAATGGGATTTTTGTCCAATGCCCCTATGGACCATCCTACTTTAAGGAGGAGAGATATGAAGAAATTCACCTGTAGCCTCGCGCTGCTTGTCATGGGCTTGAGCCTCATGCCGGTGGCTGCGAGTGCACAGCTGTGTCCCGCCGAGGGTCCCCAAATCTCCGTGTATTTTGATGCCGCGGGCACCCAGAGAACCAAGGAATCGCCCGGCATCGGAGTGCTCGACGAGGTTTTTGTTTGGGGAGAGGGCTTTCCTGCACCGTTTCTGAGCGGCGTGCAGTACAAGGTCGACTACGGCACAGCCCTGACCTGGCTTGGCGATCTAGACCTTCCTGGGGCAGTGATTGGCAGCTCGCCGGTCGGCATTGCCATGGGTTTTGGCGCGCAGCCGCGCCCGGGAGTCAGATTTTTGATCCAGAGGGCCTTTGTTCTCTGGAACGTGGATGCGGGATGTGCCTCGGTCAATGTCGACGGCCCGGCCGTAGTTGCGCACCCGACGCTGGGGCCCGTTGCAGCGACCGTGTTCCCGAGTCAGTTGACGATCGAGGGTGACGGTGGACGCTCGCAGATTTGTCAATCTGTCGAGATGGACATCGCCCCGGGCAGTGGTTCTTGCCCGGCACCGGTGAGCATAAACCTCTGGAAGGACAAGGATAACGAGAACATTAAGGGCCGCAAGATCAAGATCGCGGTTCTGGGTACGCCGGAAGGCGTCGATGCGTTCGATATCGACATGTCGAGCCTCAAACTAGGGGGCGCGGTAGTCGAGAACGCTTTCCTGTCTGATGTGGCCGCGGCCAACCAGAGTGCCGATTGCATCAAAGGCAACGATGGACGGCTGGACCTGGTGGCCGAGTTCAGGGCCTTGGATGCCATAGCGGGTATTCCAGTGCCTAACAACAATGACTTGGTTGAACTGACAGTCACCGGTTGTTATATCGACGGACTGCCGTTTAAGGCAAGCAATGTGGTGAGAGTCGTCGGCAACCTGCCCGAAAAGTTCGAGCCAATCGGCGAGACCAACGATGGCGATCTGTCGTTGGCCAGTCCGAACCCGTTCAACCCGGTAACACGGTTTAGCTATTCCGTGCCCAGCACGCAGCATGTGCGTCTTGCCGTCTACGACGTCACGGGACGTCTGGTGCAAGAGCTCGTGAACAGCGTGAAAAGCTCGGGCGAGTATCTCGTCGAGTGGGATGCGGGAACGCTCCCGAGTGGTGTCTACTTCTACCGTCTGGAGACGGGAAGCAAGACCATCGTGAGACGAGCCACTCTACTCAAATAATCCGCGTACCGGTAATTTTCCGGCGATTTAGATTGCCGGATGGCTGTTGCGTGAATCATAATCGAGGCGCCTGAATTTACGGCGCCTCGATGTGTTTTATGCCGGTAACCAGCTGGATACCCCGCAATGGTTCGACCGCAGCGGACTGTCCGGCTGCGAGTTAGCCCTTTAGGAGGAGACACTTATGCGAACGTGCGCCTGTGCTGTCATACTGATCGCCCTGTTGGCGCCCACGACGATCTTCGCCGCCGCCGCCGGTCCGCAAGTCGTCGTCTACTTTGACTCGCTGGGCACGATGCGACAAAAGGATTCGCCGGGTCCGGGAGCGCTGGATTCGGTTTATGTTTACGGCGAGGGGTTTCCGGCGCCGTTTCTTGCCGGGGTTCAGTACAAGATCGACTACGGGCCGAGTCTGACGTGGTTAGGCGATAAGGGTCTGCCAGGCGCGGTGATCGGTAACTCGGAAGCGGGTATCGCCATGGGGTTTGGCGCGCGACCACGGCCAGGCTCGAGGTTCCTAATCCATCGTGCGATCGTTCTGTGGACAACTGATTGTGGAGCACCGAACGTCGATGGGCCCACGGTCGTCCCACACCCAAGCCTGGGACCTGTATCGGCGACCGTTTTCCCCGGTCAGCAGGCAATCCGTGGCACAGGAGCACGCTCGCAGACCTGCCAGAATGTCGAAATGGACATAAGGGCAGATGCCTGTCCCAACCCCATGAACATTGCGCTGTGGGATATGACGAACGGTAACCGCAACAAGGGTGTGCTCCCTGTATGGGTACTGGGAAGCGCGACTGTCAACGTAGACGACGTCGATGTGTCGACGGTCTTTCTGGAGGGTGTGGCGCCACTAGACTTCGGTGCGTCGTCTGGGCGAGACGAGGGCGTGGCGGATGGTGCCAGCGACTGCGTGTGTGACCCGTTGGGTGGCGACAGCTTCAATGACCTCAAACTCAAGTTTAGATCGGTTGACATCGCGGCGGCCATTCCCACACCGAATATCAACGACGTCATCGTGCTAACCCTCACGGGCACTTACTTTGACGGCACGCCCTTCGAAGCGACAGACTGTGTGACCATCGTCGGCAATCCCAGCCCGAACGCACTCCCGTTTGGCGATGCCGATGATGCGGATCTGTCACCTCCCAACCCAAACCCATTCAACCCGGTGACGAGCTTCAGCTACAGGGTTCCCAGCACCCAACATGTGCGTCTTACGGTCTATGATGTAAAGGGGCGTTTGGTCCAGGAACTCGTAAATGGCGTAGTAAGCGAGGGCGAGTACATCGTCGAGTGGAATGCTGGCACGCTTGCCAGTGGCGTGTATTTCTATCGCTTGCAAGTAAACGGCCGTAACCTGGTGAGGCGAGCGACGCTGCTAAAATAAATACCGGCTGAGCCGTCGTCAAATCGAGGCGGTTATTCTTTGGTAAGCGCCTCGGCCTTTTTTTGCCCGGTACTTGCACCGGGCCAGGAGTGATCCAACGTATCGCTCAGGGTCTTTCGCATCCACTCAACGTGTTGGGCGTGGCGAATGCAGGTTCCGGCATTTTCGGCAAACACGCGAAGCGCCTGGAGATCCTGGTCGGTATAGGTAACATCCGGAGAGCGGCTGCTTATGTTGATGACACCGATGAACTCGTCTCTGAGGAGAATAGGGACGATCATGGCGGCGTTAATGCTTTTGTCCTTGAGCTGCAGGTCGGGGTAAAGGCTGAGATCGGTATCCCGGGTCAAGATGAGTGGTTCCTGCTCTTGCGCAACCCACCCCGCTATACCCGTGCCTATTTTCTGTGTCGCGTTCTTGACCACGTCCGGGTTGGCGTGACCTGTCACCGCGCGTGTTTCGAGCTCGCGGGTTCTCTCGTTCAAGAGCATGAGTGAGGCCTGTTGGCATTGGAACACCTCCAGGCACGTGCATACAATTGTGTTGAAAACGTTTTCAAGGTTGGTTACCGACCCCATCATGCGGCTGACATTCAAGAGCGCCCGCAGTCGGGCCAAGTTCTGTCGCTCACGCAAAACCGATTCTTCACTCATGGCCTGCAGTTGCCGGCGCATGTCTCGGGCCTTCCCCTGCTGGAGAGTCAGGTAGGTCACCAGAAGCCCCATCGAAATCGCAAGGCCCGCGAGCAAGACGATACTGGTGTTGGCCCACGGCCATAGGGTCGAGATCCGTTCCTGAAGCAGCGGTGATATCGCGACCACGAGCCCGAGTGTGGTCATGATGCAAATCGCCGCCAGCAAGTACCAATACCGGGACTCCCGGCGCGCCAGGTTACGGATATTCTGTGGTGTATGGCTCGATTTGGTGACCGTCATGGCTGTGTACCCCCTCAACTCGTTGGGGGATTACGCGTTGCATTTTCTGTGCCATATCACGGATATCGATGGGCGATCGGGGTCGGACGAGTGAGGTTGAGCACAAAACGCATTTCTTTGACCGTGGGTTAACATTGTGAATTCGAGCACTAACTAAGGTGTCGATCGGGCGGCTGAACCGAGAACCTCCTTTGACAATTGTTAATTATATGGTACAATCAGCGTGTTACGAATGTCGAAATGTGGGGGGAGGCTAAGATGCACTGAGTGTACATCGGTGCCCCACAGCGAACCACGGTCATCGTTCGGTTTGAGAAGAGTCCCTGTAATACATAGCGCCGACCAGTGGAAGGCGATGCGGATCCCCGACTCGTCTCGTTGCAACACTCCCGACTTCCTCGCTTAGTCCGCAGGGTGATTCGAGTGAAGTTGCCTCCCCATTGGCAGGAGGAGTCGCTGCGTGGGGCGCATAGGTGTGCTTGCTGCGATAGTGGCCGCGATCGTCATCGCGGGCGATGGCCCAGTCGGTCAAGCAGCGACCGGCAACTCAAAGCAAGACTCTCTCCGAAATACTCCCGCTGTCGAACATCAAAAGTACATCGTCGTTTTTAAAAGCAGCGTGGCGGATCCCGCACGCATGGCCAATGGCCTTGCGCGGCAGCACGGCGCGTCGCCACGCTTTGTCTACCAACACGCCATCAAGGGTTTCGCTGTAACACTCCCACCGCAGGCTGCCCACGCCCTGAGCCAGAACCCGAATGTG
>JAOTUR010000238.1 GCA_029863805.1 Candidatus Krumholzibacteriia bacterium | reverse complement strand
CCGCCGCCCCCCCCAGCGAATGTCCAATCAGAATCTTTGGCGCCTCGAAGTGTTCTCGCAGGTGATCCGCGGCGCACACGAGATCGGCAACGTTCGAAGAGAAATTGGTGTCGGCAAAGTCACCTTCGCTTTCTCCCAGACCGGTGAAATCGAAGCGAAGGACGGCGATCCCCTGAGCGCACAAGGCTCGACTTATATTTGTGACCGCCTTGTAATTCTTGGAACAGGTAAAGCAGTGAGCAAAAATAGCATAAGCCACTGGGTTTTCCGCAAGAGGGTGATCGAGGCGCGCCGCCAGTTTATCACCCGTTGAATTTTCAAAAACAATTCTCTGGGACGCCATTGGGTTTCCTTTGCTAAACGTATAAGAAGTTTGAAGATCTTACCAACAGGAGATTCTAGAAGCGGAATCCGAAGCTTATGCCGAGCAGACCGATCATCGCACCCACACCGGCACCGTAAGCCATGTGTCCCACCACGTGAGCGGCGGCTACTTCAAAGCCCGCGGTTTGAAACCTTGGCACGGGGTGCTTATCGGACACCACCGCGACCATCACAAAGCTTATGACGAATCCGTGGACAAATCCCATGAGCAGTCCCAGACCGACGGCGGCGGCGATCGATTGCAAGGCCACACCGCTGATCACTAAGGCGTAGGGAAAGGCGAATAACGCGCCCGACGCAAAATGCATCAATAACCCTGGCTTGAGCGCGTTGTCGTAACTGCGGGTCAGGCAACTGCCCAGCGCCCGGATCATATCAGCGTTGGCCCAACCCGCACGGTGAATCAGCGTCATCAGCAACGTCATGCCCACCGTTCCCACGATGCCTGCCAAGATGGTTTCAAAAATGGTCACGGCGCCTCCCTTTGTATTCCGTGGACTTTATCACGAGCCACTGCAAGCGTCCATCCCGTTTGCCGGCCAATGCCACCACCAGCACCGGCCGCATCGGCGGCGATCCTCTACATGCCTGGTCGATACGGCGAACGAATCCTTACACAGCCCGGGGGCTTCCCAAAAGGCCTGGAATGAGGTACGATCACCCTTGCAGCGAGCGGCTCGATTTGAATATGCACAACCCCAGGGTGTAGGTGTGGCGTGGGTAGCATCTCGATGAGTACATTTCAGGCCCATTTTCACGTAACATTCTTATTTGCATCTGCGTACAACCGTAAAGCGAGCGTAACAACCGGGGAAAGGAGTCTAACCATGAATCTGAGAGGAGCTGGCCCTTGCTGGTCGGCCGTTTTTTGCCTTGGCGTTCGACGTCTCCTGGAAGGGGTTGCCGTCATTGCCTTATTGGTAGCACTGATGACCGGTGGCTGGCCGGCGACGGTATCGGCCGGTGAGTGGAAGGGCGAGCAGACCACGTTGGAGGGCGTGCTGCACGTAAGCAATCCAGCGGAGCCCATCGAGGAGGCAAAGAGCGCCAAGCTCAAGGAGCTGTGGCGGTTGGGTGGCGATACCGATGATGAAGATGAGTTTTTTGGCGTAATTTCTCAAATCCTTGGTGCCGATGACGGTAGCGTTTTCATCTTGGACACGCAGCTAGCTCAGATCAAAGTCTACTCGGCGGATGGAGACTATCTGCGCACGATCGGGCGCGAGGGTGAAGGTCCCGGAGAATTTCGGTTCCCGGTGGGAATGTTCTTTGACGGAGACGGCAACGTCGGCGTTATGCAGGTGCAGCCGGGCAAGATTGTCCTCTTGACGCCGGAAGGTGAACCGGCTGGCGAACATCCCGTGCCAAAAAGCCCAGACGGAAGCTTCCTGCAGTTGGTCGGTGGCCAGGCGGGCGCCGGCAATCTGGTGCTGGCCGCCGCGGTCAACGCTTTTTCCGAGGGCAAGTTCGAGCAGACGCGGTATCTCGCTTCCGTCGGCCCCAACGGCGACGAGACGGCTCGATACTGTCAGGATAAGAGGAACATCGAGACGGCCAACGCCGTTTTGGACGATATGGAGTGGGACACATTCGACCGCCGTTGGGTGGTCGCGCAGGACGGACGGGTTTTTGCCGTGACGCAATATCCGGACTACCGCATCGAGGTGTGGAACCCGGATGGGACCGTCAACCGCGTGATCGAGCGCGAGTACACGCACCGCAAGCGCACGGCGGAAGAGAAGGAGATCATCACAAACCTGATGAACATCTTCGCCCGACAGATTCCAAACTGCACGGTTCGTATTACCGATAACACCAAGGATATCGAAAGCATTTTTGTTCGCGACGATGGTAGCATGTGGGTTTTGAGTAGCGCCGGTTCGCGAGATAATCCGGATGGCTCGATCGGCGTTTTTGATGTCTTTGATGCTGAGGGTCGCTTTGTGCGTCAGGTGACGCTCGAGGGCGAGGGGGACCCGGTGACCGATGGGTACTACTTTGTGAAGAACCGGCTTTACGTCGTGACCGATCTCCTGCAAGCCGCTATAAGCCTTCAGGCCGGCGGTGAATCCTTTCAGGTTGGAGACGAGGAGCCCGAGCCCATGAGCGTGATCTGTTACGAGCTGCAGGGCGAATTCCTGACCTCGAGCCGTTAAAACATAAAGACCGCGGTGATCCGAGCTTTGGGGTAGCAGAATGGGACGACTCAACAAAGCGGCAGGTTTTTGGTCGAGCGGGCTTGCAATGGCGTTGCTGCTCATCCTTACCAACGCGCCGTTGATCGGGTGTGGTTCGCGAGGCTCCGCCGACGGTGCCGGCGCCCAGGCCGATTCCGCCCAAGCCGGAGAGAACGATGAATCCGTGGGTGCCGACGGCGCGGCCGAGGCCGACTCGTCGCAAGAAGACGAGTCGAAAGCAAAGAGCAGACAACGCCGGGAGCGCACCACATCCGTTCAGGTTTGCAAAGCCATTCGCGCTGACCTGGTCATACCTGTGATCGCCGAGGGAACGATTCGAGCCCGGCACTCCGCCGAGATCAGAACCGAGATCGCCGGCCGTATAACACGGATCGCCAACGGCGAGGGACGTTATGTGCGTAAAGGGTCTCTGATCGCCAAGCTCGACGATCGCGAACACGAAGTGGCCGCCGAGGAAGCGCGCGCCAAGTATATCGAGGCCATCGGCCTGCTGGCCATCGAGGATGAATCCTTCGAAGCGCCCCAACGACCAGCCCAGCTACAAGCCCAAATCGATGAGCTCGCGGCGCTCGAAAGAAAAGGCGTGATCACACGCGATGAGCGTTTGGTGCGCGAGATTGCTCTCGACGTGCAGGCCGTCAAGGAGGGTCACTATCGTCTTGAAATGGTCGCCTCGCGAAGCGGCATCGCTGCCGCGCGGGCGGCGCTCGAACGGGCGGCCCTCAGCCTGGAGCGAACGGAAATACGCGCACCGTTTTCCGGGGTGATCACCGGTCTGGTGCTCAGCCAGGGCGAGCACGTGTCGCTGGGACAGGTGATCTGTAATCTCGTTAACAACACCGATCTGGAGGCCGAAGTCGGTGTGCTGGAGTCCGATATCGGCCTTGTGGACGCCGGACGTCCGGCGTTGCTCGCCATCCCGTCACTGGGCGACACCTTGGCAGCAACGGTTGATGTAATAAGCCCCCATTTTGATCGCGAGAGCCGCACCTGCGAGGTGCTTTTCAGGCTCAAGAATACAACGGGGAAGATTCGACCGGGAATGTTCGTGCGGGCGATCATCGCCGGACAGACCTACACCGACAGGCTCCTGGTCCCTAACGAAGCCATCTTGACTCGGGACGGCCGCCCGCTGCTGTTCACGGTCGAGGGGGATCGGGCCAAATGGCTTTACCTCAAACTTGGCCACAACAACGACGATCTCACCGAAATCGCCGGGGTCCTGCAAGGCGGTTCGCTGTCCGTTGATGATCTCGTGGTGGTCAGCGACCATCTCACCCTTGCCCACGACGCGAAGGTCAAAGTCAAGAAGGTACTTACCATCCGCGATCCGTGGAGCACGGCCGACTAGGGTATCCTCATGCTGCGACTTGTCATCCAGCGACCGATCGCGATCAGCATGCTCTTCCTCGCGTTGGTTCTGATCGGTGCCCTCAGCTACCGCCGCCTCCCCGTCGACCTGCTACCCTCGATAACATACCCGCGGCTGACCGTCGTTACAACTTACCAGGATATACCTGCCCAGGATCTGGAACGACTGGTGACCCAACCCGTCGAGGAAGTCGTAACCGCCTTGTCGGGAGTCCGGCGCGTCGTGTCAAGGACGCGTGAAGGAGTCTCCATTATTACGGTCGAGTATGAATGGGGTACGCAGATGGACTTTGCTAATCTGCACCTCCGGGAAGCGGTGGATCGCGTGGCATATCGTGATGATTTTCCGGAGCAGGCCGAGCGTCCTGTGATTCTCAGGTGGGATCCGCTGTCGCGTCCTATAAGCATCATGACCCTCGGTGCTGGCGACCGAATCGAATCGGTCACCGAGTTTGCCCGCGAAGTCGTCAAACCAGCCATCCAACAAGTCGACGGCATCAGCCAGGCGGAGGTCGTTGGTGGCGCCGTTCGTGAAATACTGGTCGAACCGGATGTCAAGAAAATGGGCATATACGGCATGACCGTCGAGGATATCCAACTGGCTCTGGCGCGTAGCAATATCACGTTCCCCGGTGGCAAGATTCGGCGAGGCCCGCTGTACCTGAGTCTGCGTATCTCGGGGGAGTACGAGTCGCTCGAAGACATTGCATCGACGGACATCGTTCACGTCGGGCAATCCCCCGTTCGCGTCTCGGATGTCGCTCGCGTCATAGACACCATAAAAGAACCAGAGGGCGTGACGCTGGCCTATGACCAGCCCGTTGTCTCACTACTGATTTACAAGGAACCTGAAGCCAACACCATCCAGGTATCGCGCGAGATCGATCGTGCCCTCGGGGTATTGAGCGAAGACTACGGTGATCTGCAGTACACGTTTGTTTACCGCGACGCAGACTATGTCCGTGCCTCATTCCAGGGTCTCGTTCAGTCGCTCATTATCGGGGCCGGTCTGGCGTTTCTGGTGCTGTTTGTTTTTCTCCGCGACGTCCGCAGCCCGATTGTTGTCGGTGTCTCGATCCCCGTGTCGATCATGATCACTTTTGCGCTTTTGTACTTCGGCAAGGTCAAACTCAACCTCATGAGCCTGGGGGGTCTCTCCCTGGCAGCAGGGATGTTGGTGGATAATGCGATCGTCGTCTTGGAGAATATCAACCGGCATCTGTCGGAACGCTTGGGCTCCGTGGCCAAGGCTGATGCTGATGAGGAGACCTCGCTGGAAAAACGGCGCATCGTCGCCAACGCAGCGGTGGTGGGGACGAGCGAGGTGGCCCGGGCGGTTCTGGCGGCCACACTCACCACCGTCGCGGTTTTCTTTCCCGTCGTCTACGTGCCAGGGATCGCCGGCGCTTTCTTTCGCGACCAGGCCTTAGCGGTTACGTTTTCACTTGTGGTGTCGGTGGCTACGGCGTTGCTGTTGCAGCCGGTATTGTCCGCGCGTTTGCTGGCTTATCAACAAGCCACGCCGCGGGGATTGTCCCGCTTTTTCGAGAAGATCTACCAGACGGGATACCGGCTGTACCATTACACACTGATCCGGACGCTCCGCAGACCGGTAACGATGATTACCGTACTGGTTGTCGGGCTGATAGCCGCCGCGCTGCTCGGTCTGCAACTTCGTCGTAGTTTCATGCCAGAACGGAGCGCCGGCGACTTCCGCGTGGACCTCGAACTTCCCAGCGGAACGCCGCTCGAAGAGACCGTGAACGCCATATCACACTTCGCGAGTTGGCTCGAAGGTGAAGACGACGTGAGGACCGTCTTTAGCCAGGTGGGACGCACGGATCAGACGCTGGCATCATTCCGCGAATACACCGGTCCAAACACCGCCCAGATTAGAGTGATTCTCGA
>JAOTUR010000021.1 GCA_029863805.1 Candidatus Krumholzibacteriia bacterium | reverse complement strand
GAGGCGGCGCTCGCCCGAGAGATGCCGCTCCTCAAGGGCATGGGGGTGAATGTTATCCGGCAGTACGTCGGCGTCCCTCCTCGCTGGGTCAAGTTTATTTACGAGCGCTACGGTATCTACACGGTGGTCAACCATCCGTGCGCGCGTTACGGGTTCACGCTCGACGGCGTGTGGATTCCGCAGGTCTCCATCGATTACTCCGACCCGCGTCTCCGTGAGGCGGTCAAAGCCGAGGTCGTCGCTCTAGTGGATGAATTTCGCGGTACGCCCGGCATGCTAATGTGGCTGCTCGGGAACGAGAACAACTACGGTCTGTCATGGGCTTCCTCCGAGATCGAGGCCTTGCCCGAGGGCGAGCGCAATGCGGCCCGCGCGCGCTACCTCTATTCGATGTTTGGCGAGATCACACGCGCGATCAAAGCGCGCGACGACCGACCCGTGGCGATGGCCAACGGTGACCTCCAATACATCGACATTATCGCCGAAGAGTGCAAAGACCTCGACGTGCTCGGATGCAACGTCTACCGCGGCATCTCCGCCCGCGATCTCTTTGAGGTAGTAAAGTACAAGCTTGGCATCCCGGTCATGTTCACCGAGTTTGGGGCCGATGCCTGGAACGCCAAAGAAATGCGTGAAGACCAGGAGACGCAGTGCCGTTATTTACTCGGCCAGTGGCGTGAGATCTACGAGCAGTCCAGCGGCAAGGGCCGCGTGGGCAACGCCATTGGCGGCTTTATCTTTCAATGGACCGACGGCTGGTGGAAGTTTCGTCAGGAAGAGCGCCTCGACATCCACGACACCAACGCCTCGTGGCCCAACGCCGGCTACCCCGAGGATTACGTCGAGGGTGACAACAACATGAACGAGGAGTGGTGGGGTATCACCGCCAAGGGGCCATCCGACAGCAACGGACTGTACCACGTGTACCCCCGTGCCTCTTACTACGCGCTGCAGGAAGCCTTCCGTCTGGATCCGTACGCTGCGGGTACGGACCTCGCCGCGATCGCGCGCCACTTCGACACCATCGAACCGGCGCCCGCCACGCTGCTGGCGCGTGGCGACCGCGCCGCCCTTCTCGCCGATGTCTCCAGCCGCGTACGTGTGACCGGATTGCGCCTCGAGTTCGAGACCTACCACACCGGTGGCAGCAACATCAACACGCCGGACGCATCCCCCCAGGGGCCGACATCGTTTCCCGCCTTCCGCGGCTTTGATCAGATGCAGTCTTTCTACGCCGACCTGCAGGCACAACCATCCGAAAACGTGACCGGCACGATATCACTGAGCTTCCTCGGTAGCGTCCCCCTCAATCCGATCGACGAGATCTTCTACGAGAACCGAGGACGCCCCGTGAGCTTGGGTGACGAGGGGCTGCAGCTGGAGGATATCGAGCGTCTGAAGGTCTACCGTGCAGGCATATCCTGGGACGATCGTTGGTTCATGCTGGACGGTTTCTACCGCACCGGCCACTTTCACTGGGGATACGAAGGCGACTTCTTCGGCCTGTACCGGGAAGCTTTCTACGGCGAGAACATCGACATCTACAATGGCGAAGCCCCGGTGGGAGTAGAGATCAGCGGCAAGAAGTGGTTCGAGGGGCTGAAGTTCGCGATCGGCCCCGAGCTATGGTGGGGCGCCAACCCAGGGTTTTTGGCCAAGTATGCTCGTAACGTCGGTCCCATCACCGCCACCGCGATCTATCAGGAAGATCTCGAAGAGCAAACGGCGACCATCGCGTCCTTTGCGGTGCCGGTGCCACCGACGCGAAAGGCCACACTCCATCTCAGCGGCAGCCGGGGCCCCGTTGGCCTCGAGGTGGGAGGCATCTGGGGCGGCAATACGAAGGTCGGCGATAGGTTCAACCTCGTCGAAGAGAGAAATAGCGTGCCGGTGGTGTTGCAGGACGACGTCCGCGACGAGGACACCTTTGGCGCCAAGGCAAAGGTGACGTTGGAGAAAGGACGCTGGCACTGGTACGCGCAGGGGGCTTATATGGGCATCGTTGCCGACGCCGGCCCGACTGCGACCATCACCTATACCGGCTGGCACTTGAAGGACAGCGGCTCGGGGAACCAATCGAACGTGATCTCCGGCCTGGCGGTGAACTTGGGTAACGTCCAGCTGGCGCCAAACGTCTTATACCAGAAGCCGCTAGTCGGTCCGGGCCCAGGGGTGAACAACCCCGTGCGCAACGTGGCCGTCGCGGGCGATCCGTTTGCCGTGCGCGCCAACCGGGAGATGTTCGGCGCGGAGTTTCTGGTGACCTACGACCCGACGCCGGCCACGTGGATGTGGGCCTGGGACAACATCGTTCGCGAAGATGCGAAAATCGCGGTGGCCGCGGGGATCGTGTACCGGGATTTTCCTACCACACAGGACGGCGGCACCTTCATCTCGGCCGAGGGAAATGCGTTCCCGTTTCCGGCCGCGACCCCACCGCGAGACCTGTGGGAGGCGCACGCCCGCATCGTATCGAGCCCCCGCTCCAATCTGCGAGTGGTGGCAAACCTCTTCGTCGGTCAGGGAGAGCCAAACGGTGACGACCAGCGCCGCATCGAACGCTACGGTGGCGACGCCCGTATCGCCTGGGGATCGGTGGCGCTCGAGACCTTCGCCAAATTCAACGATTGGGGAGCGTACGACTATCACCGCGACTTCAACCTCACCTTCCCCAAGCAGCTCATGGGCGATCTGTCGTACACGCTCGGTGCACCACGCTGGTTTGGTTTCCCGCAGACCCGCTTTGGCGTGCGCGCCACCTGGCGGTCCCTCGACCGCTTTTCGCCCCGTTACTGCCCGGCCTTGGTGCCCGATGTGAGTGGCAATCTGACGTGTGACCCGACCGCGCCGGGAGAGGATGGAACCGAGTGGGAGATACGAAGCTATCTACACTTCGCCATGTAAGGACGCGAGGTTTGTGCGGACTATTCCGCCAGGTGACACGCACCGAAGTGGCCGGCGCCGAGGGGGCGCAATTCCGGCGTTAGCTCGCGGCACTTGTCCACGGCACGGTCGCAGCGCGGGTGAAAACGGCACCCCGGTGGAGGGTTCCGTAGGCTGGGCGGCGAACCGGGAATGCTCTCCGGCTCCTCACCGCCCGGGTGAACCGTGGGAAAGGCGCGCAACAGCCCTTGGGTGTATGGATGTCGCGGCGCGCGGCGAAGCGCCGCCGCCGGGGCCACCTCCGCCAGTCGGGCGGCATAGAACACCGCCACCCGGTCCGACACCTGGAGCATCCGCGCCAGGTCGTGGGTGATAAAGAGGACGGCAAAACCGAGCCGCCGCTGTAAGACTCGAATCTGTTCGAGAATTTCCCGCTCCACGATGACGTCCAAGGCCGTGATGGGTTCGTCGAGTATGATCAGGGCCGGTTCGAGTGCCAGTGCCAGTGCGATACCCACCCGTTGCCTCATACCGCCCGAGAGCTGATGCGCGTAGCCGTCGATGCGGTCGCGCGGGATACCCACCGTCTCCAGGAGCTCGCCTGCGCGAGCACGGGCGCTGCGTGGCGTCGACCCACCGTGAGCGCGAAGCGTGTCGACGATCTGCTCGCCGATGGTGACGACGGGGTTTAGCGCATCCATGGCGCTTTGGAAGACCATGGACATGCGTCTCCACCGCATCGCGCGCAGCTCTGGCTCATCGAGCGCGAGTATATCACTCCCCTCGAACCACACTTCACCACCGGAAATGACCGCCGGGGGTGGCAGGATGCGTAGGAGCGCTTGGGCCAAGGTCGTCTTGCCACTCCCCGACTCACCGGCGATACCGAGGATCTCACCAGGCTTCACCTCCAGAGATACACGGTCGACCGCTCGCACCGGCCCGTGCGGGGTGACGTAGTCGACGCACAAGTCGCGGATATCCAGCAGCGGTTTAGTCATTGTCCATCACCACCGGCGTCGAGCGGGTCGGCTCCTTGCCTCTCTGTAACAGGTGCTTGCGCCAAGCTCTCTCGAGCTGCAGCCTCGGGTTGGTGATTTCGTCGAAGCCCGAGTTGAGCATGGTGAGACCAAACCCCACCAGCGCCACGCACAGACCGGTCGGCGCAAAAGTCCACCACGCCCCGGTGAGCAACGCCGAATCGTTTTGTGCCCAGTATAAGTTGGTACCCCAGGTGACGGCGGACACGTCACCCAGTCCCAGGAACTCGAGTCCCACTTGCGCGCCGATGGCGTACACCGTACTCCCCACAACTTGCGCCACCAGCAACGATGTCATCGTGGGCAGGATCTCACGAGTCACGATACGAAAGCTCGACTCCCCGGCCACCACGGCGGCGGCCACGAAAACGCGTTGGCGCTGCGCCAAGGTTTGTGCGCGCAGCACGCGCGCGTTCCAAGCCCAACCGGTGACCACCAGCACCAGACCCAGCGTGAGTGGCCCCGACGGAAGATAAGCCGCGATGACGATGGCCAGCGGCATCCCGGGGATAACCAGAAACACGTTGAAGAAAAGAGAGAGGAGTCCGTCCACACGGCCACCAAAGTAGCCCGCAGTGACGCCGATGAGCGCACCCAACAGTACCACGGCCAGCCCTACCGCAAAGCCAATCGCCAGCGACACCCGAGTACCCACGACGAGCTGCGAGAGAACGTCCTGCCCCTGGCCGGTGGTCCCGAGCCAGTGCTCACCGGAAGGTGGCTGTAGCGGGATGCCCACCAGCGTGTCGGGGTCACCGACGAGCCAGGGACCGAAGATGCCGATAAAGAGGAAGACGGTCAACATGACCGCGCCGATGGTCGCCTTGCGGTCGCGGCGGATGGCGTCCCGCCACGCCGCAATGCCGGTTGCCTGTGTCGTCGCCCCACTCACGATACCGAGTCCCGGGTGCGAGGGTCGAGCCAGAGGTAGACGAGGTCCACCAGCCAATTCGCGCCGAGCACCGCCAGCGTGATCACGAGGAAAATGCCTTGCATCAGCGGGAAATCCTGATTGCGAACCGCCTGCACCAACAGGTATCCCTCACCGGGGTAGGAGAAAACGATCTCGGTCAGAAGCGAGCCGCCGAGCACAAATCCCAGCGCCATGCCAAAGCCGGTGACACTGGGAAGGAGCGCATTGCGCGCGGCGTAACGCAGTACCACCCGCGATGGCTGGAGACCCTTGGCGCGGGCCAGGTTGACATAGTCCGATCCAAGCACCGCGATCATGGTGTTGCGCATGGAGAGGAGCCAGCCGCCCAGGGTCGCCAACACCACCGTGCCCACGGGCAGCGCGGCGTGGCGAACCACATCGGCCAGGAAAACGGCGGTGAAACCGGGCGTGAGATCATCACCGTAGGCGTGTCCCAGGGGAAACCAACCGAGCGAGAAACCCAGAATGTAGAGCGCGACCATCGCCAGCCAGAAATAAGGGAATGCGCCCAGAAAGACCAGAGACGACGGCAACACGTTGTCCACCCAACCACGCCTCCACCAGGCGGCCACGATGCCGAGCAAGGTACCGATGGTGAAGCTCACCACCAGCGCCGTGCCCGCCAAAAAGATGGTCCAAACCAGCCCGGTGCCGATCACGTCCGCGACCGGGGATGGGAAATAGGCGATAGATATACCGAGGTCACCCCTGAACACGCTGCCGAGGTAGGTCAGGTACTGGCTCACCAGTGACGCCTCGGTGAGGCCAAAGGTCTCGCGCAGAGCCTGCATGGCCTCCGGCCCCAACCGGCCGCGGAAGCGCGCGAAAAGCGCCGTCGCCGGATCACCCGGCATGAGTCGCGGAAGAAAGAAGTTGAGCGTCAGCGCCGCCCACGCCGCCAGCAGGTAGAAGCCGAGCCGACGAATGAGGTAGCGCAATCTCGCCTCCTAGCGCGGGGTGAGGTTGGTGAGGACCAGCAGACACTCGCCGCGATCGAACTTGTTGGGCGATGGGTCCGCGTACGGATTTTCTTCCGAGGGAAAACCTTCAAAGCGGCTGGTGTTGTATTCGGCCCACGACGGATTGGGGTAAAGCGGTAGCGCCGGCGCCTCGCTGGCAAATATGCGTTGCAACTCGTCGGCGAGCCGTCGCTGCACCTCTGGGTCGGGTTCCAGCTCGAACGCCGCCAGCGCAGCGTCGGCCTCGGCGCTGGCGTAGCGGTGCCAGTTTCCGTGCGATGTCTCGCCAAGGGGCTTGAGCGTCGCCGACGACATCAGCCAGCGGTAGAATAGATACGGCGTCGGCCCCTCGAAAGACCACCCCAGACAGAGATCGAACTTGCCCTGCTGCACCTGTTCGAACCACGCGCTAAAATCGTACGTGCGGACCGCCGCATCGATGCCGATCTCTCTCAGCCCGCGCGCGATGACCTGCGACGCCCGCACCCAGTCGGACCAACCGGACACGGTGAGGATCTGGTACTTCCAAGGCTGCCCATCGGGCTTGCGGCGGATGCCGTCGAGCCCGCGCGCGTGGCCCGCCTCGTCGAGCCACGCGTTGGCGCGCGCGATGTCGTGTTGCAACCAGTCTTCGCCGGCAGCGATCTCGGCGTTGTGCCAGGCCGAGTAGGCATCGCTGAGACCCGTGGCATCGGCGGGTCGCGAGTAGCGGTAGGCCGCCACATCCACGAGGAGTTCTCGGTCGATGGCCATGCTGAGCGCCTTGCGCACCCGCACATCGTCAAAGGGCGCGCGCGTGGTGTTCGCATAGAGGAACACCGTGCTGCCGGTAAGGGGAAACCAATAGTGATGTGTCTCCGGCTGACGTCTCACGTAGACGCGCTCGATGGCAGGAATGAAGTTGCCCGCCCAGTCGACCTCGTCGAATACCAACGCCAGATTGGCGCGGTCGTTCGACGGGTAAGCCAGAAAGCGGAGTGCCTCGACCCGAGGCTTACCCTCTTGCCAGTAACGCGGGTTGCGTCCTAGTTCGTACACCTGGTTACGGAACACACGCACCTCGGTAAAAGGACCGGTGGCGACCGGATTCTCGTTGGTAAATGTCACCGGATCGTCCACGTCACGCCACACGTGCTCGGGCACGATCTGCTGCGCAGCTACCTCGTCAAAACCTGGGATGAAGACCCGCTGGAAATGGAAGTCGATGGTGCGATCGCCGATGGCGCGAACATCGGCGAGAAAACTCCACACGCCACGGCGGTCGAGTGCCGGGTGACGTCGCAATAGCTCGAAAGTAAACGCCACGTCTTTCGCGGAAAACGGATGCCCGTCGGACCACACGACACTATCACGCGTGGTCAGTCGTAATAGCAAATTGTCCTCGCGCCATTCGTGCGTGAGGGCGAGCCACGGGACGTACTCCGCCTTCATGCTGTTGAAGACCATGAGCGGTTCGTAGATTCCAGCGAGCGTGGGCCAGCGGGGCGCCGCAGCAAGCGTGAGCGGGTTGAAGTTGCGGACCCAGGAGGCCTGCTGTCCCCCTTCCTGTGAAACC
The DNA here is from genome assembly GCA_029863805.1 of Candidatus Krumholzibacteriia bacterium. Taxonomy (GTDB): domain Bacteria; phylum Krumholzibacteriota; class Krumholzibacteriia; order WVZY01; family WVZY01; genus JAOTUR01. The sequence continues at coordinate 16,648 of JAOTUR010000021.1, read as the reverse complement.
ACCAGCACCCCGGGCGCAGCGGGCGGGCGGTCGCGGACACAAGACGTAAGCGCTAGGATAAGGGTGGTGAGACAGGCGGCTGACCGGTGGTAAACACAGCGCCTCATGGCCCGCTCCGGAAGACCCGCACCCAGTCGACCAGCATCGTCTGCGGGAAGGAGGTGCTGGCATTTGGCGGACCCACGAAATTCCCGCCCACCGCGACGTTTAGGATCACGAAAAAGGGATGGTCGAATACCCAGCGCGCGCCGGGCGGGAGGTCGCTCGGGGTGATGGTCAAATAGCGTATGTCGTCCAATATCCAGGTGATGCGATCGCCGTACCACTCCACCGCGAAGACGTGGAAGTCGGCGTCGAGTCCCGCCGAACCGGGCAGCTCGAAGCGGCCGGTCACCGCGGAGCCGCCGGAGTAGCCCGGACCGTGGATACTGCCGTGCAGGATGCGTGGCTCCTGGCCGCGGTACTCCATGATGTCGATCTCACCACACTCGGGCCAGCCCACCGTGTCGAAGTCGGCTCCCAGCAGCCAGAAAGCCGGCCAGATGCCTTGGCCCACCGGCAGACGAATTCGCGCCTCGAAGCGCCCGCGCGCTTGAGCGAAGAACTGGTAGGTATTGATGCGACCCGATGTGTAGGCCTGACCCTGGTAGCTTTCCTCGCGGGCGGTGATAGCGAGATGGCCGGCGCCGTCGAGCGAAACGTTCACCGGGCGCTCGGTATCGTACTCGAGCTGGGCGTTGCCCCAGTCGGTGCCGATGTCGAAACGCCAGCGAGCGGGATCGGGTGACTGACCGGCCGGTCCTTCGAACTCATCCTGCCAGACGAGCTGCCAGTCCGCGAGCCGCGAATCCGACCCGTTGTCACCGCAGCGACCGCCCATAGTGGCGAGAGAGAGCACGATCACCGCCAGCACAGGCAGGTGCCGACCCGACAGTGCGCGCCGGGTAACGGTCCGTGCATGCCTAATCATTGCCAAAGATTCTCCTTTGTGATAGCGCGAACGTGTTTGCCGCATCAAACGAACACGCGTTTTCTCACACACTCCATATTAATATAAACACGCCGTAAACCCCTCCGACTTCCGGTGACGGTTATTTATGGAAGAACACGTTGTCTATGAAGGCGGTGCTCACGTCGTGCCTGATGACGATCTGGGCGAGGTGCTCGGTGCTCAAGAGGCTCGTGAAATCGGTCAGGGGTATATCCAGGCTGATCCACTCACCCGCGACCAGCGCTGGAGTCGTGGTCTCCAAGACAAAGATCTCATGCTCGCTGTCCTGATTGTCCTGATCCCCGCCAAAAACGCCGTCGGCGCCGAAGTCGACGAGCTTCACCCCGAAGTACGTGCCCTCCCCCACCCATAAGTCCACGTGGAAATGGGTCATCGCGGTTGCGTCTATGGTGCGCGCGGAATCCGGGGCCCACTCGATTCCCGCAAAACCGACGTCTGTGATCGTGTATGCCTTCACGTCGTTACCGGCGACCCGGAAGTCGACGACTTCCGCCTCTTGCGACCAGTCAGTCAACCACCTGTCGACCGGGACGTCGGTGTACGTATTACTAAAAAGCGATATGACATCACCCGCGGGATGGGTCGGATTGGGCGCCGCGGTGGTCGGCGCCACTTTGGAGATCACCGTGACCACCCCGGTCGCGTCCACCTCGCCGAGCTTGGCGGTGATAGTCGCGCTGCCCTTTCCCACCAGCCGGACCGCTCCATCGATGACCGCCGCCACCGTGTCGTTCGAGGACGCGAACGTGAGGTAGCCGGGCAAGTGATCGATGGTCTGGTCGCTGCCGCCGACGTTGAAGATGACCCGCGTACCTTGGACGTTCAGGATCGCGCCAACGAACGTATTCACGGTCTCCGTGGCTATAGCCGGCCTCGGGTTGCTGATGTTACCCACGGTCTCGAACTTCACCTCGTCGAACCATACCTCGTGGCCACCGCCCTCGGGTGCCTCGGCAAAGAAGAAAAGGCCCTGCTCGGAGGACAGCTTCTCGGGGAGGGGGATGGGAATGACGAACTTTTGCCAGGACGTTGTGAGCGGGATGCTTTTCCACTCCGCGGTAAACTTCGAGGTGCCGGTGTTGTCGTTGCCAAGGCCCGCGACGTCGAGCGTCGATGGAATGCTCGACTTCGCCATGAAGGTCAAGGCGTCGTAGCCCGAGAGATCGCGCACGGTGCCGGTAGTAAAGGCACCACCCGACCACTCTCCGTCGGGGATGGCGACCCTCAGCGAGGCGGTGCCCGCAAATCTATCGTTAAAGTCGATCGACACGGCGTCCAGTTTCGATCCGAGAAAGGCCTGATAGTCGAGACCCGAGCTAAAGTCATCGAGGAATACGATTGGGTTGGTGTTGGGTGGCGTGGGTTCCAGCCCCCCTGTGTCCCTGTCGCAGCCCGCGGTTGCCAAGACGAGCATGGCCACCGCAGCGGTGAGATGAATCGATGTTTTAAGGGTCATTGGTCGCCTCCGGGTTGGTTACGGCGTCACGAGCCCGTGAATGCGACGGACCCGCTGGTCTTTCCATATGTTTAGTTACTTGTCAGCGTCGAGGTGTTGGGGCAGACGGTCAAAGCGCCTGCGGGCGCCCCGCTCGGGGATAAGCCCAATCGAGTGTTGGCAGATCAGACGCAGCAACTCCGTCGTGAGGGCCACCCCGTTATATATTCTTGCACGCGAATATTGAGAGTCAAGGCCATTCTCGGTACAAGGCCGTCCATCGTTGGTTCGACGCGCGCCTGTTTCGTTGGAATCTGTTCGAGCGAGCCCGGTTAAAAGATATGACGGCGATCACGTGAGCCTTGCCCGTCACCCGGGCGTAAGCTAGGCTGTTGATGTATGCGTGGATGTGCCTCCGATATTCTTACCCCCCTCGTCATCCTCCTGGCCGTTGCCTCGACTGCCGCGTGTACCGCCAAGCGAATGAACGCCGGCGACGCGGGAAGCCCGCACCGCGAGTTGGCTTACTTGCGCGAGCAGCCCTTTGTCAGGCGGCCCTTCGTGCCATTCAGCGGGAAGAGTTGGATTGGTAATGCCATTGCGTACGGACCTTTTCGTGATGGGCAGTATCCCGGGGGACCGTCACCCACCAAGGCGGAGTTGCGACAAGATCTCCATTTGATGTCGCAGCACTGGCGTCTGCTTCGCATGTACGGTGCGGTGGGCTCGGCAAAAACCGTCCTTGAAATCATCGAAGAAGATGACCTTGATATGAAAATAATGATCGGTATCTGGATCGGTGTCGAAGAACGGCTGGACCCGAGCGGAAAGCGTGTGGAGGATTTTGCCGAAACCAGGACGGAGAATCGACGCGAAGTCGAATCCGCGATTCGGCTGGCGGCCGACTATCCCGACATCGTGATCGCTGTGAGCGTGGGCAACGAAACCCAGGTCTCTTGGTCATCCCACCGTATTGCGCCCGAGCTTTTGATCGGTTATGTGCGGGAGGTGCGTGCCCGTGCGCAAATACCGATAACCGTGGCCGATGATTTCAACTTTTGGAACAAACCGGAGAGCGAGATGGTGACGCGGGAGCTCGATTTCATCGTCACTCATGCACACCCGCTGTGGAACGGGCTGCAGCTCGAGGATGCACTCGAGTGGACGCGTGGTGCGCTCGAGGAGGTCCAGGCCACACACCCCAATCACACCATTGTCCTCGGGGAGACGGGCTGGGCAACGCGAAAGCACAACCAAGGAGAGCAGACCACTCTAATCAAGGGCCAGCCCGGTGAAGAGCAGCAGAAGATCTTCTTCGACGCCCTCACTGCGTGGGTCAATAGAGAACGGATTACGACGTTCTTCTTCGAGGCCTTCGATGAGAACTGGAAGGGTGGCGAGCATGCAGACGACGTGGAAAAGCACTGGGGGCTTTTTCGGGCCGACCGGACACCCAAGAAGGCCCTGGCCGAGGGTGAGTGATTCATTCAGTGACGATCCGGCCTAGCGGCATTGCACGCCTGCGATAGCAAGGACTCAGAATTCATGATGAAACACACCGCTTACGATGCCCCCGAACCCACGGGTGAGTTCACCTCGCTGGACGGTGAGGACTACTACCGAATCTCCTCATACCACCGGATGCCCCCCTTTCTAATGAGTATCGCGAGCGACACCGATCTGTGGATGTTTATCAGCTCCGCCGGAGGGCTGACAGCTGGGAGGGTGGACGCGGAGGGGAGTCTGTTCCCCTACGAAACGGTCGATAAGCTGCACGACGGCCACCATCACACCGGGCCCATCACTTTGCTTCGCGTGAGTCGCAAATCGGAACCTGAGGTTCTGTGGCAACCTTTCGGCGATCGGTCGAGCGAGCATTTCCGCATCGAGCGGAATCTCTTGAAGAACACCATCGGTAACCGGCTCATCTTCGAGGAGATCAACCACGATCTCGGTCTCGCCTTCCGTTACCGCTGGTCGGGTTGCGACGCGTTTGGACTGGTGCGCACGGCGACGCTCGCAAACCACGGCACAGACGAGGTGTCTGTAACTATGCTCGACGGCCTAAGGAACGTCTTGCCCCACGGCGCACCACTGGCCCTCCACCAGCAGTCGAGCTCGCTCGTCGACGCCTACAAACGAACCGACTACGACCCCGAAACGCGGCTGGGCATTTTCTCGCTCACCGCCAAGATCGTCGACCGGCCGCAGGCGTCTGAACAACTGACGGCCAACACGGTGTGGTGTTACGGTCTCGGAGACCTAGACGTCTGTTTGTCGATTGATGCGGTCACCGCTTTTCGCCGCGGCGAACGTATCAGTACAGAACGCATCCTCACTGGACGCCGGGGCAACTACTTCGTCGTCTCCTCCCTCAAACTGCAAGCCGCCGCGCAGGCCAAATGGCACGTCGTGGCGGATGTTGGGCGGAGCCACGTCCAGCTGGCCTCGCTCCGCGTCCGTCTGCTTGATGCGAGCGACCTTGGCCAGGAGATCGAAAACGGTCTCACGGACGCAAGCCAAAACCTCATGCGCAATGTCGCGAGCGCCGACGGCCTTCAGCTCTCGGCCCACACCGAGGCACATGTCCACCACTTCGCCAACGTTCTGTTCAATAATATGCGTGGCGGTGTCTTTGCAAAAAACTACGACATTCCCACTGCGGATCTGTCGGACTTCCTGCTCACGCGCAATCGGCGGGTAGCGGATCGCCATGAGAGCTTTCTCGAGAAACTGCCCACCACGATCTCGGTGACGGGTCTCGTATCGGCCGCAGCGCGCACGGAGGATGCGAACTTGCAGCGACTCTGCTACGAATTCCTGCCGATCTACTTTGGCCGCCGCCACGGTGACCCGAGTCGTCCCTGGAACCGGTTCGCCATTCGTGTGCGCAACCCAGACGGTAGTCGGGCGCTTCACTACGAGGGCAACTGGCGCGATATTTTTCAAAACTGGGAAGCCCTGAGTGCGAGCTTCCCGGGCTTCCTTCCCAACATCATCGCCAAGTTTGTCAACGCGTCCACCGTCGATGGGTTCAATCCGTATCGCATCACCCGCGATGGTGTCGACTGGGAGACCGTCGATGCGGATGACCCGTGGAGTTACATCGGATACTGGGGAGACCACCAAATCATCTACCTACTCAAGTTCCTCGAGGCGCTGATGCGTTACTCGCCGGGGGCGTTGAGGAAGCTGCTAGAGAGGGAGATCTTCTCCTATGCCGATGTTCCCTATCGAATCAAGTCCTACCGGGACATCATCGAGGATCCGCGCGCGACTATTGTCTACGACACGGACCACGCTTCGCGTATTGAGGATCGGGTCGGGGCCATCGGGACCGACGGCAAACTGGTGGCCAAACCGGATGGGTCGGTCGATCACGTCAACTTGCTCGAGAAGTTGGTGGTCCCCCCGCTATGTAAGTTGTCGAATCTGGTACCGGACGGTGGCGTGTGGATGAACACGCAACGCCCCGAGTGGAACGACGCCAACAACGCACTGGTCGGAAACGGCCTGTCGATGGTCACGCTCTGCTATCTGCGCCGTTACCTGCGCTTTCTCGAGCAACTACTCGATGATGCGGGTGATAAAACTACGTCGTTCTCGACCGAGGTAGTCACATGGCTGCAAAAGCTTGGCTCGATTCTGCAAGACAAGCGCGCCCTCCTCGAGTCTGCGACCTTACACGACCGCGATCGCAAACAAATCCTGGACGCGTTGGGTGGGGCGTTTTCGGAGTACCGCGAGGCGGTCTACGGCGTGGGGTTCTCGGGCAAGAAACAGCTTGCCCTGGGTGAGATCGTCGAGCTGTGCCGAAGCGCGCTCGAGCATGTCGATCACGCGATTCGCGCCAACCGGCGCGAGGACGGACTCTACCATGCGTACAATCTTCTCGCAGTAACGAACGGCCGGCAGGAAATCTCGGTACGTCCGTTGTACGAGATGCTCGAGGGGCAGGTCGCGGCCCTGAGCTCGGGCCTCGTGGAAGCGACGGAGGCGGTCAGTCTTATTTCCAGCCTCTTTGCAAGCCGATTGTACAGGAAAGACCAGCGTAGCTTTTTGCTATATCCCGAGCGCGAGCTGCCCGGGTTTGTGGAGAGAAACGTGGTAGCGGACGAACGTGTCCGTGCCGTACCTCTTTTGCGAGAGCTTCTCGAGGCGGGTGAGAGCTCTATTCTGGAACGTGACGCCCTGGGCGTGTGTCGTTTTCACGGTAACTTTGCCAATGCGCGCGACGTCGCCTCAGCCCTCGACCGTCTCGCCGAACAGCCGCCGTGGACCGAACGGGTAGCGAGGGACCGGAAAGCGGTCTTCGATGTCTTCGAGGATGTTTTCGATCACCGGTCGTTCACGGGTCGCTCGGGTACCATGTACGGATACGAGGGACTGGGATGCATCTACTGGCATATGGTCGCGAAGCTCTTGCTCGCGGTTCAAGAGATTGCTCTTCGCGCCGCGCACGAGGGGCAACCCGCTCCAGTTCGCGAGGCGCTCGTGAAGGCGTACTATCGTATCCGCGCGGGCCTTGGTTTCGAGAAGACGGTCGCCGAGTACGGCGCATTCCCCACCGACCCCTACTCGCACACACCAGCTCACGCGGGCGCCCAACAGCCGGGCATGACCGGACAGGTCAAGGAGGAGATTCTTACACGATTCGGCGAGTTGGGCGTCGTGGTGGAGGATGGTATGGTGAACTTCCGACCCGTGCTTCTCAGGCGAAACGAGTTTCTAAAACAAAACGGCACGTATCGATTCCACGACCTCGAAGGGAAATCGCGATCGATCGACCTGCCGGTGGCTGCTCTGGCGTTTAGTGTTTGCCAGGTGCCCGTCATCTACCAGCTTAGCGATGACGAGGCCTGGATTCGCGTGACCACCCGTGACGGGGCCTCGTCCACTGTCGCGTGTGACCGGCTCGATGCCGGTCGCAGTCGCGCGCTCTTCGACCGGATCGGTGACATATCACGGATCGACGTCGGAGTGCCCGGGCGCACGCTGTGTGATTGCTGATGGCCGCAGGTCAAACGGACGTGACCCCGAGACCACAAGGTCAATAGAACCCAAGGTGCGCCGAGGTGATGCCCCTGCAACGGGGGCGACTTCTTACATGGGTCGCGTTGAGATCGACCGTTCACCAGATGACCTTTCCATCGGCTAACTCTCTTTTTGACAACCACCCCGCAGCGCAGGCGGGGCCCCGGGCGGCCATGGCCTAACGATTCGCAAAACGCCTGTCGAGCGGCTCCCCGCCGATCCCGTTGGCTGTGCCCCCAGCGTCACCTGGCACAGTTAATGCAGCCTGCCAACGGGGACCATAAACCACCTTAGCATCGCCTAACACGTTGCGGCGAGATAAAATACGCCAGCGGCGTGGAGCCTCGGGGGGGTACCACATTGAACATCAAAACGCGCCTTTTTGTTTGCGCGATCCTAATTGCGTTGCTGACCGGCTGCGGCGGGAGCGCCACCCATGTCGCCAAGAAGTTCTGGGGTGCGGTCAACGACGGCAAACTCGAAAAAGCAAAGAAGTATGCGACCAAGGAAACGGCGGAATCGCTGACCATCAATAACAGCGCCGGCAACGCCGAAGTCGATGTCGATTTTGGCGAGGCAACCGTTGAAGGCGAGCGCACGATTATCGAGACCCATATGGAGACCCGCATGGGTGATTTCAGCCAGACCGTCGATATGAAGACCATCCTGGTTATGGAGGACGGCAAGTGGAGGGTGGACGTCATGAGCACCATGATGTCGATGTTCGGAGACGAGATGCAAGAGATGATGAAGGGAATGACTGACGCGATGGGACAGACGATGGAAAACATGGGCAATGCGATGATGCAAGAGATGCAAAGAGGCTTTGCGCAGTTCGGAGCACTTGGCAACCCCCGCATCAGGCCGGAACCCAAGATGCTGACAGGGACTCGTGACTACCGCATCAAGTTCGGGTATATGAAAAAGCGTTCAGACGGCGCTCACTATGTGTACAAGGAGACAACCAAGATCCCCATGAGGACCGGGAGGTTCAGATGGGGGTACACGATCGAAGCCAAGGGTGATCCGTTTACTACCTATTCGATCGACTATTCGCCCGACGGTCCCATGAGCGGAGACGGCTACCCGCGAAGGAACAGCCAGGGCGACCAAGGGTGGGAATCGCATACCACCACGGTGACGGGCGGCTATTTTGCCCGCGCATATCGCAGCGATCCCGGTGACGAACCGGGTGAGCGAAAAATCGAGATCTACGTCGAAGATAAACTGGCCAAGACAATCGAATTCCAAATTGGCAAACGTTAGCCAGGCCCAGGCCTGTTGCCGCCAGCAGCACGCCATGTGCCGCATCAAAGACACGTCCAATGCATGCCGACAAAAAACCGCTGACGCCCGCCCGGCAACCGAACTATCTAGTGTGGGGCATCATCGTCGCCGTGGTGATCATGGTGTCTGCCGGCATCTATGACGGCATAAAAAGACTGCAAACGCGTGGCAGACCCAACATGACCGACTACTCGTATGCGAACATGCGTGGTACATCACGTGCTACGAACGCAAAAGGCGAGGTCGTATCGCTCGATTCGTTTGCGGGTCGCTTCTTGTGGGTCGACTATGCGGCACCGTGGTGCGGCCCCTGTGCCTCTCAGGCACGGGTCATGAAGTCGCTGGAGGCGACGGCGAGCCGCAATATCGTTTTCTTGACTATGCTTACCAGCGCCAACAAACCGTTTCAAACCGCGACCAAAGCGACGGCTGCGAGTTGGGCGGGCCGCTTCGGGCTAAACCCAGCGCTGGTCGTCACGGGCGGAAACCCCTCTTATACGATCCCCCAACACAAACTGTTTTCACCTTTGGGGCAGACCCTCTATCACAAGGTTGGCTTCCTTAGCGAGGACCAGATCCGATCCACGCTCGTCAAATCCATGCGCGAGTGGCAGCACTGGCGACAAGATAATCAAACCGCCGATATTTTACGCTGACCACCCGCCGTTTTTGCTCTTTCGAGTTCACACCTCAAGAATAACATTGCAAAAATCAAGAATCCGCGCGACGATACGCAATCTGTATCATCGCGCAAACGATTCTTCGCTAGTTCTGAACAAGCACCGTTATTGGGGAGGCAAAATGAAACGATCGGAAAGGGCGGCATTTCTCAATCAGAAAGGGGGCGTCGGCAAGACCACTTCGGTGGTGAACGTCGGCGCGGGGCTCGCGATCCTCGGTAAACGCGTCCTCATTGTAGACCTCGATCCGCAGAGTCACCTAACCACCTTCTTGGGTATCGAGGCTCAGGAAGTCACTAAGACCATCTACGATGTCCTGCGCGGGGAGGCGCATCCGCGGGAAGCCATCATTGACAGAACTCTGAGTGCGCGCCTGAGTATCGATGGGCGTGACTTTCGTCTGTCGCTGTCGGTGATTCCCTCGACCCTTGAATTCGCCGAAGCGGAGATGGCTTTGTCGCACAAGGCCGATCGGGAATTCTTGCTAAAGAACGCCATCAACAAGATCGGTGACGGCTTTGACTATATCTTGTTCGATTGCCCTCCAAGCCTTGGCCTGGTCTCGATAAACGCGTTGGTTGCCGCCCAAAAAGTTTTTGTCCCGGTGCAAACGGAGTACCTTGCCCTCGAGAGCCTGGAGAATCTGATACAAAAGATAGAATCGGTCATTACCGACCTGAATCCCGATCTGGTGATCGGAGGATTGATCGCCACACGTTTTGACGGCAGGAAGGTTTTGAGTCGAACCGTCGTACAGACGCTCAGAGAACGATATGGTGCGTTGCTCTTGGACACCATGATTCGGGAAAACATTGTTCTGGCCGAGTCCCCACGCTTTGGCAAGGACATCTTTAGCTACCGTCCGAGGAGTTTCGGAACGGAAGATTATCTAAACCTCTCCCTGGAGATCATGGGCCGGATTGCTGCCGCCGACACGCTATTCTCCGTGGAGCGCGGTGTGATCACGAGCAACGCCAGTAGCAACCTCGCTCTGTGATCGACACGCTACGGGTTGAGACACCAGAGAGCGCGGTCACCCTCCGTGTGCGACTGGGAGCGGGTGGCGGTGCTTGGCCGATGCTCGCGGTCGTTCGCGCAAATATTTAGGGCTTTCGCCTTGCGTCACACCGCCACTTGTCACCGTGTTGCGCTTACCAAGGGAGCAAGTTCTTACCGTTCTCGGTGAATTCCTTCCAGAAGCCTTCTAGCTTTACACGTTCCCGCAGAGAGAGGCGATGGTGCACAGCCTCCAGGTTGTCACTCAGTTGTTCGTGGGTGCGAATCCCTGGAATCACGCAGTCGACTTCATCGTAGGAGAGAAGATAACCGATCGCCTTGTGGGTGAGTTCGGAACCATCCTCCGTGAGCCAGCTCAGCCGGCGAATCAGTTTGGCGCGCTGCGTGATGTCCTCTACGCTCCAGCGTTCGCGTACACCATTAAACCGGCTTTGCGCATTGAAACGGCCGGTGAGCCATCCGCTATCCAGGGGCACCTTCACGATGGTCCCCACTTCCCTTTCCCTCACCAAAGTGAATGCCCGTCGCACATCTTGATGGAGAATGTTGAAGAGAATCTCTAGCACCTCGCTTTTCGTGTTTTTCAAACAGGCCTCAACCTCTTGGGCAAGATCAAGACTGGCACCGTAGTGTCTGACTTTTCCCTGCTCCCTCGCCTCCTGCAACGCAGCCCATAATAAATCAGTGTCCACGTACAGCTGCGAGTCGGGATTATGCAGCAGAATCACATCCAGATAATCGGTCTTGAGTCGTCTCAGGCTGCCATGCAGACTTTTCCAAAAGCCATCCACCGAAAAGTCTCTCGTCCCGTCTGCGCGGTGGCCGAACTTGCTCACCAAGACGACCCCGGCCCGCTTGCCGCGCAAGGCTTCCCCCAACAACCGCTCGCTATGGGTGGCGGCGTAATTCGGTGCCGTATCAAACAAGTTGATACCGGCATCGATGGCTTCAGCCACCAGCCGATGGGCGGTTGTGTCATCCATCCCGCCCCAGTCTTCGTTGTTACCCAGTTGCCAGGCGCCAAAGCCAATCTCCGATACACTTAGTCCGGTGCTTCCGAGTTTCCGTCTGCGCAAGAATATCGCCTCCCTGCTACCCGCTCAACATCTCGGCATGATTACGCCACATAATACGGTCTGTGATCATAATAACACTGCAAGGAAAGATATGCTGAAGACCCGCGTCTGCCAGCGCCACCGCTGGCACCATAAACTGATATTTCTCAAGTTTCCGTCTATTGCGCACGCCCTCTTCTTGATCTAGACTGTATCCGTATACCCCATTTAGCCAACTTGAAGGGAGGACGGAGGAACATGAGAACTTTCAGATTTGTGTTAGCCGCGTTGGCGGTGGCGTCGCTGGCGTTTGCGGGCGTGGTAATGGCGGACTGCGGTCACTGCGGCGCCGGCAAACACCACGCCGGTAAAGAGCACGGCAAATGTCTCGGCAAAGGCGATTGTCCGGGCTACGACCAGGCGTCTACCACAACGTTCAAGGCCACGGTCGTGGGTATGGATAAGGAGACGTGTAAGGGCTGTGGCACGACGCATGTCGACCTCGTGGTTAAAACGAAAGATGACGAGGTAAAGGTGCGACTAGGGCCCGCGTGGTACATAGATAGACAAGACGAGCTCCTAAAAAAAGATGATGTCATCGAGATCTTCGCTTCGAAGGTCAAAGAGGGAGACAAAGACGTCTTCGTCGCCGGCAAAATCGTGAAGGGTGACGACGTGTTGATGCTGCGCGATAAGGATGGGCTGCCAATGTGGAGAGGTTGGAGGCGTGGCAAGGCGTAGGATGTCTTAGTTTTTTTGGTCTCGTCGCGAAAAAGGGCCCCGTCTTTATTGGCAGGGCCCTTTATGCTTCGCGGTTCATCCTGGCACGATTCGGGAGCCGCGGGACTTGAAACCGCTTCGAGATTTAGTTGCGACTGATTGAACTGTCCTGAAAGCGAGGTGGCTTGATGCCGGATTCGGGCACGAGGTTATCCAGGCGTGAGTTTATCGGGCAGGGTGTGGCATCGGCCGTCGGCGTGGGGCTGGCGGCGGGCGCACCGCTGGCGCTGCCGGATCCCGTAGCGGCGGCATCCGCTGATAAGCCAGACATCGCCGATCACAGGCGGCTGGGTCGCACCGACTATAAGGTCTCCGACATCGGTTTCGGCAACGCCGGCATGCGCGAGCCGGCGATCCTCGAATATGCAATCGAGCGCGGAATAAACTACATCGACACCGCGCGGCAGTACTTCGATATGGAGAAAGTAATCGGGCGCATCTTTCCGCAAAAGCGCGACAAGGTCTTCGTCACCACCAAACTAACCCCGGAACTGGTCACCGCAGACGTCTCCGTCGAGGACCTGATGGCAGCGGTGGAAGACAGTCTCCAGCGGCTCAACACCGATACCATCGACTGTTGTCTGATCCACTCGGTCGGCGATCCCAACCTCGGCGATCGCACCCGGATCGAGAACAACAACATCTATACCATGTTCGACCGGGCGAGGAAGGAGGGTAAGATCCGCTACTGGGGTGCCAGCGCACATGGACCGAAGATGGTTGACGACTTCAACTGGCTGATCGACAACACCGACATCGACATGATCATGCCGGGAATGAACTATATGACGAGGGGGCTCGAGCCGGTGTTGGCAAAGGCGAAGCAGAAGGATATCGCCGTCGTCGCCATGAAGAGTATGTCGGCGGCGCGCAAGATCGATTACTCCGCTTTCGCGCGCGAAGGAAGAACGGTGCGGCAGGCGCTGCTCAAGTGGATGTTGGCGCAGCCGAACATTGACACGATCGCGATATCGATGCCGACGTTCGAAGACGTCGACGAGTTCGTGGCCGCCTCGGGCAAGGTGACCCCTACACCCAAAGAGAAGAAGACGATGCAGGAATACGGCCTACTCCTCGATCGTGACTACTGCCGACCGGGGTGCGATGGTTGCGCGGGATCGTGCCCACATGATGTTCCCATCCACGACATTTTGAGGTACCGCTTGTACTTCACCAACTACGGACGTGAGAAGTACGCGTTGCAGCGCTACGCATCCGTGGCTGCAAGCCGTAAGGCCTCAAAATGCATCGCTTGTGGGGGGCCGTGCGTCACTGCCTGCCCCTTCGGCCTGCCCGTCCGAGACAAGCTCGTGCAGGCGCACGCGGAATTAACGTTGGGATAGCCGGGAGGAATCGTGTGAAGAAGTGCAAGCGAATCATATCCGCCGGCACGCTGGTGACGTTGCTGGTCATTGCTGTTGCGTCGTCACGGCCGCAACCCGGCTATACCGGCGAAGACGACAGCGCTCGCGCGCTCTTGGAGCGATCGGTCGCAGCCAGCGGCGGCGTGGAAGCGGCGGGTGCGTGGAAGACGATGGTTGAGACCGGCGAGCTCACCGTGCACTGGGAAGGCTGGGGCAGCCCACGCGCCAAGTGTTCACTACGCGTCATACGCCCCGATAAGCTGGTTCTCGATCAGGATTTTAGCGTCTACGATCACCCGTTCTTCTTCACCTATTACTACAATGGGGGTGACGTGTGGGCAGTCGTGAATCTTGGCGTCCGCCAGAATCCACGTTACACCGAGGCCATGACCCGGGCCATGAAGAACACGGGCGGCGTATACTACTACTTGAGCCAGTGCGATACCTTCTTCTCCGTACCCGAGGTGCCCGATGACTCACTGGTCGTGGGGTCGAGCGTCGATCGCGTCGGCATCGTCGACGACGGGGATACGGTGATGGTCGACCTCGACAGGCAAACGTATTTCCCCGTTCGCCTGATCCGAGACGGCGGGGCAGAGCAGGCGCTGTTCTCGGACTACCGTGTGGCGGATCGCCTTACGGTACCGTTTCGGATGACAACCTATCAGAACGGAACGGTCAGCTCGGAATACGTGTGGGAACAGATACGGTTTGACGAGCCGATCGACGAGGCAATCTTCCAAGAGAACCGGCCGCGGGAGTCCAGCTCGGGTTAGCCGCTTAGAACCCGGAAACGCGCGAGGCGTACCGATCTCAGTCCTTGTCATGGGATTGGGCTTCCCGCCCTCGCGCGTGTCTAAAGGTCAGAGCGCACTGCGCTGGTCGCCTCAGGGCAACACCAATCCCATGGCCCGCCACCTCGCCGGCTATTCCCCCACGGCTAACTCGACAAGCCTTTCGCGATCGACGACCGACTTGTCGCCCAGCCAGATCCGCCACAGGACTTTGGCGAAGGTGACGCTGGTGATGGACGCCTTCTCTCTACCCTGGATGATCGATACAACGATTCCGCCGGGAAGCCAGCGCAGGACGAACCGGTCGTTTTTTTTGACCTTTTCGTCGAAGTAGCCCGTGAACCGATCAACGAGAGCGGAGATCTCCATCATCTCTTCTGCCGAAGCGCATTTCTTGAAATCGCCACGGAACGCGTTACGGATCCTGTCTCTGCCGATGTCGCGGGCAAACTCGATGGTGATTTGCTTGGCGTGGACGTCGCTCAGCGCTGCGGCAATGGCCATGTCAATGTTCTCGAAATTGGCCGCGTCCATATAATGGGCCATTCCGTATCCTTTAAAAACGAGCTTCTTGCGCACTGCCACTCCAGTCAGAATCAGCGAGTAGTCCTCGGTACCGTGCTCAAATGACACCGACTTGGGAAATATCTTTCCGGTTGACGGCTCCTCCACGGAGTCTTGTGTACGGCCGTCCGATGAACAGATGCTAAGCGAGAGCAGGACGAAGAGTAGACTGCGAACATGTTGTTTCATCATAAGCCTTCCCTATCCCCCGAATGTTCCGCCGATCTCATGATGGCACCTTCGTCATGTTGTGAGTATATCATTTCTAATAGAATTGATATTTGGACTTTGCGTGGATGCCCATCTATTATATACGCACGCATAATATGAGGAGGCGCCATGTATACCGGACACGGATTCAGCAAGTGGGGCATCGGCGACGTCGATGTCGTGAAAGTTGGCGATACCTATCACCTCTTTCATCTCGTCCTACCCAATCATGCTTACATTGCCCACGCCACCAGCGTCGACGGACTCAACTGGACGCGGGTTCCCAACGCGCTGTTCATTGGTGATCCGGGTGCTTGGGACGATGACATGCTGTGGACCATGCACGTATCGCCCGACCCCCACCGGCCAGGCGGTTGGCGGATGTTCTACACCGGGCTTTGCCGCAAGGAGTCCGGTCGCGTCCAGCGAGTCGGGCTGGCGGTGAGCGACGATCTCTTCAGGTGGCGTAAGGTGAACGATGGCAACTGGCCGCTGTCGTTGGCGGGCCCTCACTACGAGGCCCGGCTGGATGAGGGGCGCCATTGGGTATCGTTTCGAGATCCGTACTACCAGCGGGTCGGCAACGAGGGGTGGCTGTTGGCAGCGGCGCGCGTACCGACGGGACCCGTCAATCGTCGAGGTTGTGTTTATCTCGCCAAGGAGACAAAACCCGGGCGTTTCGAGCCACAGCCTCCGCTCGCGACACCGCAACAGTACGATGACGTCGAGGTGCCGGCGCTCGTGCCCATCTGCGAACGGTGGTATCTCATCGGCTCGATCCGCGAAGACATCAAGGTTCACTACTGGCACGCCGACAAACCCGGTGGGCCATACGGCAACTATTCCGACAACGTGTTGCTCCCTGCCGGCAACTACGCCGCGCGAGTGTGTCACGAAGACGATCGCGTCACACTATGGAACTTCTTCTTCGTTCCCTCCCAAATCAAGGGAACCGGCAACATGCTGCCCCCACCCAAAGAGTTGGTCGCCGACCACAACGGCCACCTGCGCTTGCGCTCTTTCCATGGTTTCGACCGCATGGTAACCCGCAAGCAAAGCGTGGACGGGGTGTCACCGATGGTCGGACTTAGCGACGGCTCGGTCTCGAGCTCGCATAATGACAAGACCTGTTCGTTCGGATCGGAAACCGGTTTCGAAATCTTTGTTGTACCCGGCACATATCGCAATTTTAGACTTCGTGGCACGCTGGAGATGGAGGGCCGAGGAAAATCCGGTCTGGTGCTTCGACTCAACGATAACCGCGACGGCTACTACATCAGTCTCGAGTTGGTCAAGGGACTCGCACAAATCCGCGCGTGGGGGAGCAATCCGGGGGGTGGCATCGAAGAGGCGTTTGTCTACCGGTCATTGCAGGCCAACTATTTTATCACCGGTGGTTGGCGGCCACATCGCTGC
>JAOTUR010000020.1 GCA_029863805.1 Candidatus Krumholzibacteriia bacterium | reverse complement strand
TTCAAACGCGCTCTCGAGCTCAACCCAAACTATGCGACCGCGCATCAGTGGCGCGCGGAATTCCTGAGCTCGATGGGTCGGCACGATGAGGCGTTTGCCGCGATCCGCCGTGCCGAAGCCTTGGACCCTCTCGCACCGATTATCAGCTTTATGCACGGCACGTTTTGGCTGCATGCCGATGATTTCGACATGGCAAGGAAGACCCTTGAGAAAACCCTCGACATCGATCCCGGTTTCGCGGCCGCGCATGCCAGCATCGGTCACATCCACCTCCTGCAAGGCAGGTACAAAGAGGCGGTCGAGACCTATGCGAAGACCTGGCGGCTCATGGGCTGGAACGAGGCCGATATAAAGGAGGCCACCGAGGCGTTCGCCGATTCAGGCATCAATGGGTTCTGCCGTAAGAGAATTGAGCTGGCAAACAGGCATGGTGTGGACGCGCCTTTGGATACCTACTACGGAATCATCGAAGGGTATTGTATCACCGGGGAGATCGATCTTGCCATAGAGCGGTTGCAACGGTACTACGAGGACCACGGATCACGACTTATCACGCTAAAGGTCGACCCGACGGTCAAGGTTCTGCGATCGGACCCGAGATTTATCGAGCTTTTACGAAAGATCGGTCTCGAGCAATGAGGCACTTGTGTCATGTGGGCCTCCCCGCCGCCGGGTGCCGGTAACCCCTTGTGGACGAATCTCAATCCCTTTTTGACTCGCGACGCTATGTGCGCTAGAATAGCAGGATCCCTGGATTTAACCGTCGCTCATTCGTCTCCAACACATACAGGACCCACATGCTCGACCAGACCATATCTCACTACAAGATTCTAAAGAAGCTCGGCCAGGGCGGCATGGGTGTCGTCTACAAAGCCGAAGACACCAAGCTGCGTCGTACGGTCGCCCTCAAATTTCTTGCGCCTCACGTTCTCTCCAGCGAAGGAGAGAAGACACGTTTTGTCCGCGAAGCCCAGGCGGCTGCCGCCTTGCAGCATCCCAATATTTGCACGGTCCACGAGATCGACGAAGCCGAGGGCCAGACCTTCATCGCCATGGCCTTCATGGAGGGCAAGAGCCTGACAGAAATCATCAAAGAAGGTCCCATGGAACTGGGGCGCGCTCTCGATATCGCCATTCAGATCGCGCAAGGGTTACGGGAGGCGCACGACAAGGGTGTCGTGCACCGCGACATCAAAAGCCCCAACATCATGATCACCGACAAGGGGCAGGCGACCATTCTGGATTTTGGCCTCGCCAAGCTGTCCGGTCAGACCAAGGTAACCAAGGACGGAGCCACCGTGGGAACGGTGGCGTACATGTCGCCCGAACAGGCGCAGGGCCGAGAGGTCGATCACCGTACCGACATCTGGGCGTTGGGTGTGTGTCTGTACGAAATGATCGCCGGCCGCCTACCTTACAAGGCGGAGAACGACTCGGCAATACTTTATGGCATTGTGCACGAAGATCTGGAGCCGCTATCCAAGATACGCGAGGAGATTCCGGTCGAGTTGGAGTGGGTGATCGAGAAGGCATTGGCCAAGAATGTCGAGGACCGTTATCAAACGGTGGCCGAGCTGCTAGCCGAATTGCGACCGCTCAGGCATGCCGGTGAGCTGGAAGCCGTCGACCAGCGCACCACGGCAAAAGAAAAGAAGCGCTCCATCGCGGTGTTGCCCTTTATCAACATGAGTGCCGACAAGGAGCAGGAGTATTTCTGTGACGGTATCGCCGAGGATATCATCAACGATCTCACAAAAGTGGAAGGGCTGAGGGTGGCGGCGCGCGCGTCGTCTTTCGCCTTTAGAGACAAACGCGGCGATGTACGCGCCATCGGCAGAAAGCTGGGCGTGGAAACCCTGCTCGAGGGCAGTGTGCGCAAGGCGGGCAACCGGGTGCGTATCACCACGCAACTGGTAAACCTCGCCGACGGCTATCATATGTGGACCGAGCGCTACGACCGCGAGCTAAAGGATGTGTTCGAGATCCAGGATGAGATCGCCAACAACATCGTGCAGGCGCTCAAGGTCAAGCTCACCGAAAAAGAGAAACGCGCCATTGGCAAGGCGGCGACCAAGGACGTCAAGGCCTACGATTATTACCTGCGGGGTAGAAAGTTTTTTCACCAAGGACAACGCAAGGGGTATGATTTCGCGCTCGAGATGTACTCCCGGGCGATCGAGAGGGATCCCGATTACGCGCTGTCCTATGCGGGAATGGCGGACTGTTATTCCTACCTCTATACCGATTTCGACAAAAACGCGGTGAATCTGGAAAAAGCCATCACCGCCAGCCAGAAGGCGCTCGAGCTAGATCCCGAGTTGGCCGAGGCGCACGCCTCGCGCGGATTTGCGCTGTCCTCGCTCAACAAGGATTATGTCGAGGCGGAAAAGGAATTCGAGACGGCGATCCAACTCAACCCCAAGATTTTCGAGCCCTACTATTTCTACGCGCGTTCGTGCCGCGCCCAGGGCAATCTGGAAAAGGCGATCGAGCTTTTTCAAAAAGCCTGCGAAGTCAATCCCGATGACTATCAGGCGCCGAGTTTTCTCGCCTCGACTTACAAGGGTTTGGGCATGACATCGGAAGCCGTGGCTGCCTACCATCGCCGTCTGGCCATCATAAAGAAACACCTGGAGCTAAACCCGGATGATGCCCGCGCCATCTATCTGGGGGCCAATGCGCTGATCGAGCTGGGGGAGGAAGATGAGGGGTTGGAGTGGGCCAATCGCTCGCTGGCGCTCGATCCTCAAAACCCGCTCCTTCTCTATAATATTGCGTGTATCTTTTGCAAGGCGGGCCGGCACGAAGAGGCCATCGACTACCTGGAAAGCTCGCTAAAAACCGGATACGCGTCCAAGGAATGGGCGGCGACCGATCCCGATTTCGAACCCATCCGCGACCATCCTCGTTTTCAACGCGCCTTGAGAAAGCTCGAATAGGTAATCCGTCGCCACGCGGAACCCTCATGAGGAACAAACGGATACTCTGCCCCGTCGCGAGAAACCAGCCGCCATCATGTCGTCACCGGTCACCACAAGCTCTTGTCTGACAATCGCTTACTCGCTGGTAACTGGCTCGGCGGTGGTCGTTGCAGCTGCGGTGATGGCAAAGCCGACCGCCGGCTGTAAGATTCGGGGCTTCCGGCCGACACAGATAGACGGTTTTGGAGGTGTTATATGATCGTATGGAAAACATTGGATTCAAGAAAATCGCTGCGGCAGCTCATCGACAGGTCGCGTTACGTGCCCACGGTGATCTTCAAGCACAGTACCCGCTGCGGAGTCAGTCACTTTGCGAAGAAGCAGCTGGAACGCGACTGGGATCTCGCTGCCGATGCCGTCGATGTCTATTATCTCGATCTGGTCGCACACCGCGACGTGTCGAATGACGTATCGATAGCCTTCGATGTACGTCATGAGTCACCGCAGATTTTGCTCATAAGAGACGGCGAATCGATCTACGATACCTCGCACCAGGGCGTCAGCGTGCAAGCCATAAAGAAGGCGCTGGCTGGGAATAACAACAATGGGTCCGAGCGATGACACGGACGACAGGCAACGGGCGCCCGTCAAGGCCTTGGGCTCGCCGGTCGAGCGTCACCTGGCTGGCGCTCATGGTTTGGCTGGGCGCTTTGATGCCATTCGTGATAGACGCCGCGGCGCTGGCGCAAACGCGCAGCCTCGGTATCCTGGGCGAGAAGGCGCCGCCGTGGGATGTTCATTCGTGGATCGATGCCGAGGGCAAGGACACCGAGATCGCGCTCGAAGACTACCAAGGCAAGGTGGTCTACCTCCTGTGCTTTCAGAGTTGGTGACCGGGATGCCACAGTGTGGGGTTCCCAACACTACAAGAATTGATCGAGGAGTTCGAGGAGGAAGAGGACGTCGTTTTCCTATCGGTGCAGACGGTTTTTGAAGGACACCGCAGCAATACCGCAAAAAAAGTCAGGCAAGCTCAGAAGAGGTACGATCTCGAGATCCCCATGGGCCACGATCCCGGCCGTCACTCCCCCCGCACGTGGCCCAACATCATGGTCAACTACCGAACCGGCGGCACCCCCTGGGTCATCATCATCGACCGCCAGGGCACCGTCGTGTATAACGACTTCCACATCGATGCGCAAAAAGCGACTCGGCTGATCCAGGGATTGTTGACATCTCGATCCTAGGGAACGCCGGTGTCCTCTTCGACCCGGTACAGCACACCGATCTCGCTAACCGCCACCGGCTCCAGTCCTGGGTGGTCCGCCTGGTAGTCGAAGAGCGAGTGGATCTGCGGACGGGTTCGCATGGCCACGCGCGTAAGGAGCAGATAGTGGACGTTGTTTTGCTGCAGGTAGGCGATCAACTCCTCCTCGGAGTCGACCACCGGTAGAGTGACGGGTTGCATGCCCGCAAAATACGCGAAGTACGGTTTGCGGGCGGCGATGCGCTTGCCACGGGCTTGAGGAAAGGCGCCGATAAACGTCTCTGCCCGTTCGCGGTAGCTGTAGGTGCCTCCCGCCACGTGCTCGCGATTGTAAGCCACCGATTCGTACGCACTGTACGCGATCAAAAGCGACACCAAGACGCCGAACAAAAGACGCCTGTGACTCTGCCCGGGCAAGAGATCGCAAACACCCCGCATGCCCACGACCACCAGACTCAGGAAGGAGGGGATGAGAAAAAGATAAAAGCGGTAGCTAAAGAAGACCAGCCACAGAACCGCAAAGAAAAGCGCGGCGAAGGTGTAGTAGGCAACCTGTCTCCGCGACGGCCGGCGGATTGAGAGGAACACGATACCGAGACCGATCCACACGGCGCTGGGCCACAGCATGACGCGCTCCATGGACTCAACGACATGAGTCCAGGCTTGCGCGGGAATCTTGGCCAAGAACTGGGCGGGATTGTAGGAGACGACATCGGCCAGGTTGTTGAACCGGTCGGGATTTTCCGCTAGAAAATGATCGGTCTGTTGTCCCTCCCCATAAAACGTGACCGCCACGTTGACGTAGTTCTTATTATAGAAAAAGGTCCCTCGCTGCGAGAGCGTGTAGAATCCCCACGGCGCGATCGCCAACGCGAAGGTGGCGACGAGGCCCACGGTGACGAGGGTCCTCTTCTTCAGCCGACCTCCCCACACCTTCACCACCCACACACAAACACACGCCGCCAGGATGACCGCGATGCCGTTGTACCGTGTCAGGTAGGTTAGCGCCGCCAGCACACCGGTGCCGATGACCGGTGCCGTCCCCGGTTGACGGGATTTAAGCACCAGGTAGACGGTCGCAGTAGCGAGGGCCGCAAAGAACATGTCGTTGCCGGTTGTGTAGCTGTACCTGAAGAACACCGGGTTGGCCACGACCAGCACGGTAGCCACGGCGGCCAACGCGGGATCGAACAGCATGCGTAGTGCGCGATGCGCAAAGAAAAGGACAACGGCCGCACAGACTGCGGACAGAACGATGGCGCTCTCGAAAAGACCCGCACCCAACGGTCGCAGCAGCATGTGCAGCAGCGCGACGATCAACGGATAAAGGGGGCCCCGATAGGGGTCGATAAGTACGTCACCACCCAAAAAAGCCCTCGCCTGCAACACGTACTGACCAAAGAAGTCGGTTTCCGATTCGCCGTCGCCCATCACATGAAATTTTAGGCCGACATAGATCAGCACCACACCGTAAAGACCGGCCACGCCATAGATGGATTTTGGGTGGGCGGCGAGTCGCGTCCAGCGCGAGCCGGACGGCCCGTTAGACGCATGCGTCGTGGTTTTTTGTTTCACCGGTCCTTTCATAAAAAGAATTGTGACACACATCCGATAGCGATGCAAACGAAGGGGTGACCGGGGATCATCGCGCCGGTAGTATTACGATGGGTCCAGTTGATTACGCGCCCGGGCCAGCGCGCGCAGACCCAGGATCATGTGCAAGGTATAAATGGCGATGCCCAGAACACCCACCGTGGCGTGACACACGCGCCAGAACTGCAGCCAGAATTCCGCCCCCACAAAGTAGAGCAGATAACCCGACAGGCCGAGCAGCACAATGCTGGCGACAACCAACACCCCGCTAAGACGCGGGTTGCCACTCCGCCAATGGCTAAGTGCATGGTGCCACCAGAGGCCGCCCACAAAGAAGAAGAAGAATGGCGTGGCAAACACGTGGGCCATGAGGATCCACGACCATGAAGGATGGGGGTAGGCGCTGAACGGGTCTTGTGAGGGCATGATGTAACGCAAAAAAACCAGGGCCACACCGGTGGTGGCAGCCAGGCCCGCGCTTATGGCCAGGCCCAACGCCCTCCCCCTGGTAAGCTGTCCTTGCACAAGTGCGCTAGCGCGCGAACTGGTCGTCGACCCATTCGGCGTCGAAACCGTTCGAGGCTCGATGGCCATAGCCGTTGTCCTTTGCGCGATAAAAGATGATGCCCTCCACACCCGGCACCCGGTCGATAAGACGCATCCCCCGCTCGACACCGAGCACAAAGACAGCCGTCGACAACGCATCCGCCGATGTGGCGTCATCACACACCACGGTGACGCTCAACACTTGGTTTGCGACCGGGTGGCCCGTGCGCGGATCGATGATGTGACCGACGCGTTTGCCTGCGACTGTGTGGGGCGACTCGTAGTTGCCGCTGGTGGACACGGCCTTGTTAATTAGTCTGACCACGCCCGCCACCGCCTCGGGGTCCAGCGGATGGGCGATGCCCACCGGCCAGCCGTCGCCCGTGACCGGCGATCCCATACAGTAGAGCGTGCGCCCGAGATCGATGACCGCCGATGATACATGGTGTGTGCGCAATACCTCGACCGCACAATCGACCGCGTATCCCTTGCCGATGGCACCCAGCTCGATCTCGACATCGCGGCCGTTGTAGCGCACCGTGTGGCGGTCACCATCCAGTCGCACGAGGTCGCTGCCCACGGCGTCACGCACTTGCTGTAGTTCTTCGCCCTGCGGTGGTTGGGCGCGCTTCTTCCACAGACGTACCAACGGGGCCACCGTCACATCGAACGCGCCATCGCTTATGCGGTAGAAGTGAAGACTCCGCTCCAGGACGCGGTACAGATCACGCACCACAACGACTGCCGCCTCGCCGCCGGTGGCGTTCAAACGGGATAGGTCGCTCTCGGGTTTGTAGTGGCTGAGCACCCGGTCGAGACGCTCGATCTCATCGAGCGCCGCATCGGCGGCCAACCGTATCCCATCGCCTTCACCCGCAATCTGAACGCGGGCAAACGTACCCATCACCGGGCGCATGCCCTCGTGATAGGGAGCGGCGGCCGTAGCCATAAGGAGTAGCGGTAACGCGAGCAAATTCATCATGGGTTCGTCTGGTGTGGTTTGCTTGCCTCGGCAAACAGGCGCTGGTGGAGGCGAAGCGCCAGCTTCACCCCGTTCGACACGCTCCGCGACGATATCGTGGCCCCGGTGACATTCATGATGTCGTCGTGTACCCGCAGCGGGTCCTGCAACGATTTCTCTTCAAACTGTTTGAGAAAGGCGCGGCGGCGCACCTCGCTGCCGCGCGTCTCGCGGTACACCATGATGTCCACGCGTTCGACGGTGCCATCGGGCAACATGCCCACGATAAAGGTGATGGGCTGGTACTGCCCGATCACATTTATGATGACGGCCCGCCGTACCACCACGTCCTCTTCCATCGCTTCATAGAACACGTACCGGCTATCGAGGATGGGCATACCGAACGCCTCGGCCAGCGCTTTGGCCTCCTCCTCCGAGATGGTGATGGGGCGCTCGCGGATGGTGGCGGCTTTTTTTAGCACGCGTTCGATCGCCTTTTCTTTGCTCAAGAAGACGCGCTTCTGCGCCACCGCATCCGCGGACAAGAAAAGCGCCAGGACGAGCACGCTGTTTATGGCGATTCGTTGCATGATGGTTGCAGACCGGCAGGCTCCCGTTGCACCCCGTGCGCGGACGGTTCGTCGGTATCGGTTAATACGTAAAGCCTAACCCCAGATTGATCTGTTCCCAGCTCGAGCCGTCTCCCGTCTCCCAGAACTCGAAATCCGTTTTTAAGGCCACATCGGGTATGGGGAAGAACGCTGCCCCCACCGTGATGATTTCGCGATCGAACTCGGGGGCGGCCACGAACCCCTCCGCCACCTCGTGATGGGTATCGAATTTTTCAAAGCGTGCGAACAAGACCACATCCCTTTGCGATCCCGAACGCAGTTGGCTCAGCACGCGAAAGGCCGCTTCGGCGTATCCGCCCATGATCTGCTCGCCGACCGTGGACCCGGTTGAGTTGTTGGTGCTTATGCTATCGGCATCGCCGATAAAGACCATGACGCCCACACCGCGCAATTCGAATCCCCGGTATTTGACGAGCGCATCCGCTTCCACCATACCCACGGTGGCATCGCCCAGGGCATCGTCACCGTGGCTGGCGCCGCCAAAATAGCCCGAGGCACCCGCCGTCAGGTTTAGTACGGGTGAGTACTCCACACGTCCCACTACCGCCAGGTCTTCCGCCTTGGCTTCGGCGGCTTTCTGACGGCCCTTGCGGATGCCATCACTGGCGCGGAACGCCGAGGCATCGAGGCCACCCACCACGTAGGCGCGATAGCCGAACGTGCCATCGGCCAGCGTGCCCACCACACCGGCGCCCGGCTCCTGCCAGGTGGTCGGTATCACGTACTTCTGCACGTGGGGTCGTTCGACGCTGTAGAAAAGGGTCGGCTCGTGAAACTCGTTTAAGGGACCGACGGGCATCAGCATCATGCCGGCACGAAACGACAACGGTTCCTTGTAGAAGAAATCCAAATAGGCAAACTCGACCTCGGGCTCGGTGAAGGCGTGCTCAAAATCGAGCTCGGCATGTAAGCTGATGTTGTCGTTAAACTGATAGCCAAATCCAAAGACCAGCCGGTGAAAATCGAGCTCGGCTGTATCGTTGGAGGGAATGTTGTAGTGCATTTCACCATAGCCGCTAAACGACCAGCGATCGTTTGTTGCATGTTGGGCACTGGTGTCGACGGCACCGGTGAGTGCCAGACCAAGTAAGAGCACCGTGACCATGTGAATCGGCAACCTCTTCAAGAACCCACCTCCCAGGGAAGAGAATCCGTTTAAGATCACACGCCTCGTAGTTAGACGCACCTAACTCCATCGCGAAAAAAAATATGGAAGCATGTTCGGCTCTCCGCTACACGCCCATGCTGAGTTAGGAACACCTAACTTAACTGGGATAATGGCCGCATGTCAAGTTGATTTTGGTTGGGGTACACGGGTCGCGGGGTTGAGGGGGATTCTCACGACGGAAGAAAACAGCTATCCTAAGATCGGCGGTCGGTTCCGCAACTCGAACGTGTCGCATAAGCACTCCCGCTGCGGGAGTGATAAAATGTAAGCAATCGCCATGATGGGACTCACTAATATCAAGAGTCGCACTGCACGTAGGATGAGCAATCCATTGCGATTCCTCCCCGTCGCGATTGTAGGGCTTGGACTCCTCGCCGGCTGTAGCTCGCCCAACCCCAATCGCATTATCCTTATGCCCGTCGCGGGCAGAATGATGGTCAACGCGTTAGTGCCGCAACAAAACCGCCAGATTTTTGGGCTCGGCATTCCGGAGACCATCGGCAGTGCCGAGCAGATGTGGCTGGTGAATCATACGGAAGCGGAGATTGTGTGGGATGTGGATGAACGCAAGGGCCGCGTGTCCACCGCTTGGGCGCAGGAGGGGAACATCCGCTATGCTCTCGAACTGACTCCTGCCGAGGAATATGTGGATCTGGTCATGACCATTCGCAATGTAAGTGCGACAACCTGGCATGACGTTTTTGCCTTCAACTGTGTGAGCCCCGCCAAAGCCCCAGCTTTTCACGATTCGACCTTACTGCGTACGTATATGTCGGTCGACGGTGACGCAACGCCGCTGGCGGACGTGCCTCGGACGCTGGGTCCGCGGCCGACCGTCGCGGTCTATCCCACTCGGTCCCACGCCGGGCGGCTGCCGCCGTTTGCCGAGGCGTTTGAGGCCGCCAGCCCGGTATGGTCAGATGACTCCTGGTTGGTGGTCGTTTCGGAAGCGGGCGATGCCCACATGGCCACAACGGCGGCCGATGCCTCGTTCCTGTTCGCCAACACGGCGTTTGGGTGTATTCATGCGGCTCCGGCGTTTGGTGATCTCGCGCCCCATGAAGAGGCGACCGTCCACACCCGGGTCTTCTTTGCGAAGGGTGGCTTGGGTGATTTTCTCGAGCGTTACGAAACGTATCGAACCCGTGGGCCGGAGTGAAACCGTGCGCTCAAACACCCTACGCCTGGCCCGACCGCCAGCGCTGAACACCAGCGGGTGCCCACGGTAGGCTGTACCGGGCTTCCCACCGATTTGACCTCTGTTTACTTTCCTGTTAAAATCTGGGGACCAAGACATCACACGAAACCACACATTGAGCCGCCCATTGTTGGCCAGCACATGTCACGTGTTCCGAGAGGTTCACTTATGACGGCATGCAATTCCAGAACCCGGTTGGCAGGCGCGACGACGATTTGCTTCATCACCTTGAGCTTTGCTCTCTTCTGTACCATAACCCCGCCGGTAGTCGATGCCCAGCCGCAGACACGAGTCCTTCCGACCGAGGTGCGCGAGGCGGAAGGCTTCGACGCGTCACAGTCTGTCGGAATATTCATAGGTATTCGGGAATTCTCGGATGTTGAATTCGATTTGGTGCCCTACGCCGTGGATGACGCGGTGGATCTGGCCCATTTGTTTTCACTGCAGCTGGAGTTGGTCTCGCCGAACCGGGTCATTTTAGCTCTCAGAGGCGACCCGCAAAAGCAAGAGTCGAGACACCGGCTGCAAGAGCTTCTCAGTGCCGGCGCCATCCAGCAATCTGCGAATCAAGCCGAAGTCATAGCTTTGCTTGGCGATCGACCCACGAAAGCGGGCCCGAAGGGGCTGTTCGTACTCACGCTGGCGACCCACGGCTTTAGCGATCAGGGGGCGGATTATCTGGTCGCAGCCGACTCGCGCCGACGTCGTATTGCACGGACCGGCGTCAAGGTGGATGAGTTGTTCGACGACGTCTCACGTGCCACAAGCCCGCGACGGATTGTGTTGATCGACGCGTGCCGTGAACGCTTGTTGGCGGACACGCGGTCAATCGCCGATCCGAATTCGAGAATGGGCGAGGCCTTTGTCAATGCGATCGCCAACGCCAAAGGCATGGTGGTTCTGTCGGGTAGCACGTTGGGCGGTTATTCCTACGATGACCGCCGCTCGCAGAACGGGGTCTTTTCTTCCGCCATTATTCAGGGCCTGCAAGGGGAGGCGATGCCAAATGAAGATGGTCTCATCACCGTAATGGACCTGTCGGAGTACGTAAATGCTCGAGTACTGCAATGGATAAGTGAAAATCGCCCCAAAGAAGCGGAGGTGTCCAAGGGAATCGAGACCCGTTTGACGGAGAACGCGGCCAGGATGCCGCTGGCCGTGGATCCAGAGGCGCGCGAACGGGTCAAGGTCGATAGAGCGCGCCGGGAGCACCTCCTGACAGTCCTGCGGGAAAACATGGGTAGTGGGCGCATTACCGGATCGTTGGTGGACGAAATCACCGACATCGCGGCCACGTCGGATCCCGCAGTGGTCGAGCCTCTGTTCTCGCGTCTCGAGAGACTCGAAGAGCTCGGTTCGTCTTATGCGGAAGATTTCGTCGCCTGGTGGGACCAGAAGGGGCGGACGGAGCTTACCGTGTCGCCGCCGCTGACGGTAACCATCGAGCCAGAATTCAAGCTGCTCAGTGTGGGTCAATCGCAGCTTTTCACGATTGAATCCAATAGACCCCTCGACACAGAGCCGCTGACGTGGGAGATCGATCCGGCTGACCTCGTGGATGTCCGAGAGTTTTCCCGGTCGGAATCCGCGAGACGAATCCGGGTGATGGCGCAGAAAGAAGGCAAGACCCGTCTGCAAATCATAGATGGCGCCGGGAGCCAGCAGGCCGAGGCGATGATCGACGCCATCCTGATCAGGAGCCCATCTCCATGGTATTCGGTGCTCGGTGGCACGGCGGCTGCGGCGCTTGGAGTGTACGCGTTGATTCTCAATAGCCAGGCCAGTGATAAGCTGGATGATTGGAACACCTGCCGTTTGCAGACCGGCCAGCCGTGTGACGATCTGGGTGATGAGTACACGGACACGTTCAATCAGGCTCGGGCCTTTGGCATAGCGGCGGGCGCCGCCGGGGCGGCAACCGGATATTTTTTCTACAGGTATTACACACAGAGGAAAAGTTATAAGAACCGAATGAACATGGGTTCGGCTCAAAAGACCATCGATGTCGAGGTGGGCGTCAAGGGGGTCGGCCTGATTTGCCGTTTTTAACTGATCACTCGGTTGCGAACGTCTCCGCTACTTGGGAGTGAATGAATGCGCCTTCGCTCGGCGATTTTATTGGCGATATCAACCGGTGTGTTCGCCACCTGTTCTCCACAGTCTCCGGTCCCCGTGGGTGAGCCCGAATGCACGGTGCAACCGTCCAGCGTCAACTTCGATACCCTGCTCGTGGACGCAGCGAGCAGCCGGGGGGCTGTGGCGGCGAGCGCCGCGTCGCGAGATACCGCCATCACGATCACAAATACGGAAAACGGGATACTGAGTGGGGACGTGAGTCTCTCGTGCACGGAGCATTACAGTATCCTCTCGGGCGAGGGAGCCTACAGCCTGGGTCCTCAACAGTCGCACACGGTGAGCGTGCGCTTTGCGCCCACCGTGACGGGCCCGCACGTCTGTTCGGTTGAGTTGAACAACGGCCGCTGCAGCGGTGTCGATCTGACCGGTGTCGGTGCTCAGACCGCATGCCTGGTGCAGCCGGCCACGTTCATCGATATGGATACGGTGATGGTGGCATCGGTTAGGGATACCTTGATCAATATAAGAAACACGGGGGCCGGAACCTTGAGTGGCTTTGTCAGGCTGTCGGTCACAGAACACTACCGCATCCTCTCAGGCGGTGGGCCGTACAACCTGGCAACCGGCCAGTCGCGCGCGGTCAGCGTTCGTTTTGAACCCACCGCCGGCGGGAGGCACGCCGACACGCTCCTAACGGGTAGCGGCGTCTGCCAGGATGTTTCGTTCACGGGTATCGCTCGAGATGAACCGCCCTCTCAAATTAGCAACTTTGGCGGCACGTTTGGCAGCAACGGATTGGGCGTGGCCGTCGACGTTCAAGGAAACGCGTATGTAACCGATCGATTCTATGACCGCGTCCGGAAGTACAACATTGTTGGCAGTCTTCTACAAGAGGTTGGATCGGAGGGGACGGGTCCGGAGATGTTCGACGAGCCTGTCGGTATCGCTCTGGACCCGAACGGCAACGTATGGGTGACGGAGCTCGCAAACAACCGCATGCAAAAGCTCGATACGCAGTTCTCCTTTCTGGCCTTTGAGAACGGCGTGGGTGGCGCCGGTCAGTTCAACGCTCCGCGCGATGTCGATGTCGATGGCCAAGGGAACGTGTACGTCATTGAGAAGGGCAGCACCCGTGTCCAGAAGTTTGACAGCAATGGCTTTTTCGTTACTTCGTGGGGAACGGCCGGCACGGGCGAAGGTCAATTCACCTTTCCGGAGGGAATTGCCGTGGACGCGAGCGGCCATGTGTACGTGGTGGAACGCGAAGACGTGCTAACCGGTATTGCACGCGTCCAGAAGTTTGACAGCGACGGCAACTACATTCTGACCTGGGGGAGTACGGGCGGAGAGGAAGGGCAGTTCGGTAGTCCCTGGGGCATCGACGTGGATGCGGATGGCGATGTCTTGGTGGCGGACACGGGCAATGGCCGCATACAAAAGTTCACCGGCGACGGTGTGCTCTTGAGCGTGTGGGATACGCCCACGGTCCCCCTCGATGTCGCCGAGGGCGGCGGCCTCATATACGTCACTGATGGGTTGTTGATCCCTCGTGTCGTCGTGTATAGGTTCGGGCCGTGACTACTGCGGGCACGGCGGCTGTTGGCCCGGCGGGCAAACGATGATGCCAGGGCCAGGGTGCTCTCCGTATTTGCGACCTCTCACCCCGTACTGGGTCGTACCCGGCGCGGCGTCTTTCCAGATCTGGGCGACTGACCAGTTTTCCTTGGCCACCGAGATGGCGTTGACGTTCTGGCGAAACAGCCGTTTGTCGTTCAGAGCAAAATCCAAGGTGTCGTCTTTGGCGAGCCTGTTTTCCCAGGAAATATAATCACCGGGGTGGACGACAACCAGCCGCGCGGGCGTCATGTTCTGGCACGTGATCGTGTAGTCGTCCCCGACCGGTTTTACAACCAACGCGGTGAAGTTTTTGGCGATCCGGCATTTCACGTATTTCTGGTTGTCGGGCGGTGGCTCCGGCATGGCTGGAAGCGCAGCAAGCGCGAGCACAGCGATAACGACGATAAAACGAATTGCTCTGGTCATGTCTACCTCCCGGTTTTGGGGTCCGAGGCTACGTCTACAGTCTTAACATGGTAACGCCCGTGTTCTCCGTCGTGCTCCGGCGAATCTCCCACTTTTCGCCAGGCTTGACAGCGTGCTCCTCCATCACTTCGCAGAGTCTGTCTTCGTCCTTCCAGCTACAGGTTAGAAGCCGCACGCTGGTACCGCTCCCGACCGGGATTGCCTCCGAGGCGCCGGAATCGATGGTCATGTGCTTCACCTCGCCGCCACGGGAAACACGAATAAAACCGGTCACGCCTTTGGCCGTGATTAAGGCCTCCTCGCCGATCAGCAAGAAAGCAATCTCGTCTATGCGGACCTCTTTGGAGCTGGACGTCCCGGTGGCGTACAGGTTTACGAACCGACACCCCTCGCCAGCGATGATTTTGTCTCGAGATCCCGCGCGATGTATGCCCACCGCCTTATCCCCGCCGTTGAAAACCGGCGCTCCCGAGTGGTGCGGGTACGTATCCAAATCGGTCATGAAGAACACGTCGGTCACGTCATTCTCGGTGACCCGTCCTTCGACATATTGCATGGGCAAGCCGAAGGGGTGGCCCAGCGAATACAGCCGCTCGCGAGCTCCCACCGCCACCGTCGTGCGTGTGACAGGAGGGCGATCGATGGGTTTATCCAGGTTGAAGATGGCCCAATCCGAGCCCCGACTGTCCTGGAGGAACCCCTTCAGGCACACGCCTCGCCGTACACGGCTCTCATCATAGAAAACACCAGCCTTTCCCTCGAAGGTTTCCACGGGGAGAGCGTCCTCATCCTCTTTTAGCATGAAGTCAAAAACGAAATACAACTGGGTGGGATCGCACCGGGCCAGGTGACCGGCCGTCGCTACAAGATGCCTCGTTACCAAGAACGCCGTACCTTCGATTCCCGCGGCAACGGGCTGTTCGTAGAAGTCGTCCTTTTTGCAGAAGTCGTACTTATCTCTTAACTTTGTGGTTTTTACGTGCCAGCCTCTCACCCCCTCGATGGTGTCCGGGCGCACCCCACTCTGGTCTATGATGGCGCATACCGATCTGGCTTGTTCACGCGCGACGCTCGAGGTGACGTCGCGGACGTGCTTGAATCTCGGCTTGGTCGTTTTGGCTCGTGCGTGGTTCACCCCGTCCACCAGCGCTTCGGTGGGCACCTCTTCCAGCTTCGGATTTCGTATCAAGAGGGGGGCGATGCCGGGGGCGCGCTGGTCGGATGGCCGCATGTAGTGTCGCAACACCGGGTCCGTTTTTGCCTTTGCGAGCGCCTCGCGCAAAAGGAGATCTTGAACCGCGTCATTGACCGACACTCCAAGGATGTGCAGCAGACTGGGAGTGGCAGTGGGTTCTTCATCTGGTTTTGGTGGTTGTGCGGTCAGAAAGTTGGCTGACCCATAGCCCGCCAGTGCGGCCACGGCCACAACGAGACCAAAGCGGTACACGTTTCGGATCTTCGACTTCTTAAGACGACTAGTCTGTAATCTCACAACGTTCCTCCTCTCGGTCGACGCCTTGGCGCAACAACTGGTACCTTGGGTCCTCCCGCAGATCGGCGAGGAACCGTTCGCTCTCGATCTGGCGCAGCGAATAGTCGAGATCGACGCAGCGACCTAGATGAATCAACGCTTTCTCGCGCTCTCCCAGGACCTCGCTGACCACCGCCGCCTGGTATTGTGTCAACGCGTCGTCGGGCATGACAGCGAGGGCCCTATCGAGGAGCGTCGACGCGGTGTCGGGCTTGTCGATCATAGCGTAGTAACCGGCCAACATCGTGAGTAGATGAGCATCGTCGGGTTTCTTGGCGCGATCGGCCTCGGCAAGTTTTGCGGCGTCCTTATAGAGCTCGATGGCACGCTCGCGCTCGCCAGGAATCCAGTATTTCGCATCGGCCAGATTACCCGACGCCAGGTACCACCCCGGCACGGACTCTGACATCCATTCGTACATGCCCGCGGCGTCGGTGAAACGCTGTTGCAGGTAATAGAGGAGCCCCAGGTTTGCACACGCGAGGTAATTCCGCCCAAGATTGAACGATTTCTCGAACATCGCTGTTGCCTGGTCCCAACAGCTCAGCGAGAAATAGCACGCGCCGAGATAGTTGTAGGTCTGGCCATAGTCCGGGGCCCGTTCCGCGATCGGTAGCCACTGGGCGATGGCCTCCTGATAGCGCGTCTGCGAGTAGTAGAAGAATGCGAGCACTTCGTGGGCCGTGATATTGGCGGGGTTTGACTCGGTCGCTCGGGTGTAGATGGCCTCTGCGCTGTTGGCCTCGCCCGTCTGCGCGTAGACATAACCGAGTTGGTTGAGGGCCTCGGGGTGGCGCCCATCGACCTCGAGCGCGGCCTCGAAGGATGCGATCGCGGCGGTTGCGTCCTGTTGCGCGAACTGTAGTCTACCCATTGTAACGTGCACGTCGGGCTCATCGGGGTGAGCCTGCAACGCGCTCTCACAGGCTCTCCTCGCTTTTTCCGTCCAGTCGCCGCCCGGTAACTCGGCTGACTTGAGACGATACGCTTCGCCCAAGGTGGCGTGGGCCCGTGCAAACGAAGAGTCGTTGGTAACAGCCTCCTCCAGCGCCGCGATGGCAGCATCCACGGCCGGCGATTGGGAAGCCAGGTGTCCCTGTCCGGTAAGATAGGCGCGGTACGCATAGCCGTTTTTGGTGTAGCCGGCGGCTCGCACCTCGCCGTACTCGATCGATAGCAGCGATGCGAGATCGCTGTCGATCGAGCCGCTATCCAGCTCCTCATCGATCGCCAATCGGATTTTGCCGATAGACACGGGCGACGATCCCACATCGTAGCGCTCGAGCTCGATCGCCGTCTTGTCTGACAGCGGCAGCGCGCGAACCGTCACTGCCCGGGTTGCAGCGACCAGCCCCGGTGCGTCTTCAGGCGTTTTTACCCCGTGGCGCCATATCTGATCTGCCGGCACCGCCCATAGTGAACGGTCATTGTAGGTCAGACGACGGATTCTATCGGTCACATCACGCGCGAACCCAGCCACCAGGACTTGTTGCTCAGGACCCCCGTCTGTCATCGGCACGACAGCGATACTCTGCAGCCGCACCGGTCCGCCTATCCCCAGCCATTCGAGGATCGGATCCCGCTGCCAGATGCCCACGGCAAGCAAAGTCACCGCAACGGCTGCCGCCAGCAGCGGCTTGCGGTGGCGTCGAAGGATGTATTTTAGTGAGAGTGGTGTTGGAGAGGGGTGGGGGATGACGCGCTCGGGTGCAATCTCGCGCAGGACGGTATACAGGTCGTCTCGCAGCTCGTCGGCGCTCTGGTAACGATCGGCGGGGTCCTTGGCAAGCGCCCGGTCGATTATCTTTTCAACCGCCTCGGGGGTGGCGGCTCTAAGTTCCCTGATGGGTGCGTGCGGTTCATCGGTAATCATGCGCAGCACCGCGGCTTCACTCTTGTGAGAGAACGGCGGGCTTCCTGCCAGCAGTTCGTACAACACCACACCGAGCGAGAAGATGTCCGAACGCGCATCGACTTCCTTGCCGTACGCCTGTTCGGGCGACATGTAGATGAGGGTCCCCAATGTCATGCCGCTTCGTGTCAGGCGCGTGCGATCGGTCAGCATGGCGATGCCAAAGTCGACGATCTTGACCGTACCGTCGGCAGTGAGCATCAGATTGCCGGGTTTTAGGTCGCGATGGACGATCTTCCTGGCGTGGGCATGCGCCAGACCATTCGCCACACCCGCTGCGATGTCGAGCGCGTCGACGACGGGAATCTGTTCACTATCGATCCGTTCGCGGACCGTTTGACCGTCGCAGTAGGCCATGACGATAAACGTCTCGCCTTCCGGGCTCTCTTCGATCTCGTAGACGTGACAGACGTTTGGGTGATCGATCGAAGCGGACGCCTGTGCCTCGCGAAGAAATCGCTTCTGCGCCGTATCGTCCCGGATGCGGTCCTCGGGCAAAAATTTCAGGGCGACCGGTCGCCCGAGCCTGGTGTCCTCGGCCTTGTAGACGACCCCCATGGCGCCGACACCGAGGCGGTCGGTGATGCGATAATGCGAGATGGTTTTGCCGATCCACGTCATGGCAGTGTTTCGAAAGTCGCTTCGGGAAGCTGTGTGCAACGGGTGTCTGGTCAAAGCGAGGGGCGAGGAAGCCCGCGGCGCACGGTTGTCGACGGGCATTTGGCAGGGAAAGCGGTGGTGCCTAGGGTTTCCTTCGTATCGTGAATAATACCATATTGTAAACGATTTTGCAGCCGTTTGCTGGCGATTCACCGCGCCGGAGCGGTCGAGTGTCAACATTGTTTGACACCTCGGAGCCACGGGTATTGCAGACCCCAATGTCTTCAAAACGGCGTCGGTTTGGAGCCATGAGCCCGTCTTGCCACGTGTCCGCTTCATGGACAAGAGCTCTTACTCTCTCTTGATAGCCCGCGCCGCACAAGCACTCCCGCAGCGGGAGTGAAAGGGATGCGCGTTGGCTTTCTCGCTTCGCACCGCGGCGGGTATCGAGAATCCAGATTGCGTTGATGACTTTTGGGAATGAAAACAATTCGATGTTCAGTTTTCGGTAGAACCGTTTTGGCAATGCCCATACATTGGAGGCATGCAACACACGATGCCCATATCAAAGCGTGAGATGTACGAGGCTCTGCAGAACAAGGACAGCACCTACGACCGCCTCTTTGTCGTCGGTGTCAAAACCACAGGCATTTTCTGCCGTCCAACGTGCCCCGCACGGAAGCCAAAAGAAGAAAACGTCGAATTTTTCCCATCCGTGCGGGAGGCACTGTCCGCTGGCTACCGGGCTTGCAAGCGCTGCCGGCCGATGGAGCCTAACGGGGCCGTACCACCGTGGCTGCGGGAGCTCATTGACATGGTGAACCGCGATCCCGGCAAGAGATGGACGGATGCGGACTTGCGGGGAATGAGTATTGATCCTAGCCGAGCAAGAAGATGGTTCCGCACTCACTACGGTATGACGTTCCATGCCTTTCACCGGGCTCGCCGTTTGGGGCGGGCATTCGAGCGGATCCGCAGCGGTTCCAACCAGATCATGACTGCCTTCGATCATGGATACGAATCACTCAGCGGGTTTCGGGATGCTTTCGAGCGGGCATTCGGCACCACACCGGGCAAAAGCGAGGCGGCGACCTGCGTGGTGACGACTCGTTTCCTTACTCCACTGGGCCCAATGATTGCCGGCGCCACCGAGAAGGGGGTATGCCTGCTGGAGTTCAGCGATCGGAGAATGCTAGAAACACAAATCAAGCGCCTGCGCAAATGGCTCGGCTACAGATTCGTGCCGGGAAATAACGATCACCTGTCGAGATTGAATGATCAGTTGGAAGATTATTTCGCGGGGACGCTCAAAGCGTTCAGCATCGACATGGTGATCCCTGGCAGTGAATTTCAGCGTGCGGTTTGGCAAAGCCTGCAAAAGATCCCTTACGGATGCACCTGGACCTACGAGCAGCTTGCTCGCCACATCGGCAAACCGAATGCGCAGCGGGCGGTCGGCAGAGCGAATGGAGATAACCGACTTGCCATTGTGATTCCTTGTCACCGGGTGGTTCGTGCCGACGGAAGTCTATGTGGGTACGGCGGAGGCTTGTGGCGAAAAAAACACCTGCTCGACCTGGAGAATTCCACCTCAAATCGCTGAATATCCAACTCTGATCAGGCTCATCACGCCGGCAAAACCGCTTTTTCCTCGACTGTTTGA
Organism: Candidatus Krumholzibacteriia bacterium; assembly: GCA_029863805.1. Classification (GTDB taxonomy): domain Bacteria; phylum Krumholzibacteriota; class Krumholzibacteriia; order WVZY01; family WVZY01; genus JAOTUR01. Next base: position 4,013 of record JAOTUR010000020.1, on the reverse strand, counting down.
ACTTCTAATGCAACATGGACACGAGTACAATCCTGGAAATGTCGGTAACCCGCTTTACGGCAACTTTCTGTACCACTTTTACTTGATCCTGGGTGGCAATCGAGTCTACCCAATTGGGGGGCGCTGAAATGAATAGGCAGTTTACTACAGCTTTTACGCTCTGCCTGATTTTAGCCGTTGGGCTTGTTGTGTGTTCATGCAACAGACAGCAAATCGCTCCTAACGGCGCTGGCTTTCTGGGCGTATATGCCCTGATCTCCGTTAACGGCGAACTTGTGCCAACGAGCATTTCTCACGAAGGCGTTACGCTGCAGGTGCGCTCGGGCACTCTCACCATCAACGCTGATGGGACATGCAGCGGTAAAACGGTTTTTGTTCCTCCGTCGGGGGCGGAAGTCGTACGCGAGGTCACCGCAACATACACGAAGGATGGTTCAAAGCTGACCATGCAGTGGGAGGGCGCTGGCAAAACAGTCGGAACCATCCAAGGCAATACCTTCATCATGGACAACGAGGGTATGGCGTTTGTTTATAGAAAGTAGATGAAGCGGCCTAACTCGCGCATGCAGATGACGGCTTGCCAAGCCGCTCCGCAGCTGATGCTTTAACCGTTAGACAGCCGGGAACAATATGAGACTACTCGCTTCGGCAGATTTGCACGGCGACCACGAGATTTACAAGTGGCTGGTCGGAGTTGCAACCGAGAAGGGTGCCGATGTCGTGGTGCTAGCTGGCGACCTATTAGGTGCTCCATCCGGATTCGACAGCATTGAAGAATCCCAGCGTGGCGTCGTTGACATTGGGGTGATGGACCAGCCGTCTGGCAGCAGAGCGCCATGATACTAGGCCGTTCCCGCCATTAAGTCGATGAAGCGAGATGGAGGATCGAATGGACACCGTCTATGATATCCTTAGATTTGCGCACGTTATGAGCTTTGTGTTCATGTCCGTACCGCTTTTTAATCTGATTGTAGTGAATGAACGGGCCTCATTGAGTAAATCGTTTAATTACGATGCGGACCGGTACATGGAGAATATTATAAAGAACGGCGCACACAGATGTTTTGTTTTTCAATCCACGGTGTTAGTCACTGGCGTGATGCTCGTCATCACTGGTCCCTTGGGGTTGGGTTCCCTTTGGTCGAATTGGGTCGTTGCTGCGAAAGTGGTTTTGCTTGCGGTCTTGATGGCGTTGCTGTCGTATGTCCACTTCAAGTTACAGCCCAGGATCGAATCAATTTTCCTCAATTTGAAGGCGGGGTCTGAGCTACCAAAAGATCTGGCTGGTCGACTAAAACTCTATCGCGTTCGAAGGAAGTGGATGGCGACCCTGTGTCTCTTTTTCGTAATCACGAGTATAGTCTTGGGGCTACAGGTTTACGGTTCTTTCAAGCCTGTTATCACCATCTTACTTATTGCACTAGGGGCTTTGTTTGCGCTGAAAGCCAATAAGACGCTGCTTCGCTTTGGCTGGATCTAGCGCATCATTTTGAATCGGCGGACGTGCGATAGAGGACGGGGCAGCAGAGCCTGGCGTCGTCGGAGGGGGGTGAGATGACCCGATGATTCGTCTCGTCATATTCCTGCTCGGCTTGGGGATGTTTTTGGCCGGTGCAGCGAGTCATTTCCAGCACATCCGCATGCCGATAGATCTAAGGTCGATAACTTGGTCCCTCGGATCCGTTGCCCTCACGCTCGATGTCGTTCTCATGGTCGCGGGTGTTTTCTTTATTCTAGTGGCCTGGGTGTTTCACAGGCTGAACACATTGAGTTGACTCTGCCGGCCGCATCCGGAACGGGACGCGGTCGCATTGCGCCGCCTCTTATCTGCTTCACTCTCCTTAGTCCAGTATAAGCATGTAGAACAACGCGCCGCTTAGTTGGGCGTTCATTTGAGATAAACCATCTTCTTCGTCTTCGAGAAGTTCTTGGTCACCAGCTTGTAGAAGTATACGCCACTCGACACGATCTGACCGGCATCGTTCCGACCATCCCAACTCACGGGCGCTACCCGATCGGGGGACTGCACCTCGTCTATCAGTATCTTCACCAACTGTCCGGCCGCGTTGTAAATCTTCAACGACACCTGAGCACGCTCCTTGATGCTGTACTTTATGGTCGTCACCGGGTTGAACGGGTTCGGATAGTTGTTGTCGAGCGAGTTTACGTACTGCGGCCCACCAGGATCGATACCGGTTGGCTCACCCACCGTGTTCTGCAGGAAGAGCAAAATATCCCGCAGGAACTCCGTGCGCGGGTTCGGGAATTCGTCCACGCAAGCGCGGATGTAGTTGTACGCAAATCCGGACATGACGACCCTCGCCGTGGTGGCGACCGAGTTTGTCATCGTCTGGCTAATGACGGCGGCGCCACCAGAAATACTCGGCCACGGGTACTCGACGACGGATAGCCCTTGGGCCTCCAGCACGTCAAAGTCGTTTGTGGGCAAGCAGCCACCGTAGGCCACCAGCTGGTCAGGAACACCGGCGTGCGCAAAGATCGTCGACGTTGGGCTGGCCGTGATACACGGTGCAACGGCCTCGCCCGCGTCGTTGTGATCGCCACCGAGCACGTTGAAGTTCATGTATAGTGCACGCAGTTCGGTCGCGCACAACGCGAGCGAGTTTGCCCATTCTTGGGCGATATCGTCACCGGACAGGTACAGTCCTGGATTGTTGGGGTGAGTATCCAGAAATGAAAGAAGAAGACAGTAGTCGTCTGACTTTTCGGGGTCGCCGCTGCCGTCGCCCAGAGTAGCACTGGAGAGGTTACCCGAGTTCCAAATGATCTTCCGGTAGGGTATGATAATCTGCGACGTACTGGCAACACGCGACGCGAGACTGTTGCCGGCACCGGAGGACGGTCCCAGAACATCGTAGCGGTCGACCAACTCCAGTTCTCCAAACAGCTCGAGAGCGCTGTCGAAGTACAACTGCGCGGGGCCACCTCGATCGTCCGCATCATCGACCATAAGAATGTCTCCACCTCGGTTGTATCCACCGGCCGGAAGAATCGTAAACTCCATCGGGGTTGACGCGACTTCTTCGATGTCCTGAAATACCGTACCCGCGCCCTGGCCGTTGAGTGTCCTTGAAAAGTAGCTCCTCGCACCACCCGGAGCCACCGCACCGAAGTAGTAGCGAATGGTATCACCCGGAACAAAAAGGGCATCGTTTAAGTCGACACAGTAGCGATCTTCAAGAGCAGCACCGGCCGACGTGAAGACTGTATCCATCTGGAATTGCTGCCAGGTGGTGCCCCCCATGTCGGTGAAGGTCCCAACCAGCGGAAAACGCGCGCCGATCGCCGGGCGCGTGTCCGACGACTGCATCTGCGCTCCGGTCAGTACCGGTTTACCCGGGCCACGATTGTCTACATTGGCGTAGAGGTAAACCGCCGGACCACTGCCGGGGCCCGCATGGTCTTGAACCGGACTCACAGCGATCGTGACCGAGTCACCCGGCAGAATGGCCGGGTTCGCAGGCGGCAAGATATCGATCGCGGCATCAGCCCTCGCGGTACCGATCAGCGTTCCGTCTTCGGAGAAGTTGTCCTGGAAAAGATCGATGTGACGGACACCGTACTGCGGGACCGAAATATCGACACGCAGGACGCGAGCCTCATCAAAGAGCGGTGCGTGGCTGTGACACGTGCCGCTACCGTACAGTCCACACCACGCAGCGCACATGTCCCAGACACCGAGCGCGACCTGGATCGAATCGGCTGCCGGATCGATGAGATCGCCGATAGTATGGTCGACACGAATCCAGTCCTTGCCACTCCCATAGTAAACCATGTCACGATCGCGCCAGGGTCCCGGCGCGCCGGACGACCATGAACGAACACGCCAGACGTAAAAAACCAGGTTGTCCAACGGCAGGTCGCGGTAGGCGAGAAACCTCAGACGGTATTCATAACCCGAGCCGAGGTTGGGGAGCCACGGCGACCAGGTTTCGTTAGCCGTATACAAAGCAGCGGATACATAGGGTACGGAACCAACGGTCGGCTGCGGA